>CAZGVW010000258.1:0-3163 GCA_964529265.1 uncultured Phycisphaeraceae bacterium
GGCGACCGCAGCGAGTGAGGCGCATAGGCATCCCGCTGTCGTTTCCGCGCCTTGCCGTCTCCCGGCTCCGGAGGAGCCAAGGAATGTAGCCACGGGCGAAGCGCCGTCGAGGCGCAGCCTCGACCAGCGCAGCCCGTGGAAGAAGGCCGGAATGCCGCACCGCCCCGGACGGGGCGGAGGGAGCGCCCCGCGCGAAGGGCCCTACCATCCTCGCGCACACGAGGGCGCCCGATGCCTCAGGCCCGCGACGGACAACACGTTTCCAGGCGCAGGCGCATCGTCGAGCGCGCACTCCTGCTCCTTCTCCTCGGCGCCGCGACAACACTCGTCGTCGCATGGGGGTTCATGTTCGTCACGTGGTACTGGCCCGGCGGCCTCGGCGTACACGAGCGCGATAAGGTCGCGGGATGGCACGTCCAACATCACACCGCGCCGGGGTTCACCGAGTTCTCTTGCGTCTCAGTAGTTCAACTCGAAGCGAATCGGCCGAAAATGGAGCTTGTGACGCCCGGTTGGCTCAGACACAATCCAGACGCCGATCACAAGATGATGTTCGGCGGCGTCGCGATCGGCTGGCCCTTCCGCGCGTTCACGATGACGTCGTACGCGCGTCTTGGACCGCCTTGGACTCCGACCACCTACGGCGCCATCACCATCCGCGGCATGTCCCTCCCCATCCACCCCATCTGGCCCGGCTTCCTCGCCAACACGCTCCTCTACGCCCTCGCCTGGCTCGGCCTCGCCCGCCTCTGGCGCCTCCGCCGCGCCTGGCTGCGCACGCGCAAAGGCCTCTGCCCCCACTGCGCCTACGACCTCCGCGCCGACTTCACTCCCGGCTGCCCCGAATGCGGCTGGCGCCGCGCCCCATCACCAACCAGCGCTGCATGATGCCCAACACCATCGCCATCATCACCCCAACTCCTCGCGCCGCCCCTCTTCCACACTCTCCCCCTCTGTGCCCTCTGTGACTCTGTGGTGAGCTCCCTTCCTTGTTCCTCAGCGGTGAACTCCCTTCCCCACTCCCGCCCCCGCTACGATTCCCCCATGCCCACGACACGCACACAGCCCGCCCCCGCAGCCACCGCCGCAACACACCCCTTCGCCGCGCGCACCGATTCCATCCTCAAGTCACTCCGCGATTCCGGCCAGTACAAGCACCTCCAGACCATCGAAGGCCCCATGGGCCCGACCGTCCGGCTCCGCGGCTACGGCGAGTGCCTCTGCTTCTGCTCCAACAACTACCTCGGCCTCGCCAATCACCCCGAAGTCGTCGACGCCGGCCTCCGCGCCCTTCACGAGTTCGGCGCCGGAACAGCCTCCGTTCGCTTCATCTGCGGCACGTTCACACCGCACGAAACGCTCGAGAAGTCACTCGCGAACCTCATGGACCAGGAAGCCGCCTACTCCTTCGTCAGCGCCTGGAACGCCGCGGAAGCCCTCTTCCCCACACTCTGCGAGCCCGGCGACGCCATCATCTCCGACGAACTCAACCACGCCTGCATCATCGATTCCATCCGCCTCACCACGGTGATCAAGAAGGGCGTCCACAAGTTCGTCTACAAGAACAACGACATGCAGGGCCTCGCCCGCGCCCTCGATGAAGCAACCGCCGCCGTCTCCCCTCCTGGTGGCCCGGCTCTCCGAGCCGGGTCTTCTTCCGGTGATCCAACGCTCCGAGCCGGGTCTGCTCCCGGCGCCATCTGGGTCGTCACCGACGGCGTCTTCTCCATGGAAGGCTCCATCGCCGATCTCCCCGCCATGCGCCGACTCTGCGACGAACACAACGCACTCCTCATCGTCGATGACTCCCACGGCACAGGCGTCATGGGCAACACCGGCCGAGGCACGCACGAGCACTACACCATGCCCGGCTCGAAGATCGATTTCTTCATTGGCACGCTCGGAAAAGCCCTCGGCGGCGCCGCGGGCGGCTTCATCGCCGGCCCCAAGCGCGCCATCGAACTCCTCACCCAGCGCGGCCGCCCCACCCTCTTCTCCAACGCCCTCCCCGTCACCGTCGCCTGCTCCGCCGCGAAGGCCATCGAGATCCTCGTGCGCGAGCCGCAGCGCGTCGCGAAACTCCGCGACAACGTCGCCTACGCCCGCAAGGGCATCCGCGCCGCCGGCTTCGATGTGCTCGAATCGCCCACCGCCATCTGCCCCATCATCGTGCACGACACCGCCAAAGCCATCGCCATGAGCAAGCGCCTCCTCGAACTCGGCGTCTACGTCATCGGCTTCGGCTTCCCCGTCGTCCCCGAAGGCCACGCCCGCCTCCGCGTCCAGATCTCCGCCGCGCACGAACAACAGCACCTCGATGGACTCATCGAGGCGCTCAAGAAACTCTGATTCGCTTTTGCGGTCGGTCTGCGCCGCGCGCCTTCACTCGGGGGGTGCCGTGGTGCATCCGCCTTGGGATGCACCACGCGTTGTGCCTTTCCGCGCAGACCACCCTCACGCCGCGTTCCGCGTCGCCCCGTTGTTCGCCGGCACGCTCGTGTCGCGGTGCGCATACGCCCGCGCCAGCGCCATCAGCGCCAGGTGCTGATCCTCGCCCAGCTGCTCGAAGGCCAGGCCGATCAGGTTCTTCTTGCCTTCCTTGCGCGTCCAGACGCACCGCGCCGGCACGCGAACGGAAATGTTCGGCCCTTCGACCTCCACCCGCCGCACTTCGCCTTCGCGCCATGCGCGCTTCGCCAGCACGCGCGCGCCCGACGCCGAGAGGTCAATCACCTCGCCCGCGTCGCAGGTCACGCAGTCCGTCTTCAATCGACCGGTGCGCCGGCGATTACTCTCCGTCGATTCGCCGAGCCCCAGGAACGGCATGATGTTTCGAATGCCTTGCACGGGTTTTCCATCGGCCCTCATCGGAACCCTCCTGAAGATTTGCCGACCACAGTCGTGATTCCGAGGCCTCGCGCCGCGCGTCTGAATCGATCAGGAAACACCGCCGCGGCGCTATCGGACCATCCGCACGCCGCCGTCGCTACGCCGCCGCTCGCCCCTCGCCATCCGAATGGTTCAACGCCAGCGCCGCCACCCCTGCCCGCTGCTCCTCCTCATCCGGACCTTCGAACACGAACTCCAGCCCGATCAGCCGCCGGAACAGCCCCGCCGGCTTCACCCACGCGCACCGCGCCTTCACGCGCACGCCCAGACTCTT
>CAZGVW010000259.1:0-5092 GCA_964529265.1 uncultured Phycisphaeraceae bacterium
CCGTCGCCGGACTGGTGCTGCGGCACCGGAGCCGTGCCGCAGCTCGTCCCGGCCCTCGAGGATTCGAATACCGCGTACCTCGACCTCATCGACCTGGCGTTCGATTCCCAGCGCGGATTCCTTGCCAAGCGCGAACGCTTCGACGAGTACGGCTGGCGACACTTCGGCGATCTGCCGGCCGATCACGAATCGGCATTTCAGCTCGGTGACCAGCCGTTCATCTCCCACTACAACAATCAGTACGACGCGATCGCCGGGTTTGCGATGCACTACCTGCGGACCGGCGATCCTCGCTGGCGGCGCCTGCTGGACGACCTGGCGCGGCACGTCAGGGACATCGACATCTATCACACGCGCGAGGACAAGGCCGCGTACAACGGCGGGCTGTTCTGGCATACCTACCACTACGTCGATGCGGGCACGTCCACACACCGGACCTATCCAACCGGCATCAGCGCCGGTGGAGGTCCTTCAGCCGAGCACAATTACACCATCGGACTGATGCTGCATCATTTCCTGACCGGCGAACGCTCGTCGCGTGATGCCGTCGTCGGGCTCGCGCGATGGGTGGTCGACATGGACGATGGACGGCTGACCCCGTTTCGATGGCTCGCGTCGGGAGCGACGGGCCTGGCGAGCGCCACCGGATCGCTGGACTATCACGGGCCGGGTCGGGGTGCGGCCAACTCGATCGTGGCGTGTCTGACGGGCTGTCGGCTCACGAGCGACCCGGCATTCGTCCGGAAGGCGGACGAGCTGATTCTCAGGTGCATTCATCCTCACGATGATTTGCAGGCACGAAATCTGCTCGACACCGAGCGGCGGTGGTACTACACGGTCTTCCTCCAGGCGTTGGGACGTTACCTCGAGGAGAAAGGGGAGCGGCGAGAGATCGACGAGATGTACGGCTACGCACAGGCGAGTCTCCTGCACTATGCGCGGTGGATGGCGAGGCACGAAGTGCCGTATCTCGAGCGTCCCGAGATCCTGGAGTATCCGACGGAGACCTGGGTGGCGCAGGACATGCGAAAGGCCGAGGTGCTGTGGTGGGCCGCCTGCCACGCCAACGGACAGGAGCGCGACTGGTTCCTGAAGCGGGCGGGCTTCTTCTTCGACTACGCCGCCAGCACGTTGTCTGCGATGGAGACGAGGCATTTCACGCGGCCACTCGTGCTGCTCCTGTCGAACGGCGTTCGCGCTGCCTGGGCCGCGCGCATGCCGCCGGTCCCGGCGCCCGCGGGTCCGATCGCGCCTGCGGCGTCTGCGACACCGCTTTCGTTCGAGCCGCAGAAGCTCAGGGCGATTCGCCGCGCCCGATGGATCGCCATTGGGGGTCTCGCCGGCATGCTGATCCTCCTGCTTGGCCGGGTCGTTGGCGCGCTGTAACCGGCGCCCGTCTGGCGGACGCCCGCAACGGGCATGGTCTAATGTTGCGCGGGTGGCGCTCGGACCGCGCGACGCACGAATGGTGTCGGCATGATCAAGGGCCGGGAAGGGCTGCAACGCGCGTATCAGGATGCCGGGGTGGCGCGCGAGTACGTCGCGCGCCGCTTCCGCTCTCCGCTCGGAGCGTTGCTGCACGCCCGCCAGGCCCGGGCCATCAGACGCGTGATTCGCCGGCAGGACATTACGCGCGCCGTCGAGCTGGCGCCGGGCCCGGCCCGCCTCACCGTGGACACGGCGCCGATCCTCGATCGCGTGACGTTGATCGATGCGAGCAGCGAAATGCTCGTCGAGGCACGCCGCCGGTTGGACGCGCGTGGGCTGTCAGGCCGCCTGGACTACGTCAGAGCCGACGCGTTTCGGTTGCCGCTCCGGTCGACGGTCGAGTGCGTGTACTCGTTCAGGCTGATTCGGCACTTCGAGCGCGCCGATCGCGTGCGGTTGTACCGCCAGATCGGCGGCATTCTCCGGCCAGGGGGGTGGCTCCTCTTCGATGCGGTGAATGCGGAGACGTCCGCCCCGCTGCGCGCGCGCGCTCAGCCAGGCGAGTATGCCCACTTCGACGCGCTGACGAGCCCCGACGAGCTTCGGGATGAACTGCAGGAGGCCGGATTCCACCTCGTGTCGCTGCACGGAGTCCAGCACCACATCGGGACGCTCAAGGCGTGCCAGATCTACGTCGCGCCTCGATCGCGGCTGCTCGCCCGTGTCCTCATGGAGGTCGTGGATCGGCTCGGCGGCGCACCGCTGGAATGGGTCGTCGTATGCCGCCGCGCGTGACCTACTGGACCGGCGTGTGGGATCCAGGGAAGGAAGCCATCTCCAAGCAGGTCAACGCGCTCCGCACCGGCTCGCGGCGACGGGCTCCGCTCGTCGCCTTTGCCCCCGGTCAATCGTTTCGGTTCGCTCCGCGCGAACGAGCGCTCGTCCTGTCCGGCAGATCCTGGCTGGCACTGCGTGGGGTGGCCGCCCTCATCGAGCCGACGGGGGACATCACGCACATCTTCGGAGGCCGCTTTTCCTGGCACCTCTTCCGGGCGCTGGGACGTCGTCCGCTCCTGTTGACCGCGGTGGCCCCCACGAGCGGACAGGTCGAGATCCCGGCGAGGCTCGCACATGTCGTCGTCGAGACCGAGACGGCCGCCGATGAATGGCTTCGCGCCGGCGTGTCCGCCGACGACCTCAGCCTGATCCGTCCGGGCGTCGATCTCGACTGGTTTCAGATGCCGGAGAGTCCGGAGCCGCTCCGGATGTCGCTGCTGTTCGCGAGTACGCCCGCCGATCCGGCGGACATCGATCGGCGCGGAATTCCGCTGCTGATCGATCTCGCCCGGCTCCGGCCGGACATCGACATCATCATCCCGTGGCGCCAGTGGGGCGATGTGGCGGGCGCGCGCCGCCGGCTGGAGGCCCTTCGCATTCCCGCGAATGTCACGGTCACACACGAAGTCGTTCATGACCTGCGGCCCTGCCTTGCCCGGGCGCACGCGACGGTTCTCTGTTTCGAGGAAGGAGCGGGCAAGAGCTGTCCGGCGTTTGTCATCGAAGGGCTGGCCGCTGGCCGGCCCTGCGTGACAACCCCCGGCGGAATCTCCGATCTCATCCGACGTACGGGGGCGGGAGTCGTGGCGGCACCGGATGCGACGTCGCTTGCCGCGGCCGTGGACGAGCTCCGAAACCGGAGGATCGAGTATGCCCGTCGCGCTCGCCGGCTGGCCGAGGAAGAGTTCGACGTGCGGACCTACCGGCGTCGCTACGACGATCTGTATCTGACCATCGTGAAGCGAACGGCGGACGGCGGTGACGGCCCCGATCGGGCGCACTCCGCGCCGGACAGTGGCCGGCGACGGCAGACTTGAGTCCGCTATTGAGGCGACTTTTGTCGACCGAATCGGATACCTGTCCGGGGCCTCCGTGCCAGGTCCACCGAGACGGGTTCGGTCGAGCCGGTAAACAGGCACCGGCCAAGGGGTTGCCGCGGCCCAGGGTCCGCGCCGCGCCGGTACTCGGTTTGCGAGTCCACCACCGCGAGACGATGATGCGACACCGAACCTGGGACCGGTTCGTCGGCGCGCGGGGTCGAAAACTGGCCTCCCTGGCAGCGGTGCTCGTCGTCTGCCTGTCTTCCAATGTGGATGCCCGCGCACAGAAGGTCATTCACACGAGTCACGATCACATCCCGAACTTCGCGGCCCAGCCGACGATCCGCAGCGCCGCCGCCGGCGCCTGGTCTGTGCCGGCCACCTGGAGACCGGCGAGAGTCCCCGGCCCGACCGACGTCGTCAGCATCGCGCATGCCGTGACGTACGACACGACGACCGGCGAAGCCGATGTGGTCGGGATCGAAGGCGGCGGCACGTTGCGCTTCGTGACGGCCGAGCCGACGCGGCTCAAGGTGGGCACGCTGATCGTGCTGCCGAAAGGCCGGCTCGAGATCGGCACGCCCGCACAGCCCATCTCGCCAACCGTCACTGCCGAGATCATCATCAGGGACAAGCCACTCGACACGGATCGAGATCCCGATCAGTTCGGCACAGGACTGCTTGCTGTTGATGGCACGGTGATGATGCACGGCGCGATCAGGCAGCCGACGTTCGTTCGAACCGCGGTCGAGCCTCGAGCCGGGCAGGGGCAGGTGACGCTGTCGGATCAGGTGTCCGGATGGCAGGTCGGCGATCGGGTGTTCCTGCCGGACACGCGCCAGGTGCCCACGAATTACTGGTTCAACCCGCGGTACGAGCTTCACGTCGAGGAACGACGCATTGCCGCCATCAGTGCCGATGGCAGGACGCTGACGCTCGACTCACCACTGGCGTTCGGCCACCGCGGCGCGAGGGACGCCGATGAAACACCGACAGTGCTCGCCGATGGCACCCGGCTGCTGCCTCATGCAGGCAACCTGACCCGGAACGTCGTGATCCGGTCGGAGCACCCGTCCGGAACCAGGGGACATACGCTCTACACGCGCCGGTCGGACGTGCGTATTCACTACGTCCAGTTCCAGGATCTTGGCCGGACCCGCGCGGCGCCGCTCCACGCCGCGAACAACAAGATCGGCCGGTATCCCGTGCACATTCATCATCTCTGGGGGCCGCCGAATCCGAGCAATACCGGCCACCAGTTCGTGTTGATCGGCAACGCCGTCAACGACAGCTTCAAGTGGCCGATCGCCGTGCACGCGAGCCACTTCGGCCTCGTCAAGCAGAACGTCGTGTTCGGGGGATCGCACCTGACCGGCGCGGGCATCGTCACGGAGGACGGCTCGGAAACCGAGAACCTGTTCGAAGCCAACTTCGTTGCAAACATCCGCGGCGACGTGAATCCAAGACAGAGCGGTCCGGATACGGCCGATGGCACGACGCCTGGCGCAGCGGCTGAATGTTACTGGGCCGCCGGATTCAACAATCGATTCGTCAACAACGTAGCGGCGAGCTGCCGGAACCCGTTTCAGCAAATCGTCTCCGGTCCCGGTTTCAAGTTCATCGTCGATGCGGCGCCCCGGCCCGCCCGCAATCCGCGCTTTCGCGGCGCGGACATGACCAATGCGGGCGACACGGTGGCGGTTGTGCCACAGAACCAGCCGATGCTGGAGTTCCGGGGCAACGAGGTCTATGGCCTCGCTGCCGACGGCCTCACCGTCTGGCATCTT
>CAZGVW010000260.1:0-3645 GCA_964529265.1 uncultured Phycisphaeraceae bacterium
CGTGCGCCTGCCAGATCGCGATCTCCGCCCGCCGCGGATCTTCGGCGATGCGTTCACAGTCGCGCCGCAGCAGGGCGAGCGCGGCGATCGCCGCTTCGGTTTCCGGCGAGCATTCTGCGCTTTCAGCGGACATGGCTTCGACTCCTTCTGCCCTGGGGTTGTCCTCGACTCGCGCCATGCGTCTTTCAACAACTGGTAGTCGCTCGGGGTGAGTCACTCGTGAGCGGGGCATGAACCCACGCTCACAGTGAGTGTGGAGGCGCGCCTCTCGCGCCGGCCGCGGATCTTCGGCCCGGCTGCATGGGGTGCTTGGTGTGCCTACATTTTCCAGGAGGCGGACAGGCCCAAGGCCGCGACACCGCCCTTACGACATCCGAACGAGGAGCCCGCAGATGATTCTCCGCAATCTGAAGAGCATCATGTTCATCACCGCGTGTTCGCTTTCTGCCGCCTTTGTTGCCGCTTCGGCGCCGGCGGGCGAGGGCGAGAAGGGCGGGCACAAGGACATCGCGCTGAGCGCCGCGGGCGGCGATCCCTACACGCTCGCCACATGCCCCGTTTCGGGCATGGGAATCAGCGCCACGGCGCCGGTGGTGAAGAAGTTCTCCGAGCGCGAGGTGCGCTTCTGCTGCGAGCGCTGCCCGGTGAAGTTCGCCGCGGAGAAGGATAAGTACTTCGCCACAATCGATGAGAAGATGATCGCCGACCAGATGCCTTGGTACCCGCTCGAGACCTGCGTCATCAGCGGAGGGGAACTGGGCTCGATGGGCGAGCCCGTGAACATCATCCACGGCAATCGGCTCGTGCGATTCTGCTGCGACGCCTGCATTCCCAAGTTCAAGGCCGATCCCGCCGCCTACCTTGCGAAGATCGACGAGGCCGCGATCGCCGGGCAATCCGCCGAGTACCCGCTCCAGACATGCGTCGTCGCGAATGATGAACTTGGGCCGCTGGGGGTCGATCTCGTCGTCGCCTCGCGCCTGGTGCGGTTCTGCTGCGAGGAGTGCGTCTCCGAGTTCAAGAAGAGCCCGGCGGGCTATCTCGCGAAGATCGACGCCGCGTGGAAGGCGAAGCACCCGGAGATGTTCGAGGCGAAGTGACGCATCTCTCCGCGCCGCAGCCTATGCCGTGACGCGCCCGCGCCCTGCGGCGCCGAGGGCTGCGCCGCCGGTCTCGATCTCCACGACCGCGCCCTCGCCGATCACGAACACACGATCGCCGCGCCTGGGGCGGATCGTCGCGCCGCCCGTCATCCCGCCGAACGCCGGCAGCACGGCGCACCGAGCCCCGAACCAGAAGCACGCCGCGCGCAGGCCGGTTTCCGCGGCGCCGCGCATCGACGCCACCGGATGCACATGCCCGGCCAGCGTGTAGGCGCCTTCGCACTCGCCCGGCTCATGCTGGAAGGCGAACGGCGCTTCGGTCACGGGTCCGTGCGCGCATTCGATGCCCAGTTCCGGGGGCGGGTCGCCCGCTGCGGCGTCGTGGTTGCCGCGCACGAGCAGCATCTCGAGCCCGGGCCGCCGCGAGCGCCAGGCGCGGATCTGCTCCATCACCCAGTCCTCGCGCGAGGCGGGGGCGTGCAGGAAATCGCCGAGGAACACAATGCGCCCGGCCCCGGTCCTCTCGACAAGGCCGTCCAGCCGCGTCAGATCCGCGGCCGTCACACCCGTTGGCGCCGGGACACCCGCCGCGCGGAACATCGAAGCCTTGCCGAAGTGCACATCGGCCACGAGGAGTGTGCGGCGGTTCTCCCAGTAGATCGCCCGCTCCGGCAACAGAACAAGCGTCTCACCCAGCCACTCGATCCTTCGCACGGCGTCCCTTTCGCTCCTTCACTGCCCCGCGCCGCCGCGGCGGGGGTCCACTTGCCCGTCCGGACGCCTCTTCCTCCAGCCGCACGGCCATCCGCTGCACGCGGTTCACCCACGACTCCGACGTCGCCTGCGATCGTACGAACTCGGCCCAGAGCGGGAAAGCCATGGGGGTCAGCCGCGGGGTTTCGACGATGACGAGGCGCGAGCGGGCGATGCGCTGGAGCGCGGCGCCCAGCCGCGCCGCCTCCAGTTCGCGATCGAGCACTTCGCGCTTCGATTGTTCGAGCAGCAGGTTGCCGGGATCGAACTCGGTGAACACATCGAAGAAGAGTTCGCTCGAGGCCTGGAGTTGGCGGTTCGATTTCGCCATGCCGGGATAGCCGGGGAACACGAGGCCGGCGACGCGCGCGATCTCGCGGAACTGGCGGCGGGCCAGTTCTGTGGCGTTCAGCGCTTCGAGCAGGTCCTCCATGAGCGCTTCGGCGGAGAGCGCCTCGCGCCACGAGGCCTTATCGCGCTCGAAGGGTGAGGGAGACACCAGTTGCAGGCCATAATCGTTGGCGAGCACGGTCACGGTGCGCGGCGCTCGTCGCGTGAGGCGATGCGCGAGCAGGGCGCCGAGTCCTTCATGCGCCAGGCGGCCTTCGAAGGCGAACATGGAGACGAGATGCCCGTCCGGCGTTGAGACGTGCTCCATGAGCAGTTCATCCGCCGCGGGAACGCGCGACCAGCGCGCCTGAATCTCGAGCAGCGGCCGCGCCCGCTCCATCTCCTCGTCCGCGTACATGCCGTCGCGCGCCTGCTGAAGGCGATGTCGCACCGCCTGCGCCAGTTGTGTGGACATCGGAAACCGCGCCCCCATCCACCGCGGCACGACGCCCCCGGACCCGCCCTTCTTGCCGCGGATCGCGCGGACGAAGGCGGTCATGTCGCGCACTCGAATCAGTTCGAGCGACTTGCCCCCGAAGACGAAGCGATCGCCGATGCGCAGGCGCGCGATGAAGCCCTCCTCGATGGTTCCGAGCGTGCGTCCGCTCAGGTACCGCACGCTCATGGAGGCGTCGCTTGAGATCGTGCCGACGGACATCCGGTGCAGAGCCGCGATGGGCCGCGATTCCACGATGAGGCGGCCGTCGCGCTCCACCACCTTCGCGTAGCGGTCATAGGCGCGCAGCGCCGGACCGCCGCGGGTGACGAAGTCGAGCACCCACGCCCAGTGCTCGTCCGTGAGCGAGCGATAGGCGCGGGTTGAGCGCGCTTCAGCCAGCGCCTCGGCCGCCACGAACCCGCCCCCCAGCGCCAGCGTCACCAGGTGCTGCGCCAGCACATCCAGCGGCGCATCGAGCGGCCTCCGCTCCTCCACGTCCCTCGCCGCCGCGGCTTCCCTGGCCGCGGAAAACTCAACCAGTTCAAATGCGTGCGTCGGCGCGCACACGATGCGGCTCACCGCCCCCGGCCTGTGCCCGCTGCGCCCCGCCCGCTGCAGCAGCCGCGCCACGCCCTTGGGACTGCCGATCTGAACCACGAGATCGACCGGCGAAAAATCCACGCCGAGGTCGAGGCTCGACGTGCACACGACACACTTCAGCCGCCCCTCGCGCAGCAGCGTCTCCACGCGCCCGCGCACACTCCGATCGAGCGAGCCATGATGCAGCGCAACCTGGCCTGTGAGATCCGGCCGCGCCCTCAGAATCGCCTGGAACCACAGTTCAGCCTGCGAGCGCGTGTTCGTGAAGAGCAGCGTGGCGCCCGCCCGCTCCACTTCGCGCAGGACATCCTCCACCATCTTGACGCCGAGATGCCCCGACCACGGGAATCGCTCGATATC
>CAZGVW010000261.1:0-18962 GCA_964529265.1 uncultured Phycisphaeraceae bacterium
TCTGCTGATCGACGAGGTGCTCGCGGTCGGCGACACCGCGTTTCAGAAAAAGTGCCTCGGCAAGATGGGTGACGTGGCGCGCGGCGGACGCACGGTGCTGTTCGTCAGCCACGATCTCACGGCCGTGCAGGTGCTGTGCGGCCGCGCCCTGCGGCTCAAGCAGGGGCGGCTCGAGGCCATCGGACCGGTGAACGAGCAGATCGCCGCCTATCTCGCCGACACGAGGCAGGCGGGGCCGCTGGCCGTCGATCGCGCGCTGCGGTTGAGCACGGGGCTCGAGCTGCCGCGCTTCGGCTTCGCGCCGAATCCCGTGGCGAGCGGCGCCCCGGCGGACTTCGAGGTCGTGATCGAGTCGCGCGAGGCGTCGCGCGTCCACGAGCTCGCCGTGCTCGTGCACGACGCGGTCGGCCGCCGCGTCGGCGTCATCGATTTCCGCCATGCGGGCGCGCCGTTCGACGTGGCCGCCGGCGGCCGCCTCGCGCTCCGCGCGCACCTGCCCTCGCTGCCGCTGGTCGAAGGCGAGTACCGCATCGGCCTGTCGCTGCGCAGTCAGGACGCGCACGACATCCTGTACGACCTGGTCACGCTCGAGGTCAGCATGCCGGCGGGTCTCGAGTTCGTGCCCTATCAAGCCGCCATTCGCGGCGTCCTCGCGTTCGACTACCGCATCGAGCCGATGGAGGCCCACCCGGCGCAGGAACGATGGACCACGGCACGCGCTATCTGATTCTCGGCGGCGGCGCCGTCGTCTCCGAACTGCATCTGCCGGCGTTCGCCGGTCTGGGGTGGATGGACCGCGTCCGCGTCGTGGATCCGTCGCCACAGTCGGCCGAGCTGATCACGCGCGGCTATCCGCAGGCGGAATTCGTCCGGGCGGACTTTCGCGCCGCGATTGCCCAAGCGCGCGAGGACGGGTTCGCCGCGGCGCTGGTCGCGCTGCCGAACGCCCTGCACGAAGAAGCCGTGGACCGCGCGCTCGATTCGCGTCTCGACGTGCTCTGCGAGAAACCGCTCGCGCTCACGCGGCAGACCTGCGCGCGCCTCGCGGCGAAAGCGTCGCGGCTCGATCGCGTGCTCGGCGTCGCCATGGTGCGCCGGTTTGCGCCTGCGGTGCGCGCGGCGCGCAAGGCGATCGCCGCCGGCTGGCTCGGCGACGTCGAGTCGGTCGACATCCGGTGGGGCGGTCCGTTCGCGTGGCCCGCGCAGTCGGGTGCGTACTTCCGCGCGGAAAACGGCGGCGTCCTGGCGAACCTCGGCGTCCACTCGCTCGACATGGCCGACTTCCTGTTCGGGCCGCTCGAGCCGGTCTCGTACGTCGATGACTGGGGCGGCGGCGCGGAAGCCAACGCCACGTACACGCTGCGCATCGGGTCGGGCGCGCCCGTCACGATCGCGCTCTCGTACACGACCGAGTTGTCGAATCTCGTCACCATCCGCGGCAGCCGCGGCGAGCTGCAGTTCGATCACGAAGCCACGACGGCGCGGTTCCGGGGACCCGCGTCCGGGATCGACGCGTCCATCACGCTTTCGCGTCCCTTCGAGCATGGCGACTGGCCGCCCGCGCTGCCGTCCTGGTTCTTCGAGCAGCTCTCCGTGTTCGACCGCGCCATTCGCCTGCGCGGTCGTCCAGACGCGACCGGCGACGATGCCGTCCGGATTGCGAGTCTGATCGACTGGGCCTACGCGCACCACCGCACGCCCATCGCCAGCCCAAGCGCGGTGCGGACGAATCCCGAGCTGTTGTCGACCGGCCGCATCGTGGTCACGGGCGGCACGGGCTTCGTGGGCGGACACCTCATCGAGCGGCTCGTCGCGGATGGCCACGACGACGTGATCCTGCCGGTGCGCTCGTATCGCAGCGGCGCGAATGCGGGCCGCTTCCGCGTGGAGATGCTGCAGGCGGACCTGCTCGATCGTGCCCGCGTGCACAAGGCGCTGCACGGCGCGCGGTACGTGTTCCATCTCGCGTATGGACGCGATGGCCAGGACGCCGGGCGCGTCACCGTCGAGGGGACGAAGCACGTCGTGGACGCGGCGATTGCCGCCGGGGCGGAGGCGGTCGTGGTCGTCTCGACGACCGCGCTCTTCGGCGATCCGGGGGGCGAGGTGGACGAAACCGCGCCGTACGCGCCGGGCAACGAGTACGAGCGGCTGAAGGCTCAGGCGGAGCAGTGGACGCTCGCGCGTGCGTCCTCGAGCGGACGCACCCGCATCGCCGTCGTCAACGCCGCGTGCGTGTACGGCCCTCACGGCCGCATGTTCACGGAGCTGCCGGCGCGATTCCTCCTTGGCGGCACGTTCTGCTGGATCGACGACGGACGCGGTCTCGTCAACTACGTGTACGTCCGGAACCTGGTGGACGCGCTGATCCGCGCCGCGGCCTCCTGCGAGGCGCACGGCCTGCGCTTCATCGCCTGCGATGGGTCGACGACGTGGCGTGACTTCTTCACGCGCCTGTTCGGGGCCGCGGTGGAGGGGCTGCCGTCGTCTACGCGAGCCGAACTGGAGCGGCTCGCGAGCGAGCGCACGCCGCGTCTGCGCGACCTGGGGCGCGCGATGGTCGGCAGCCCCGAAGTGTGGCGCGTCATCGGCAGCAACCCGCAGCTGTCCCGCATCAAGTCCCTCGCGCGGACGGCGCTGCCAGCCCTCTCGAGCCGCGTCCGGACGACGCGTGACGCCTCGAGCGTCGCGGCGCCCAACGACGGACGCCCGCTGCCGCCAGTCTGGCTCGCGGACCTGTATGGTCCGGCGACGACGCGGCTCTCGTCCGGGAAAGCTCGCCGGGTGCTGGGCTGGCAATCCGCCGTGGATCTCGACGCAGGCATGGCGCAGAGTCGTGAATGGCTCCAGCAAATCGGCTTGCTGCCGGACGGGTTGCAGCCGTGAATCCGAAGGTCTGGCGTGGCGAGCTGCTGCGCTGGTATCTGCGGCGCGCGCGGCATCCGTTCAAACACTATGTCGTCGGGCACTACTGGGCCTGGTTCACGAAGCCGCGCGTCTGGATCGCGTACGACGCCGGCCTGATCAGCGTCTCGCTCGGCGATCACGTGCAGCAGCAGATCTTCTTCAACGACTACTACGAGCGTCCGTTGATCGAGTGGCTGCAGACGCATCTGCGCGCGTCGGATGTGCTCTGGGACGTGGGCGCCAACATCGGCGCCGTGACGCTGGTCGCCGCCCGGCTGTGCGCGCAGGTCGTCGCGTTCGAGCCAGACCCGCGGGCGCTCGAGTTGCTGCAGCGGCATGTTCGTGAGAACGGACTGCCAAACGTCACCATCGTGCCGCACGGGCTGGCGGACACCACGGGAACCGCGACACTGCACCGGGGGCCCTCGAACAATCTGGGGATGAGCTCGATTCTGTCCCGATCCAATGGCGGCTCCACATCGACGACCGTGCCGGTCATGCGCGCCGACGACTTCGCGCGGGAGCACCCGGACCTCGAGCCGACGGTGCTGAAGATCGACGTGGAAGGGGCCGAACCGCTGGTGCTCAGCGGCGCGCAGGACCTGCTGGCCTCGGGCCGGCTGCGTGCGATCGTCTTCGAGGATCGCGTGCAGCAGGGCCGGCCCGCGAGTCCCGGCATCCTGGAACATCTGCCCGCGTCTTTTCGGATCGACGAGCTCGGCGTCTCGGCCCCCGGCGTGGGCGACGGGCTCAGCAACTTCCTCGCGACCCGCTGACCGTTCCGCGTTCAAATCGTTCATGCCCCTCCCACGCGTCACCGTCGTGATCGCCGCGCGCAACGCGGCGCCGTTCATCGGCGACGCGCTGCGATCGGTCTGTCACCAGACGTACCCGCCGGATCACATCGACATCATCGTCATCGACGATGGATCGAAGGACGACACGGCAGCGGTGGCGCGGGCGGTGATCGAACGCGAGCGGCGGTCGCTGCTCGTGCTGCAGCTGCCGCGGTCGGTCGGCCCCAGCGCCGCCCGCAATCGCGGCTGGCAGGCGGCGCGGGGCGACTGGATCCAGTTCCTCGACGCCGACGACGTCATCTCCGAGCGGAAGATCGAGAACCAGGCGCGCGCGGCGGCGGGCACGCGTCTGGAGACCGCGTTCGTGTACTCGCGCTGGGCGCGGATCGCGCATGTCGGCGCGCCGGTGGCGCCCGAGGACATCTTCGATCCGGATCTGGGCGCCGATCCGGCGTGCGCGACCCTGCGGGCCGAGAACTTCCTCCCGTTCGGCGCGCAGCTCGTCCGCCGCAGCTGGCTTGCCGCGGTGAACGGATTCAACGAAGAGTACCGGCTCGTGGAAGACGTCGACCTCCAGCTGCGGATCTTGCTCGGCGGGGGCCGAGGTCTGCGCGTGCCGGCATCCCGGCCCCTGTTCTGGTATCGCAAGCGCCCGGGATCGTTGTCGCAGGAGAACGACGCGGCCTTCGTGCACGCCTGCGTGCGCAACACCGACATGGTCGCGGCGCACTGGGACGCGCGCCACCTCTTCGACGATGACCGCAGGCAGGCGGTGGTGGAAGCGTACCACTGGGCGGCGCGGTTCTTCGCCGAGCACGATTCAGAGGCCTTCCGCGGCACCATCGAAAAGATCCAGGTCGTGATCCCGTCGTGGGAGCCGCCGGCGCCGCTGAGCCTGAAGCATCTGTCCCGCCTCGTTGGCTACGAGGCCGCCGAGCGGATCGCGGTGCAGTACCGGCGGTTGATGCGCTTCGGAAAGACGGCAGGTCTGTGAAGGTCCTTCATGTCGTGTATTCCTTCATGCCGGACGCGCCCGGCGGGACCGAGCTGTACGTGGACGCGCTGTGCCGCGCGCTGCAGCGGCGCGGCGTGGCGAACGTCGTGACGGCGCCGGCGGCCGCCGATGGGTCGTACGAATGGACGGGCATCCCGGTCCGGCGCTTTGCGATTGACCGCACGCCACCGACGGTCACCCGCGTCTACGGCGCCGATGCCCGGGCCGCGAGGCAGTTCGCGCGGATCCTGGCGGCCGAGCGGCCCGACGTCGTGCATCAGCATGCGCTCACGGCAGCCTGTTCGCACGAGATCCTCCGCGAAGCGCACCGCGCCGGCGTGCCCGTGGCGTTCACCTACCACACGCCAACGGTCTCGTGCACGCGCGGCACACTGTTGCACGACGGCCGCGAGCGCTGCGATGGACACCTCGACGTGCCGCGGTGCAGCGCCTGCACGCTGCAGGGGCTCGGCGTCGGGCAGACGATCGTCACGGCGCTCGAGTGGATGCCCGATGCCGCCGGCCGGGTCGTCGAGCGGCTGCAGCTCGAAGGCGGCGTCTGGACGGCGGTTCGCATGCGCGAGCTGATCGAGCGTCGGCATGGCCTCACACGAGCGGTGCTCGACGAAGCCGACAGGCTCGTGTCGCTCGCGCCGTGGGTCACCGAGCTGTTGCGCGCCAACGGTGTGCCGCCAGAGCGGATCGTCGAGTCGGCGCACGGCATCACCGTCGCACGCGCCACGCCGCGCCGAGGCAGGGCAGAGGGCCCGCTTCGCGTCGCGCATCTCGGGCGCCTCGATCCGGTCAAGGGCACCCGCGTGCTCATCGAAGCCATGCGCGCGGCCGCCCACGCGCCGATCGCGCTCGACGTGTTCGGACTGGTCCAGCACGATGGCGATCGACGGCGGCTCGAGCAGTTCCAGTCGCTCGCGGGCGCCGATCGGCGCATCCGCTTCTATTCGCCGCTCGCGCCGGCCGATGTCGTGCCGCGCCTCGCGGAGTACGACCTGCTCGCCGTGCCGTCGCAGTGGCTCGAGACCGGACCGCTCGTCGTGCTCGAGGCCTTTGCCGCGGGCACCCCTGTGCTCGGATCGAATCTTGGCGGCATCGCCGACAAGGTGCGCCACGGCGTCGATGGCCTGCTCGTCGCGCCGCATGACGATCTGACGGCGTGGGTTGCGGCGCTGCGATCGTGCGCCTCCGATCCGGAGCGGGTCGCGCGCCTTCGCGCGAACGTGCGGCCGCCGCGATCGATGGAGAACGTGGCGGACGACATGCACCGGCTGTACGCGTCGCTCGCCTCAGCTCGCGAGCGGCAACCGCACGCGGCGCAGGTGACGGCGCGATGAGCGCGGCCGCATTCGTCGGGGAACGGTCGCGCCGGCCGGCCCGGGTGCTGTACGTGCAGTACACGAACCCGGGCGCGTACCCGCCGGTCGATCACTCCGCTGAGCTGCTCGCGGAGGCCGGCTTCGAGGTGCTGGTGCTCGGAACGCGGCGCGCGGATGACCCGCTGGAGCTGTCGAGTCATCCGCGCGTGCGCGTCGCAACACTGCCGCATGAGCCGCCGGGATGGCGTCAGAAGCTGCACTACGCGCGGTTTGCGGCGTGGGCGCTGCTGTGGACCCTCCGGTGGCGGCCGCAGTGGGTGTATGCGTCCGATCCGCCATCGTGCCCGGTCGCGCTGCTGGCGGGGGGGCTGCCGGGCGTGCGCGTGCTGTATCACGAGCACGACTCGCCGGCGGTCAGCGACGCCGGACGCGTGATCGCGCGTACGGTGCCCGACAAGGTCATCATGCGCGCCAGGCAGGCGCTGGCACGCCGCTGTGAGCTGGTGGTTCTGCCCAACGAGGCGCGCGCGGCGACGTATGCGCGAACCACGGGCCGCGATCGCGTCCTCACCGTCTGGAATACGCCGCTGCGGCGCGAAGTCGCTGCGGCGGCGCGTCCGGACACGTCGAGCTCGCGGTTGCGGGTTCTTTACCACGGATCGATTGTGCCGGCCCGGCTTCCGCTCGCCGTAATCGATGCGATCGCGACGCTGCCGGCCGGGGTCACGCTCGACATCGCCGGCTACGAGACGATCGGCCATCCCGGATACACCGACGCACTCCTGGCACGCGCGCGACAGTTCGGGATCGCCGAACGCGTCCGCCTGCACGGCGCTCTGCGGCGCGGCGACCTCATGCGGCTGTGCGCGACGTGCGACGTCGGTCTGGCGCTCCTGCCGGCCGACTCGGCGGATGTCAACGAGCGCGCGATGGTCGGCGCGTCGAACAAGCCGTTCGATTACATGGCCAGTGGGCTCGCGCTGCTGGTGCCGGCGCTGCCTGAATGGCTGGGGACGTACGTCGAGCCCGGGTTCGGTCTGGCGTGCGATCCCGCGTCCGCCGGCAGCCTCGCGGCTGCGCTCCGCTGGTGCCTGGAGCATTCGGCCGAGCGGCTCGCGATGGGCGTCCGCGGCCGGCAGAAGATCCTCGGCGAGTGGAATTACGAGCGCTGTTTCGCGCCCGTGCTCGATCAGGTGCGCACGCCCGCCTATGCCGGCTGAGGCGGCCTCCCGGGACAGGATCGTCGAGCGCCGGCTCGTCGCGCGGCCGTATTTCTCGATCTGCATTCCGCAGCACAACCGCACGTCGTTCCTGATCGAGGTCTGCCGATCGCTCGACCGCCAGCGCTTTCGCAGCTTCGAAGTCTGCATCTCGGACGACGCGTCGACGGACGGGCGTGACGGCGAATTGCTCCAGCACCTCGAGTCGTCCGGGCTGTCGTTCGTGTACCGGCGTCTCACGACGAACCGGCGGTACGACGGCAACCTGCGCGCGGCCATGGAACTCGCCGGCGGGGAGTTCTGCTTCCTGCTCGGCAATGACGACGCCCTCGCGGCGCCGGACACGCTGGAGCGGCTGCACGCGATCATGACGGGTCACGCGACGCCTGACGTCGTGTTCACGAACTTCGCGGATTTCACGACGGAGCGTGTCACGCAGCGCGCGCCTCGCACGGCCCTCATCGGCGCCGGCCCGGCCGTGGCCGCCCGCTGTTATCGCCAGTTCAGCTTCGTGAGCGGTGTCGTGCTGCGCCGCGAGCCGGCGCAGGCGGCGGCCGTCACGCGCTGGGACGGCAGCGAGATGTACCAGATGTACATCGGCTGCCGGTTGATCGCCGCGGGCGGTGCGCTGCTCGAAACGGACCTCGTCACGGTGCGGAAAGACGTGCAGATTCCCGGAGAAGCCGTCGACAGCTACGCGACGCGCGCGCCCGTGCGCGGGCGCGGCATCCCGCCGCGCCGCATTCCGCTCGCGTCGGTGGCCGGACTCGTGATTGACGCGCTGGCTCCGCATCTCGGGCAGGGGCGCCTGCGGGCGATGGCGTCGGTGCTCATCCAGTACTTCGGCTTCCTCTATCCGTTCTGGCTGCTCGAGTACCGGCGCGTGCAGTCGTGGCATTTCGCGGCCGGCGTCGCGCGCGCGATGCGGCCCAGGCAGACGCTCGCCGGCTGCGCGCTCCCGGCGATCGAGCGCGTGCTCGCCTCGACGACCTACGCGGCCGCGACGCTCATCGGTCTCGGCGCCCCGCTCGGGCTGCTCACCGCGATCCATCGGCCCGCGCGGCTGGTCGCGCGGAAGGTGGGGGAGTGGGCGGCGGCGTGCTGATCGCCGGCAATGACGCCGGCACGAATGTCGGCGCCAGCCTCCTGCGGGCCGCACACGCCCTCCAGATGCCCGCGGCGCTCTGCGACGCGCGGCGGGCCTTTGCCGGCTCGCGGGCGATCGCACGCGTGAACTGGTGGCTCCGCGGCCGTCGTCCGACGCGCCTGGCGGCGTACGGCCGCGCGATCGCGCAGACCTGCCGCGAACGGCAGCCGGCCTGGCTGATCGCCACAGGCGTGGCGCCGATCGAACGGCGGCATCTCGAGCAGATGCGGGCGCAGGGCGTCGTGACTATCAACTATCTGACCGACGATCCCTGGAACCCGGCGTTCAGCAGCCGCTGGTTTCTCGACGCGCTCACGGCCTACGACCGCGTGTACTCGCCGCGCACCGCCAACCTCGACGATTTGCGCCGGCACGGCTGCCGGCGCGTCGAGTACCTGCCGTTCGCCGTCGATCCGCATCTGTTCTTTCCCGAGGCGCCGGCCGAGGCCGAACGCGCGCGCTACGCCGCGGATGTCTGTTTCGTCGGCGGCGCCGAGCCCGCACGGGTCGCGATCGTCTCGCGGCTGATTGAAGGCGGCGTCAACGTGGCGCTGTACGGCGACTACTGGGATCGCCATGCGGCGACACGGCCGGCCTGGCGCGGGCACGTATCGCCGGCGATCGTCCGCAAGGCGACCGGCGCCGCCGCCGTCTCGCTCTGCCTGGTGCGGCACGCCAATCGCGACGGACACACGATGCGCACGTTCGAAGCCGCCGCCATGGGCGCGTGCCTGCTGGTCGAAGACACCGACGAGCACCGGCGGCTCTTCGGCGGCGAGGACGAGATCGTGGCGTACTTCCGCTCGGAGACCGACGTGCTCGATCGCGCGAAGGCGCTGCTCGGCGATCGGGAGAGACGTCAGCGTCTTGCGGCCGCTGCACGGCGGTTCATCACGGGCGGTCATCACACGTACCGCGATCGCCTTCGGGCGATGCTCGGCGCGCAGGAGTCAGCGGCGTGAAGATCGCGATCGTGGTCCAGGGGCGATTTCACGCCTTCGATCTCGGCACCGCGCTGATCCGGCGGGGCCATGACGTGGCGCTGTTCACGAACTATCCCCGCTGGGCCGTGCGCCGGTTCGGCGTCGACCCTGCGCGCGTGCGCAGTTTCCCCTGGCACGGTGTCGTCACGCGCGCCTACCAGCGGACGGGATCGCTGGCGCTGGCGCATCGCTGCGAGCCGCCCGCGCACCGCTGGTTCGGTCGCTGGGCGGCCCGGGAGCTCGGCCGCGAACCCTGGGACGTGATCCATTCGTGGAGCGGCGTGTCGGAGGAGATCCTGCGGTCGCCGGCGGCCGCAAGCGCGCTGACCCTGCTCATGCGCGGCTCCTCGCACATCGCGACCCAGCAGCAGCTGCTCCACGACGAATCGACACGGGCGGGCGTCGATCTCGATCGGCCGGGCGACTGGATGGTCGCGCGCGAGCGGCGCGAATACGAGCTCGCCGACGCCATCGTCGTCCTCTCATCGTTTTCGGCGCGGACGTTCGTCGAGCAGGGGATCGACCCCGATCGACTGGAGCTGGTGCCGCTGGGCGTCGATGTGCGCGCGTTCAGCGCGGACGCGCCGGCCAGGTCTGCCCGGATCGCGCGCATCCGGCGCGGCGACCCGTTGACCGTGCTCTATGTGGGCGCGCTGTCGTACCGCAAGGGGCTGCTCGATCTCATGCAGGTCGTGCGGGCGCCAGCGGCAGCGTCGCTGAGGTTCCGTCTGGTCGGGCACGTGATGCCGGAAGGACGGCCGCTGCTCGCGTCGCTGCCGCCGAACGTGGAGGTCGTGGGCAAACGCCCGCAGTCGGAGTTGCCCGGGGTGTATCGCGACGCCGATCTCTTCCTGTTTCCCACGATCGAGGATGGATTCCCCGCAGTGCTGGCGCAGGCGCACGCCGCGGGTCTGCCGATCATCACGACGCCAAACGGCGCCGGCCGCGACATCGTGAGGTCTGAAGACGACGGGTGGATCGTGCCGATCCGCCGACCGGACGCCGTGCTCGAGCGCCTTGGATGGTGTGAACGGAACCGCTCCGCGCTCGCCGACCTGATCGGGTCCGCCTGTCAGCCCGGACGCTCCCGCACCTGGGACGAAGTCGCGGAAGAGTTCGAGGCGATGTGTATCAGACGGCTCGAGCGGCGCGCCGGCAGGCGAGTCAGACATGCAGGATGACCTGAACCTGGCGTACTGGCTGATGGCCTGGCTGGCGACGGCGCTGTTCGTGCTGGTGCGCCACCTCCGCACGAACACGAGCGCCGGCCTGCTGATGACATACGTGCTGAGTTTCGGCACGCTGCACGCGCTCGCGCCCGCGCTCGCGCTGCTGCCGTGGTACGACTTTCCCGGCATCGAGGTCACGGCACTCGGCCTGCGGCAGAGCGTGCTGGCCATGGCGGCGTTCGCCGCCGGCGCGGAAATCGCCGCGGCGATGAAGCGCCACGAGGATCCCGACGGCGCGGACCTGATGACGCCCCGGCATCGCCTGTCGGGACAGCTCGTCACCGTGTACCTGCTCACGGCGGCGCTGCTCTACGGCGTGGTCACGCCGCTGGCCGGACGGCTGCCAACGGTTGGCGCGATCGCGTCGACCGGATCGACGCTCCTGGCGGTCGCGGTCGCTCTGAAGGCCTGGAACGCCCGCCTGCTCGGCAGGCCCGCCCTGGCTCTGCTCTGGATGTCGGCGACCGTGGCATTCCCGGTGATCACGGTGCTCTCGCAGGGCTTCCTGGGATACGGCTTCGCGGCGGCGCTGATCGTGTTCTCCCTGATCGCCTCTTTCAGCCGCCCGGGCCTGAAGACGGTGATCGCCACGGTGCTGCTGGCGTATGCGGGGCTGTCGGTGTACGTCACCTACATGCGCGACCGCGGCGACATCCGGTCGGTCGTGTGGGGTGGAGCCACCCTCGAAGATCGGTGGGACCAGCTCAGCACGACGATCAGGACGACCGAGTGGTTCGACCTGCAGGACCAGACCCATCTCGACCGCGTCCGCGGACGTCTGGATCAGGACTTTCTGGTCGGCGCCGCGATCGCCCACCTCGACGACCGCAACGTCGAGTTCGCGTACGGCTCCACCATCGTCGCGGCGGCGCTCGCCGCCATACCGCGCGCCGTCTGGCCGGACAAGCCGGTCGTCGCCGGCAGCGGCGACATCGTGAGCACCTATACGGGCATTCGCTTCGCCGAAGGGACGAGCATCGGCGTCGGACAGGTGCTCGAGATGTACATCAACTTCGGTACGGTTGGCGTGGTCGCCGGATTTCTGATCATCGGGCTCATCGTGGCCTACGTCGATCGGACGGCCGCCGTGCTGCTGGCCCGCGGCGAGACGCACCGGTTCCTGCTGTGGTACCTGCCCGGCTTGAGCCTCCTGCAGATCGGCGGCGCGTTCTCGGAGGTGGTCGCGACGGCCGGCGCGTCGTTCATCCTCGTGAAGGTCGTCAACCATCTGGCGCTGCACTTGTCGGTCGGGACGGAAACGCCCGATGCCGACGCGGAGAGGCCCGTCATGCCCGCCGACGAGCTCGCGCCGTGAAGGTGCTGCACGTGATTCCGGCGATGGCGGCGCGCTACGGCGGGCCGACCACCGCGGTGCTGGGGATGTGCCGGGCGCTGATGACCGCCGGCACCGACGTGCTGATCGCGACAACCGATGCCGATGGCAGCAACCGGCTCGCCGCGCCGGAGGGGCAGTTGACCACGCCCGAAGGCGTGCCCGTCATCGTGTTTCGCCGCCGAGCGAGCGAGTCGTTCAAGTGGTCCCCGGCGCTCGCGCGCTGGCTGCGCGCCCACGTCCCGGAGTTCGATCTCGTGCACGTCCACGCGGTGTTCTCGCACAGCTCGCTGGCCGCGGGCCGCGCGTGCCGGCGCGCGCGGGTTCCGCATGTCGTCCGGCCGCTCGGCACGCTGGATCCCTGGAGTCTCGAGCAGCATGCGTGGCGCAAGAACGCGCTGCTGGCGACCTCGGCACGGCGTCTGCTCGGCGGCGCCACCGCGGTTCATTACACGTCGGCGGAGGAGCAACGGCTCGCCGAAAGTCACCTGCCATGGCTGGCGCCCGGGATCGTCATTCCTCTCGGGATCGATGACGAGCAGTTCGCGGATGCGGACCACGCGCCGGTCGAGCGATCCGCGGTCGTCCTGGCATTGGGCCGCTTGCACCCGAAGAAAGGGATCGACCTGCTCATCGAGGCCTTTCACGCGCTGGCCGCCATGGAGCCGCTGCAGGCGTGGCGGCTGCGGATTGGCGGCGATGGGCCCGCCGCCTGCGTGGCCGCCCTCGAGCGGCTGGCGAGTGCGGGGCCGGCGTCGGATCGCATCGAGTTCCTCGGATGGGTCGATCGCCCGCGCCGCGCCGAGCTGCTCCGATCGTCGTCGTTGTTCGTGCTGCCATCCCACCAGGAGAACTTCGGCATCGCGCTCGTGGAAGCTATGGGCGCGGGCGTGCCGGCGATCGTCACGCCCGGCGTGAACATCGCGACAGACATCGCGTCGGCCGGAGCAGGGTGGGTGACCGAGCGGACGACACCGGGGCTCACGCAATCGCTGCGAGCGGCAATGAGCGACCGCCGCGCGCTGGCCGAGCGGGGCCGCGCCGCTCGCACGTACGCCGAACGGTTCCGTTGGTCCGTTGTGGCCGGTCAGCTGCGGTCCGGCTACGACCGGGTGGTGAACACCGCGTCCCTCAGCGGGGCGGCGGCAGGCCGGTAGCGATCATGTGCGGCATTGCTGGCGCGGCGGTCTGGGGCGATGTTCCGCGCGGTCTCGATCCGTTCCGTCTGACCGCGGACATGACGCGCGCGCTCGCGCACCGAGGCCCCGACGGAGAGGGCGTCGTGGATTGCACGCCGCGTCACGACGCCGCGTCTCCCGCTACCTGCGTGCTCGGACACCGGCGTCTGGCGATTATCGACTTGAGCGACCGCGCGGCGCAGCCGATGACCAGCCCTCGCGTGCCGGTCTCGGTGACCTACAACGGCGAGATCTACAACTTCCGATCGCTGCGGCGCGAGCTGCAGCGCACCGGCCGCGATTTCCAGTCCGACTCGGACACCGAAGTGCTGCTCCAGGGTTATGAGGAGTGGGGCACGTCGGTCGTTGATCGACTGCGCGGCATGTTTGCGTGTGCCATCTGGGACGGCCGCTCGCAGCAGCTGGTGGTGGCGCGCGATCGGTTGGGGATCAAACCGCTCTACCTGCATCGCACCGAGCGCGGCGTGCTGTTCGCCTCGGAGATCCGGGCGCTGCTCGCCTCGGGCGTCGTGCCGCGGGAGCTCGACCCTCTTGCGCTCGATCAGTTCCTGGCGTACCAGGCCGTGCCGCCTCCGCGAACGCTGGTTCGCGGCATCGACCTGCTGCCGCCCGGGCACCTCGCGGTGATCGATTCGCGCCACGAGCCGACCAGCCAGCCGTACTGGGATCTGCTGACGTGCGCCGGGCCGTCGCGGCGGCTGAGCGTGTCGTTCGCCGCCGCCCGCGAGCGCGTGCGCGAGCTGCTGTCCGAATCGATCGATCTGCACCTGGTCAGCGACGTGCCCGTCGGCGTGTTCCTCTCCGGCGGCGTGGACTCGAGCGCCCTGGTGGCCTTGATGCACGACCGCGGTGTCACCGCGCGGACGTTCTCGATCGGCTTTCCCGGCACGTCGTATGACGAGGCGGCGTATGCACGGGCGATCGCGTCGAGATTCGGCACGGAGCACGTCGAGATTCCGATCTCCGAAGCCGACATTCCGGATCAGATCCGGGCGGCAGCGGCCAGCATCGATCATCCGAGCGGCGACGGGATCAACACGTTCCTGATCGCGCGCGCGGTGCGGGCAGCGGGCGTCACGGTCGCGCTGTCGGGCCTCGGGGGCGACGAGTTCTTCGGCGGGTATCCCTCGTTCGAGCGTTTTGCGCGCTACGGCCAGTACGCGCGCGCCTGGGGTCGATCGCCGGGCGCGGTCCGGTCGAGTGTGGCCGCGGCCGTCCGCGCCGTGGGGCAGCGCTCGGTGGCCACCGAGAAGACCGCAGCGCTGCTCGAGACCGATGGCTCGCTGCCGGAAGCCTTCCCGATCATGCGCGAGTTGTTCGCCCCGGCGCAGCGCGAGGCCTTGCTCGGTCGCGAGAGACGGGCCGACGCCGAACAGCAGGGCGATCCGTACGTGACGCTGCTCGCGCGCGCGGTGGAACGGGCCGCCGGCGCCGGTCTCATGGCGCTGGTGTCGTATGCGGAAGCGCGCACCTACCTGCACGACGTGCTCCTGCGCGACACCGATCAAATGAGCATGCGCTGGGGCCTCGAAGTGCGCGTGCCGCTGATCGACCACCGGCTCGTGGAGTACCTCATGACGCTGCCGGACGACCTCAGGGAGCCGGGAGACCGGCCCAAGCGACTGCTGATCGAGAGCCTGCCGTCGCCGCTGCCGGAGATCTGCGTCGATCGCCCGAAACAAGGGTTCGTGCTGCCCTTCGCGACGTGGATGCGCGGCGAGCTGCGTGCCTTCTGCGAGGACCACCTGCGCGGGCTCGGAGCGAAACGCGTGCTGAGTGACGCGGCCGTGCAGTCGATGTGGCGCGGCTTTCTGGCTGACGATCGGCGGATCTCGTGGAGCCGGCCGTGGACGCTGGTTGCGTTGAACGCCTGGCTGGACCACGTTCGGATCGCCGCATGACGAGTCTCGTCCAGCCTCGCTCCACGCTGACCGTGGTCGTGCTCACCGTCAACGAAGAGCGCAACCTGCCGGCGTGTCTCGACAGCCTGACCGGCTGGGGCTGCCCAATCTTCGTGGTCGATTCGGGGAGCACGGATCGCACCGCGGCCATCGCGCGGCATCGCGGCGCCCAGGTCGTGGAGCACGCCTTTGAGACCCACGCGACGCAGTGGAAATGGGCACTCGCGCATCTCCCGCTCGACGCCGACTGGGTGCTGGCGCTCGACGCCGATCAGCGTCTGACGCCGGAGCTGCGATCGGCGATCGATCGCCTGCTGGCACACCCCGGGCAGACGACGGGCGCCTTCCTGTGCCGGCGTCAGGTGTTCCGCGGCAAGTGGATTCGCTTCGGCGGCTACTATCCGAAGTACCTGCTCAAGCTGTTCCGCCGGGCCGCGGTCTCGGTCGACGAAGCGGATCTGGTCGATCACCACTTCAGCGTCGCGGGTCCGGTGACGAAGCTCTCGGGCGACCTGATTGAAGACAACCAGAACGAAGCCGCGATCGCGGTCTGGACCGCCAAGCACAATCGCTACGCCGTGCTTCAGGCCCGCCAGGACCTCCTGCAACAGGGCGCCCGGACCGGCGCGTCGGCCTTGCTCGGTCCGCCGGATCGACGCATGCAGTACCTGAAACAGCTCTGGGGCCATCTGCCGCCGTACGTCCGGCCGTGCCTCTACGTCTTCTATCGCTACGTCCTTCGCCTCGGCTTCCTGGACGGCAAGCAGGGATTCGTGTTTCACGTCCTCCAGGCGTTCTGGTATCGGCTGCTCGTGGACATCAATCTCGACGAGCTCCGGCAGTCGCAGGCCAGCGACCCCGCCGCGGCATCGGAGCCGGCGAAACCGTCCGACGTTCGCTCCACATGAACATCCGATCCACGCGTCGCAGCCCGTCGGCTCACCCCTCGATCGCGATCCTGATCCCGTCGCACAATCGCGCGGCCGAGATCGGCGAGACGCTCGCCTCGATCAGGAACCAGCACGGCGGCCTGCCGGCCATCGACGCCATCTACATCGCGGACGACTGCTCGACGGACGGCACGGCCGCCGCCGCCGTGGCCGCGTGGGGCGACGCCACGCCGCCGATGCGTCTGCTGCAGCCGGCAGGCAATCTCGGCCAGTTCGGCAACGTGAACGCCGCGCTCGGCGCGCTGATGGACGCCCACGACTGGGTCATCGTCCTGCACGACGATGACACGGCGCGCTTCGACTGGCTGGCACGCCTGACGGAGCGGATTCAGGCCTGCGCGGCGACGGTGGCCTCGGTGTGCTCCAGCTGGGACGTGCTGTACGACCGGAGCCTTGCCGAGATCGGCGAAGACGATCCGCTCCGCGACGTCGAGCTCGTCGCCAGTTCCGATGCCGCGGTGCGGTCGACGCTTCTGCGCGGCTGCTGGTGGCACTTCTCGGGTGCGGCGATTCGCACCGAGGCGCTGCGTCGCGTGGGACTGTTCGACGAGGCGCTGCCGCAGTGCGCCGACTGGGACTGGCTGCTACGCTGCCTCGCGGACGGCTGGAGCGTCGAGTACATCCCGCGCGCGTTGGTCCGGTACCGGCAGCACCGCCAGAGCGTGTCCACGAAGTCGTTCCGCACGCACCAGGACCTGGCCGAGCATCTGCTGCTGTTGCACCGCTACGGGCGTTTCCTCCAGCGGTCGGACATCTGGATGGTTCATCGCCGCCTGGGCACCTACGCCGGCAGGCGCGCGGCCCGCGCCGTGCTGCAGGCGCGGCCCACGGGCGTCTGGCGTGCCGCGCGGACCGGCGTGGGCATCGCGCGATCCTGTGCGCGCATGCTGGCCGCAGCCGCAGCGGACGGCGCCGACCGATCGCCTGAAGGCGGGACGACCTGAGGACATGACCGGGAGCCAGGCATTCTGGCGGCCGTACTCGGGCAGAGCCGCGCTGGCGCGAAAGTTCCTGCCCAGCATCGATCGCACCCTCGATCTCGGCAACGACTTGCGGCTGCGCGCGAATCTCAGGACGCACCTGGGCTTGTTCCGGCAGCGGACCCGCGAACGGGAGATTCGCACGGCGCGCGCCATCGCAGGGGCCAGCCCCGGACCAGTGATCTATGACGTCGGCGCGAACATCGGTCTCTACTCGGTCATCTTTGCCGCGGATCCGGGTCGCGCGGTGGTGAGCTTTGAGCCGTCGCATCTGGTTCTGCCATACCTTCGAGCCAACATCGAGCTGAACCGATTGGTCAACGTGCACATCGAGCCGATCGCGTTATCGGAATCGGCTGGCCGGGTGCCCTTTACGCTCGACAGCGTCACCACGTGCACGTCCCATGTGTCGAGCCGTGGCGAGCCCGGCGTCGAGGTGGCCTGCTCGGATCTCGATTCACTGGTGGAAGGCGGACGGTGGCCCGCGCCGGACCTCATCAAGCTCGACGTCGAGGGTCATGACGAGCCCATCCTGCGGGGCATGACGCGCCTGCTCGCGCGGCGCCGTCCCTACGTGTGTCTCGAGGGCGGCCTTCGGTCGGCCAGCGGTGACATCCCGTCGCTTCGGCTGCTGCGCGAGGCCGGCTACGTGCTCTGCGATCTCGGAAGGCGCCACACGCTCGAACCCGACACCGGTGAATACGTCGTGCTCGCCGTTCCCCGGCACGACGCCGCCATCCCGGCCTGATGAGCCACTGATGTGCATCCTCGGCATCAACGCGTACCACGGCGACGTGTCGGCGGCGCTGCTGCGCGATGGCGAACTGGTCGCCGCCGTCGAGGAGGAGCGCTTCCGCCGCATCAAGCACGTGGCGGGCTTCCCGTCGGAAGCCGTGCGCATGTGCCTCCGGATGGGAGGCATCCAGGCCCGCGACATCGCGCACGTCGGCATCTCGCGCAATCCGCGCGCGCACCTGCTGCGCAAGGGGCTGTTCGCGCTGACACACCGGCCGGGCCGCTCGCTCATCGGCGATCGCGCGACGAACTATCAGCAGATCGCGAAGATCCCCGACACCCTCGCGCACGTGCTCGGCGCCAACGGGCATCGGCCGGCGCTGCACTGGGTCGAGCATCATCCCGCGCACCTGGCGAGCGCGTTCTTCGTGTCGCCGTTCGATGAGGCGGCCGTCTGCGCGATCGACGGGTTCGGCGATTTCGTCAGCACGTCGTGGGCCATCGGCCGCGGCACCGCGATGCGCGTGATCCACCGCACGTATTTTCCGCACTCGCTGGGGCTGCTGTACCTCGCGCTCACGCAGTACCTCGGCTTCTGGCAGTACGGGGACGAGTTCAAGGTCATGGGACTCGCGCCGTACGGACAGCCCGAGTTCGTCGATCCCCTTCAACGGCTCGTCCGGCTGAAGCCGGGCGGGCAGTTCGAGCTCGACTTGTCGTACTTCAGCCACTGGTCGGACGGCGGCGGCATGACCTGGAAGGACGGCGCGCCGACGATCGGCCGCGTCTTCACCAAGCGGCTCGAGCGCGAGCTCGGCCCGGCGCGCACGCCCGACGCGCCGCTGACGCCGCGCCACGAAGCCATCGCCGCGTCGCTGCAGGCCGTGTTCGAGACCGCGGCGTTCCACGTGCTGAACGGGCTCTACGAACGCACGCGGCTGCCGCGGGTCTGCCTGGCGGGCGGCTGCGCGATGAACAGCGTCGCGAACGGCAAGATCCGCGAGCGCACGCCGTTCCGCGAGGTGTATCTCCAGCCCGCGTCGGGGGACAACGGCACGGCGCTCGGCGCCGCGTGCTGGGTCTGGCATCAGGAGCTCGGGCAGCCCCGCCGCTTCCAGATGCAGCACGGCTACTGGGGGCCGACGTTCGATCGCCAGAGCGTCGATGCCGCGATCGCCAGCCGCCGCCAGGAGGTCGACGCGCTCGGCTGCCGGATCGAGACCATGCCCGATGACGAGGCGTTGTGCGACTGGACC
>CAZGVW010000262.1:0-5667 GCA_964529265.1 uncultured Phycisphaeraceae bacterium
CGGCGGAATCCGGCGATCAGGCCGCCAGCGGCGAGGAGGCTTGCCGCGCCGGGGGTCGGGATGCAGTTGGTGCTGATGCAGACCCAGTCGATGGATGTGGCGACGGGCGACGAGGGGTCAGCGGAGATCTGGATGGATTCGAAGAGCGGGCAGTGATCGAACTTGCCGATCCAGGTGCCGATGGTCCACTCGGGGTTGTTGTCGGCGGGTCGGACGCTGAACGAGTTGATGCTCAGCGGTCCACCGGCGGCGCCGAAGCCGAGGCCGGTGACGATGGGGGCCGGGAAGAACGTGCCGGGAGGGCCGGTGAAGTACTTCACCTCGATGGTGACTTCCTTGGAGTTGACCAGGTCTTCGTGGTTGGGAATCCGGAAGTCGAGGGCCCCGCCGACGCCGGCGGCGTCAACGCCGAGGTTCCAGACGCCGTTCTTGTTGGCCTGGGCGGGCGTCCACATGGCGGGTCCGACGGGGACCATGCCGCCGACTCCGAAGGGGTTGATGAAGCCGGGATCGGGCGGCTGAGGTGTGCTGGGGGTCGGGAAATCCCAGCACTGGTGGGTGGCGCCCATGCCGGAATATGGCGGGGGCGACATCATGCCGGCGGAAGCCGCGGTGGAGAAGGCGGCAGTGGCGATGAACGCGGCGGACAACAGCAGGTTCTTGCGTGACATGTCTGATCCCTCCCGTTACGCGGGTGCGCAACGATGTCTTTGGGCCGTGCGGCGGCGGGTGGCAGCCGCGGCGGCGGGTGTTGTGGCGGCCGCGACGTTGCGGCCTGAGTCCTGGGTTTGTGGAGTGCGTCGCACTTGGTGGGCGACGCGTCTGGACGTGTTTGAGGGGTTTTTTCTTTCCCTCTCAGGTGGGGAAACGTCGGGAGGGGCGGGAACGGGCGCGGAAGTTGCGGTTTTTTGCGGGGATGGGGTTTGGGGAGGGGTAGGTGGGTAGGTGGTAGGTGGGGGAAGAGGGCGAACGCGGAGCGGGTGGCACATGGTGGCACTGCGCCTCACATGAGTCGGCGAAGCGCCGTCCCATGCCACACTTGGCCAGGATGGGTGGGCGCATTTGTATTGGTGGGGGATGGGGGGTGTGGGTAGGCTCGTCGCGTGCGCGGAGAGGGAACAGCGGGCCATGGGCGGCGCCCGGCTGATCCGTGTGGCGCGAGGCTTGGCAAGCGAGGAGATGAGTCATGTTGACCGGGCGGCGAGTGCGGCGCGGTGGTTCGTGTGCGCAAATGGCGCTGTGGGTGGCGGCGGGCGCCGGGCTGGCGCTGGTCGGCGGGGCGGGGCGGGCTGGGACGCTGTTCTCGCCGTGCGGTGTGGGGCCGTGGGACGCGCTCGCTGCGTCGGACGGCGCGGAGGGGGACTGGTTCGGATGGTCGGTCGCGATCAGCGCCGACACGTTCGTTGCGGGTGCGCCGATGGATGCTGCGCCGGAGGCGGATCGCGGCTCGGCGTCGGTGTACTCGTATGACCCGCTGGTGGGCTGGCTGTTCGTGCGGCGGCTCGTTGCGACGGGCGGAGGCGTGTCGGATCACTTCGGGTGGTCGGTGTCGCTGAGCGGCGACATCATCGTGGTGGGGGCGCCGCAAGAGGATGATGCGGGGACATCGAGCGGCGCGGCGTATGTGTTCGACAGGAACGTGGCGGGCGGGGGCGGTTCGATGTGGGGGCAGGTGAAGAAACTGCTGCCGCCGGACGGCGCGGCGGGGGATCAGTTCGGCGTATCGGTTGTGGTGGATGGGGACGTGGCGGTGGTGGGGGCGTGGAAGGACGCGGCGCCGCAATCGGACCGCGGATCGGCGCATGTGTTCGTGCGCGATGCGGGCGGCGCGAACAACTGGGGGTTCGTGAAGAAACTGGTTGCGCCGGACGGGGCGACGGGACACGCGTTCGGGGTTTCGGTGGCGCTGGAGGGGGAGTTGGCGCTCGTTGGGGCGTCGTTCGAACTGGAGAATGGAGAGGCGCGGGGCGCGGCGTATCTGTTCGGACGGAACGTCGGGGGCGCGGAGAACTGGGGATTCATCAAGAAGTTCACGGCGCCGGACTCGTCGGAGGGGGACTGGTTCGGCCGCGCGGTGGCGATCGGGGACGGGGCAATCATCATCGGCTCGCCGATGGACGACGATATGGGGGACGAGAGCGGGTCGGCGTACGCGTTCATGAGGAACGCGGGGGGCGCGGGGAACTGGGGGTTTGCGAGCAAACTCACGTATTTCGACGGCATGGCGGGGGACCAGCTGGGGACGTCCGTGGCGGTGGATTCGGGGATTGCGCTGGTCGGCTCGCCGCTGAGAGACGCCGGCGCGGTGCGCGCGTTCATGCGCGATGCTGAGGGGAACGACGCCTGGGGGTTTGATCGCAGCATCTTCCGGGTGGACGACGAGATCGGCGACAGGTTCGGGGGCAGCGTCGCGATCGGCGGAGGCTGGGGGCTCGTCGGCTCGAGCCTCGACGACGATGCCACGCACGGCGTTGATTGCGGCACGGCGACGCCGTTCGAAAATGTGGAGATGATGTTGCTGACATCTGCCGACTGCGACGACGACGATCGCCCGGACCTGCTTCAGCTGCGGCTGGGGCTGATTGCGGACTGCAACGACAACGGTCGGCCGGATTCGTGCGACATTGCCTCGGGGGATTGCGCTGATGCGAATCTCAACGGCGTGCCGGATGAGTGCGAAGGCGGGAGCGCGTGCGTGGGGGACGTGAATGGGGACGGAGTAGTGGGCGCGGGGGATCTTGCGGCGCTGCTGGGGGCGTGGGGGGCGTGTCCGTAGGGGGAGGCGCAGGTGGCAGGTGGGGAAGAGGGGCGCCTGATCACGATGCGCTCGTGGGGTTTTTGCGCGCGGCGCGTGGGGGCTGATGGATTAGGATGGAGAGGAACGGGGCGCATCACGCGGGATGCGGGCCATCACGAGAAGGAGAGACGCATGATGGTGAAGGGGCGCGGCTGGGCGGTCGGCGTCAAGGGGGCCGCGGGCGCGGTTGCGGCGTGTGCGTTTGCGTTCGGCGGCGCGGCGAAGGCGCAAATCGTGAACGGGGACTTCGAGGCGGGGCTGACGGGGTGGACGACGACGGGGAGCGTGATCGCAGCGCCGGTGGGCGCGCCGCTGCACTCGACCGTCGGGTTCATTTCGCGCGCGGGGATGATGTGGCAGACGGCGACGCTGCCGCCGGGGACGCTGACGTACTCATTCCAGTACGCGATGCTTCACCTGCCGAACCCGGGAGACTCGGGGCCGCCGCTGAACGATTCATTCAATGCGTTCATTCTCGATGCGGCCACGCTGGAGAGCGTCATTCCGCCGGCGCCGGGCTTCGAAGGGCTGCCGACGTTCCTCATCGGGCAGCAGAGCGGGCTGGCGGCGGTGAACGCGGCGTTCGTGACGGTGGTCGAGCCGGATCTCGAGAACGAGATGCTGGGGACCGTGACGGTGAACCTGGCGGCGCTGCCGGGGCCGCTGCCGGCGCAGGTGCGCGTGGAGTTCGGCGTACTGAACGGGAATGATGGCTCGCGGCTGGACCTGCTGATCGACAACGTGGCGATTACGGTTCCCGGGGCGGGTTCCGGGGCGGAGGCGATGCTGGTGGTGGCGATGGCGTGGTTGGGGCGGCGTCGGCGATGAGGGGGGCAGCGGGCCGCCCTGGGTGACTCGCTCAGAGGGAGACTGAGACGCGCATGAAGGTGGCGGGAATGGAAACGCCGCCATCTGTCGCCATGTTCTGCGCGTTCACGAGGTCGAGGAGGCGGAGGTGGAGTTCGTCCACTCTGCCGTTCGTCTCCGCGGCGGCGTATGCGTTCATTGTCGGGCCGTAGAAGCGCCGAAAGGTCTCGATGAACTCGGCGGGCGAGGCGTGGGTGATGAAGGTGTAGGTGTTCCTGACCATGGAGATGCGCTCGCGGGGCACGCCGGCCTTGCTGAAGCGCTCCACGATGTGGGACTCGACGCCCCAGGTCATCGGGCTGATGAAGCCCTCGGGCGGCGGGGGTGTGAAGGATGAGCTGATCTTGAGCAGCTGCGAGACAAAGGTCGGATCGTCGGGAATCCAGTTGCCCATCACGATGCGGCCGCCGGGCCGGGTGACGCGGACCATCTCGCGGGCGACATCGAAAGGTCTGGGCGCGAACATGGCGCCGAAGATGGAGATGGTCAGGTCGAAGGTGTGGTCGGCGACGTCCTTCAGGTCGCAGGCGTCACCCTGCTGGAACCTGAGGCGTGTGAGGCCGAGCGCGGCGGCGCGGGTGTTGCCGGCGCCCACGAGATTGGCGGCGATGTCGATGCCGACGACATCGCCGCCTGCCTCCGCCAGGGGAACGGCGGTTGTCCCATCGCCGCAGCCGAGGTCGAGGACGCGCAGCGGCGGCGTGATGTCAAGGGAGCGAACGAGCGCCTCTCCCGATTGACGCATGGATGCGGCGATCCGGGTGAAGTCGCCTTTTTCCCACAACGCTTTGTTGGGATTCATCGAGGGTCCAGTGCTGTGGTCAGAACGGCGCGTCCGCGGCTTTGAGGCCGTGGGCTTCGGCGACGGGGCGGCTGTAGAGTTTGCCCTGATCCATGGAGATGGCGGGGCGGAACCAGCGGTCGGATTTCGCGATGTCGTGCGCGCCGTGGCGGGCGATCTTGAGGACCCAGGGGAGGGTCGCGTTGGTGAGGGCCTGGGTGCTGGTGCGGGCGACGCCGCCGGGCATGTTGGCGACGCAGTAGTGGACGATGCCATCCACGATGTAGGTGGGGTTGGAGTGCGTGGTGGGGCGCGCGGTCTCGACGCAGCCGCCCTGGTCGATGGCGACATCGACGATGACGGCGCCGGGCTTCATGGTCTTGAGGTCGGCGCGTGAGATGAGGTTGGGCGCCTTGGCCGCGGGGATGAGGACGGCGCCGATGACGAGGTCGGCGAGTTGGATGCGCTCGCGGATGGCGTGGAGGTCGGAGTAGATGGGCGTGACGTTGGCGGGCATGACGTCGGCGAGGTAGCGGAGGCGATCGAGGTCAACATCCATGATGGTGACGTTGGCGCCGAGGCCCGCGGCCATTTTCGCCGCGTTGGTGCCGACGACGCCGCCGCCGATGACGAGGACATCGCCCGGTTCGACGCCGGGGACGCCGCCGAGCAGGATGCCGCGGCCTTCCTGGGGGCGCTCGAGGTACTTGGCGCCCTCCTGGATGGACATCTTGCCCGCCACTTCGGACATGGGCGTGAGGAGCGGGAGGGTCACCTTGCCGCCGGGGGCGGGGGCTTCGAGCGTTTCGTACACGACGCAGCAGGCGCCGGAGGCCAGGCAGCCTTCGGTGAGTTCGCGGCTGGCGGCGAAGTGGAAGTAGGTGAAGACCTGCTGGCCCGTGCGCATCATGCGCATCTCGGGGGCCTGGGGTTCCTTGACCTTGACGATGAGATCGGCCTTGCCCCAGATGTCTTGGGCGGTGTCAACGATCTTTGCGCCCGCGGCGACGTATTGATCGTCGGTGTAGCCGGAGCCCTCGCCGGCGTGCTTCTCGACGAGGACGGTGTGGCCGTCGCGCTTCAGGAGTTCGGCGCCGACGGGCCGCAGGCCGATGCGATACTCATCCGACTTCACCTCACGGGGGACGCCGACGATCATGGCAGGGCTCCGGGTCCGGTGTTTCCGGGGGAAAGGGGGCGGCCGCGGTGGATGGAACAGCCG
>CAZGVW010000263.1:0-4263 GCA_964529265.1 uncultured Phycisphaeraceae bacterium
CAGAAGATCCAGGCGGCTCACGCGAACGAGAACGGCGATGCGGAGCAGTCGCATCATCGGTTCAAGGACCGGCTCGACCAGTCACTCATGCTGCGGGGGAGCCGTGACTTCGAATCGATCGAGGCGTACATGGCGTTCGTGGGCGAGCAGATCGGGCGATTCAACGCCGGCCGCAGTGCTCGCCTGGCCGAGGAGATGGCGGTGATGCGTCCACTGCCACCGCGTCGGATCGAATCGGTGCGGCGCGTGGTGGTGCGTGTCGATCGCGGCAGCCTGATCCGGGTGGACAAGAACGTGTACTCGGTGAACAGCCGGCTGATGGGCGAGAAGGTGACGGTGGCCATTCGCCTCGACGAGCTGGAGGTCTGGTATGCGCAGAGAGTCGTCGATCGTCTTCCGCGACTTCGCGGCAGCGGCAAGCATCTGATCAACTACCGGCACATCATCGACTGGCTGGTTCGCAAACCCGGAGCGTTCGAGGACTACCGATACCGCGAGGATCTGTTCCCGACGACACGGTTCCGGATCGCGTACGACACGCTGAACAAGCATGGGGCGGGCGCGAAGCGGTATCTGAAGATCCTCGAGCTCGCGGCACGAACGAGCGAATCGGCGGTGGACGACGCCCTGCGCGACCTGATCGACCGTGGTTGCGAGATCGATCCCGTCCGGGTCGAGCAGTTCGTTCATGATCGACTCGAGCCACGCGGGGAGACCGAAGTCGAAGTGGTCATCCCCGCGCTGTCGATGTACGACGCGCTGCTCGGCAGCAACCGGCATGAGGAGGTCGCCGCATGACTGCGGGAACGAAGGACGTGAAGGCGACCCTGGACAGCCATCTGCGTGACCTGCGCATGCCGGCGATCCGGGAGGGGTACGAGTCGGCGGCGCGGCGTGCGGCGAAGAGCGACCTGGGATACGAGGAATACCTGCTTGATCTGGTCAACCAGGAGGCGCAGATGCGCGAGCAGACGCGCGTCGAGCGGGTTCTGCGGCAATCGAAGCTGCCGCTCGAGAAGGATCTGGGCTCGTTCGACCTCAAGCGGCTGCCGACGAAGCTCGTGCAGCCGATCCGAACGCTGCTCGACGGGTCGTTCGTTGGTCGACGGGAGAACGTGCTGGCGTTCGGGAATCCGGGGCTAGCGACATACTGCTACACCTCGCTACAGTCTTGAAAGAGCGGGACTTGCGATTCGCAATCGACAGTACGCGGACGGCGATGGCCGCCTCTGACGTTCTTGACTGCGGCCTGAACAGCAGGCAGCTTGAGGTCTTTTCGCTCGATGATCCACGGGGCGCCTGACACAGTACGGTGACCGGGCAAGGTCCTGTCGAGCAGGAGACGACGAACGACCGTCACGCTGACATCCAGCTCCAACGCGGCCTGGGTCAGCGTCACCCATGTGCGCTCGGCGTCGGGCCGGAACGCGGGGATCTTGTTGGTGGCACGAAGCGACCGTACGCGGGCCTCCGTCCACGTGTTGCCGCAGCCCGTGCGATAGCCCAATCGGTTCAGGATGGATGCCGACATGCCGTCGTTGCACACCTTCGCGAGGTCGCGCACCAGGTCGAGCACGGTCCGATCGGTGGTGCGGCTGTGCTGACCAGTGCGGTTCTTTGCCACGACGAGCGGGCTGTGGACGCCGCCCGTCCAGTGCAGGACGAGCCGAACCTGAGGAGGATCGTCGGAGACGTCAGCGACGATCTCTTCGAGCACCGTGCGCAGGATCCTCTTCTTGAGCGGCATCGCAGCGTGAGGGTGCTCCCATACCCGCTGGAGAACCTGTCCCAGCGCCAGAAGGCGTTGGCGTTGCTCGTCTGACAGCGGCTCGAGTTGGCGGCCTGCCTCAGTGAGGCGCTCTTCAAGTTCAGAGACCTGCTGCAGCGACTGTTCCCACCGTCGTTCGAGTTCCGCAGCCACGAGTCGGTTCTCCGGCTCGATCGCGTCGTATTGGCGGCGGGCCCGCTCGGACTCGTACCTCGCCCGCTCGAGCGCCAGTTGCACGGCTCGTACCTTCTGATCCTCTTGCTGCTGCATCTGGGTCCACGCGTCGATTGCAGCCTGGACCCCGACGGGCTGGATCGCCTCGATCACATGCTCCGCCACCGCTTCATCGATCCGCCGGCCGCCGAAGCTGATGCAGGACTGACCGCCCTGGTTCACGTTCGCACCTCGGCACCAGTACCGCGGAACACGGCCCCCAACGCCAGAGTACGAGGCGTGAAACTTCCGCCCGCACCGAGCGCAGCGCAGGAGGCCCGCCAGAAGCGCAGGGCCCTTCCTGGCCGCACCGGTTCCGCAAGCCCGGTGGTCCTTGGCGAGGTTCTGCTCGCGCTGTCGCTGGTTCCGCACGTACGTCTCCCAGGAGATATAGCCTGGGTGGTGGTCCTTCATTAGAACCTCCCATTCATCGATGGGAACTTCATGACCCGCTGTCTTGCGGGCTCGACCGTCCACGACGACCGTCCTCGTCTGGCTGCGGCCATAAACGAACGCACCAGAGTACACCGGGTTCTTCAGGATCTTCAACACCCGGTTGTAGATCGGCAGCCGCCAGACGATCTCGCGTCGACCGCTTTCGCCGGACAATGTCGGAAGCGGGAGCGCGTTCTGGCGGTACCACAGCAGCACCTGCCGCACGGTGCCCAGCTCGCGAAACTTCTGGAACACACCGCGGATGGCGTCCTGCACCTGAAGATCTGGCGTCATCTCGATCCGGTCGTCGGCTGTGCGGACGTAGCCGATCGGCGGCTCCCAGACAGCCTCTCCTCGATTGATCTTCTGCCGGCGGGCCTCGTGGGCTCGCTGGCGCAGCAACCCCAACTCGAACTCACTCATCGTGCCCTTGAGGCCCAGGAGCAGCCGGTCGTTCAGGAAGCGGGGGTCGTAGACGCCGTCGTGGTCGATCACGAGCGTCTCCGTCATGGCGCACAGGTCGATGAGATGGTGCCAGTCGCGGTTGTTGCGGGCAAGCCGCGAAGCCTCGATGGAGAGAACGGCACCCACCTCCCCGCGGCAGACAGCAGCGATCAGGCGATCGAAGCCGGGGCGTTCCTCGGCGCCGCTGCCGGAACGGCCCAAATCCTCGTCGATGACTTCGACCCGGTTGAATCCAAAGCCCTCGGCACGCTCCTTCAGTGCGTACTGACGGCGTTGGCTCTCTTTGTGGTGACGCACCTGGTGCATTGACGATTGACGGATGTACACGAATGCCATACGGTCAAGATGGCTCTGGCGAATCTTGTCGCTCATCGGTCGTCTCCTGCGCTACACGAGATTCCTCGCTGATGACCTGAATCATCAGTTGGCTGAGCAGTTGCTGGCATCGAGCCAGCGGCTCGGGTGGCACCCGATCCTCCACCGGCAGGCGGCGGAACCGGAGTGTCAGCTGCTGTACGTTGCGTGGGCCCATCGGCTCCTCCTGCAAAGGGATGAGCCCCAGCGATACCGGATCCAGCACTGTCGAGCAACGGCTGTGCATCGAGGAGCTCGCCAAGCTCCTGGAGAGCCGTCACACTGATGCGAGGGCTCGCCTCATCATGGAGCTGGGCGCAGAATCCTTCGTCGAGCATCCACCCCGGCAGCGCGCAGCGAGTTCCGTCCGGCAGGTCGACGACGGTCTCGTACGGCCCCCATCTGCAGCAGCGGCGAACGACATGAACCTCGCGGCCGCGCAACGGGTGGTGTCGATACCAGACGCGATGCGACGATACATGAGCAGTGTGTGACTGGTTACACCGGCAGCGGTAAGTCGCACGCCGTGTGCGCGATCGCGCAGGAGCTCGTTCGGCGATCAGGCGGACATCGCAAGGTGTTCTTCTGCCCGTGTTCGCTGATGATCCAGGATCTTCTGGTGGCGAAGCGAGACCTCAAGCTGACGCGATTGCTGAAGCGGCTGGCCGGGTTCGACGTCCTGGTGCTCGATGATCTCGGCTACGTCCAGCACGACCGCGCGGAGATGGAGGTGCTCTTCACGCTGCTGGCAGAACGCTACGAGCGTGGGAGCATCATGATCACGAGCAACCTGCCGTTCTCCAAATGGGACGCGATCTTCAAGGACGCGATGACGACCGCAGCCGCGATCGACCGGCTGGTGCACCACAGCGTGATCCTGGAGCTGAACGTGCCGAGCTACCGCCTGGAGAAGGCCAGGGGGACCGGGAAGGAGGCGCCCCCGGAGGCATGACCGACGGCGTGCCGTAAGTTCAGCAGACTCCGCTCGCGGCTGCGCCGCATCGCTCCGTCTGCTGAACTTACGGCGA
>CAZGVW010000264.1:0-29396 GCA_964529265.1 uncultured Phycisphaeraceae bacterium
ATTCAGCCTGCCGCGGGAGATGCGGGCGGCGCGCTCGGCGCGGCGCTCTTCGCGTGGCACCAGTTGCTGGATCGGCCGCGGGCATCGTCCCGCACCGACCATCAGAAGGGGAGCCTGCTCGGTCCCGCGTTCAGTTCCAGCGACATCCGCCGCTGGCTGGATGACAACCGCGTACATTACCTCCGCGCGGATGACGAACCGGCGCTGCTCGCGCAGGTCGTCGACTTGCTGGTCGCCGGGAAGATCGTCGGGTGGTTCCAGGGCCGGATGGAATTCGGCCCGCGCGCGCTCGGCGCCCGGAGCATTCTCGGGGATCCCCGTTCATCGCGGATGCAGGCCACGATGAACCTGAAGATCAAATTCCGTGAAAGCTTTCGGCCGTTCGCGCCGTGTGTCCTGCAGGAAGAGGCGTACCGGTGGTTCGATCTCGATCCGGATCAGGAGAGCCCGTACATGCTGCTGGTCGCCCCGGTGCGCGAGCAGCACCGGGTCGAGGTCTCGCGCGAGGATCGCGCGGTCATGGCGTCCGATCCGGATCTCAGGAATCGCGTCAACATCGCGCGCTCGACGATTCCGGCTGTCACCCACGTGGACTACAGCGCACGGATCCAGACCGTGGACGAGACGCGCAATCCCCGGCTGGCCGGGCTGCTGAGGGCGTTCAATCGGCGGACCGGGTGTCCGGTGCTCGTGAACACCAGTTTCAACGTGCGCGGCGAGCCGATTGTGTGCACGCCGCAGGACGCGTATCGCTGTTTCATGGCGACGGAGATGGACGCGCTGGTGCTCGAGGATGTCATTGTGTTGAAGCAGGACGTGGAAGGCATGCTCGACGCCGCGGCACGCGAGCGTCACCTGGCGCAGTTCCAGTTGGACTAGGTGAGTTCGGAGGATCCCATGCAGTGGCACGACGTCACGCGGAAGCCGGACGAGAAGGTGCTCCGGCAGTTCGGCGGCCTGTGTCTGGCCATTGGCCTCGGCGTCACGGCGTGGCGAGTGTCGCGAGGCGCGATCGACTGGAGCACGTACGCCTTTGGCGTCCTGGCTGTCGCAGGCGCGATGGGCATCGCGTGGCCGGCGGCCATCCGCTGGCTCTACTCCGGGTGGATGGTCGCGGTGTTTCCGATCGGCTGGACGATCTCCCGGTTGATCATCATGCTCATGTTCTTCGCGCTGTTCACGCCTGTCGCGCTGGTGTTTCGGCTGCTTGGGCGCGATGCGCTGCGGCGCCGCCGCCCGAGCGCGGGTTCCCTGTGGCTCGCGAGGCGTCAGCCGCGGCCGGAAGCGTACCTGAGGCAGTCCTGACGGAGCTCCCATGACCAACTTCGAACAGATCGCCAAGACCGAGAAGCCCGTCGGCATCGTCCGCGAGTTCTGGCACTTCCTGGCGGAGAGCAAGAAATGGTGGCTGTTGCCCATCATCGTCGTCCTGCTCGCCTTCGGAGTGCTGGTGTTTCTCTCGGGCGGCGCGGCGGCGCCGTTCATCTACACGTTGTTCTGAGGCGGCATGCCCCGTGCGGCGCGCATGCGCCCGGCTGAACTGGCGGTGCGTGGCTCCATTGATGCGTCGGCGCGGGCGGCGCCGGCCATACGCACGCGCGCGGTCGTGCTGACGGAACTGTTCCCGCCGGCGATTGGCGGGAGCGGAGAGCTGCTGGCGAACGTCTACAGCCGATTCGGCGACATCCCGGTGACGGTGCTCACCGGGGGAGCCGCCGATGCGGCGAGTGCGTCGGGGCTGTCGATCATTCGCGATGTCCGATGGGGCCCGCACTGGGGATTGCTGCATCCAGCCGGCTGCTGGACACACCTGGTGCGGACGCGCCGGCTCCTGCGAATCGCGAGACGCGCGCCGGCCGTCGTGCACTGCGGCCGCGTGATTCCAGAAGGGCTGGACGGCTATCTGGCAATGCGGTTCGGCGGGAGCGCCTACCTCTGCTGGGCGCACGGCGAAGAGCTCATGTACGCGCGGCATTCCCGAGAGATCGACCGGCTCATGCGCCTGGTCTTCCGGCATGCGGCGGCGATCATCGCCAACAGCCAGAGCACCGCGTCGCGCCTCGTCGATTTCGGCGTGCCGGCAGCGCGGGTGTCCGTCGCGCGGCCCGGGGTCGATGCGAGGCGGTTTGCACCCGCCGTGCCCAGCGCCGCCACTTTGCAGGCGCGCCTGGCCAGCCGCCACGAACTCGTGCTGCTCACCGTCGGCCGCCTGCAGCGGAGAAAAGGGCACGACCTGGTGCTGCAGACATTGGCGCAGCTCGGACCCGAATCACCGCCGGTACGCTATGTGATCGTCGGCGGCGGACCCGAGGAGGCGCGGCTGCGACAACTGTCCAGCGAGTTGGGCGTTGGGGATCGCGTCGTGTTCGTGGGAGAAGTCGCGGCTGCCGAACTCCCGCGCTATTACGCCGCCGCGGACCTGTTCGTGCATCCCAACCGAATCGAGCAGGGCGATTTCGAGGGCTTTGGCCTCGTCCTGCTGGAGGCGGCGGCCGCGGGTCTCCCGGTCATTGCCGGTGCGACGGGTGGCACGCCCGAAGCCGTGAAGAACGGAACGACGGGCGTGCTGGTTTCAGGCGTGTCAATCGAGGAGCTTCGCTCCGCCGTGCTCGAACTGGCCGGATCACCGGTGCGCCGCCGTGCGATGGGGGAAGCCGGTCGCGCCATGGTCCTGAACGAGTTCACCTGGGAACACGCCGCCGCCGCCGCGGCCGCCACGCACGTACGCGTCGCGTCCTCGTGACGCGTCTCCGCGGTGCTCGTCAGCGGCTGATCAGCACATCGGCAATCTGCCAGCTCTCCACCGCTTCTCGCGCCTGATCGGGGGCCATCACGAACCTGACCTGCACGAGGAGTCCGGCGAACGCGTCGAGGTTGACCATCACGGATTCGGTGGCGTCCGACGGCTGGACCACGGCGATGGTGGCCCACGTGATGCCGTCGGTGCTCACCTGTACTTGCGCGGATGAGCTCCCGCGCAACCGCGACTGGAACGACAATCGGGCGGTGGTCGCCTGCGTCAAGTCGATGATCTCGTCGAGCGAGAGTGCCGCGATCTCACCCGCCATCGGCTCCATCGCCTGCACACGTCCGGGCAGCGTCTCTGCCTGCACGCGCGTGTCGGCAGGGCCAGGCGCCTGCCGGCGTGGGCCGCGCGCGACTGGCGGCGCGCCGCCGGCATGTGACGCGATGCCGTTGATGGACGCCGGTGACTTGAACATGACGATCGACCCCGGCTCGTGACACTCCGTGCCAACCGTGGCCGTACTTGGTGTCCGCTGCAGCGTCACGTCGTCGAGCATGATCCAGGACTCGACGCCGACGGTCGCCACGTAGAACGAGACCGTGGCGTTCGTCCAGGCCTCCGTCGTGAAGGTTCTCATCGTGTAGGGCGACGGCGCCTGGCCCGGCGCGAGCCAGAACGTGCAGACCGACAGGTCGGTGAAATCCAGATCGTGCAGCACGGCCGTCACCCGCTTTCGTACCGAGCTGCTGTTCCCCAATCGGAAATTCGCCGTGAGGATCTGGCCCGCCGCCATCGGTTGGCCGGTGGCTTGCAGCACGGCGCCGGCCGGGGTGGCCGCCGTCGGCCGGTGGAAGGCGAACGTCCCTGACATGACCTGCCAGACCATCTGCCCGAAGACCACCCACGACCCCGGCACGGGTCCCCAGAATCCACCGTCGAACACGAGATTGGCGCTCGCCGCGCCTCCCGGCGGCGCCGGCGCCGTCGGATCGACACAGTCCGTGCGCGCAGCCGACTGCGTCGGAGCTGCGTGAAGCGACACGTTATCCAACAGATAGTAGCCGCCGTGGCTTCCGGTGCTCGCCGCATAGAACGCGATCGTGGCGCCCGGCCATGACTGCGTGGTGTGCATCTGCATCCGATAGGTGCGGAGCGGCGCGTGCGGCGCGAGCCAGAACGTGCAGACCGACAGATCGCTGAATTGCCCGTTGTGGAGGACGATGCTGATGCGTTTGCGGACGCTGCTGCTGTTGCCGAGATCGAACTGCGCCAGCATCGGTTCGTCGGATCCGAACGCCACGGATCGCGATTGGAACACCACCGCCTGATTGACCGCGCCGGCGGATGGCTCGGCCCTGTAGAAATGGAGGATGCCGCCGGCCACGGCCGACACGATGTCGCTGGGAGTCGGCGTCGAAAACAGCTGCCAATCGGTCAACCCATTGCTGAAATCGCCGTTCGTGACGAGGTTCGGGTTGGTCGGCGGTGGCGGCGCAGGCGGCGGTGTGCCGGTGATCGAGCAGACGATGCCGAGAATCTCCGGATGAGTGGTGGTATCGGTGCACGGCGCGAAGCCGCCATACAGAGGCTGGCTGGCTTGAACGCCGAAGTAGACGCGGAAGTCGTTTCCGGGCTGCCCCTGGTAGTCGTAGACGAACACCTCGTACTTGTCGTGGGGTTGGTTGTTCGCTCGCGACAAGTCGTGTTTCATCTGGATCGTCACCATCGGCCGGCCCGGCCACGGCCGGATCGTGTTGCCGCGCAGAATGATCGTCACGCCTGACGGAGGGCGGTCCGCTCCTGTTCCTGGTGTGGCGGGCGTCTCGAACTGGAACGCGGGGTCGTGCGTGACGGCATCGATGTTCTCGAATCGCACGGTCCCGAGCGGATCGATCATGCCGGCCGTGATGCTGCCCGCGTGGATGCTTCCCCCGCGCACGGTCAGTTGCGCATCGCGGTAGTCGCCGCTCGTTACCGCGCTCGGCCACCAGATGATGCCGGCCGACGGATCGATCCGATAGACGAGCCCTTCGATGACCATCCGATTCGCCGGATAGTTCCAGATGGCGGCTTCGTACGTGTGCCACACGCGGAAATCCTGAATCAGCGTTTCGCTCATCCCCCAGTTGACGTCGTAGCCATTGGTGCCGACGTGCCACACGGTCATGCCGTCGGCCGCGAGCCCATAGACCTCGTTGCCACGGAATTCAAGAAGGGGTTGATACTGCGGAATGACCTCCACGGTCTGCGCCGGATCGGCCATGTCTGCGCCCCGCACGAGCGGGTTCCGCGCCGTGTACGGTCCAGCCTGCACGATGAACTTGAAGCCGGGACCGGACACGATCTGCTGGACGGTGTTGCGGCAACCGGTGGCCACGTTGTTGACCAATCGATTGTTGAATCCAGCCGCCCAAAAGCACTCGCCCGCCGACCCGGCTGTCGTGCCGTCTGCCGTACCAGGTTCGCTCAGGCGGGGGTTGACATGACCCCGGATGCTGGCGATGAAGTTCTCCTCGAAGAGATTCTCTGTTTCGGTGCCGTCTTCGATCGCGATTCCCGATCCGGTGAGCTGAGATCCGCCGAATACCACGTTCTGGCGGACCAGTCCGAAATGGCTGCCATGCACGGCAATCGGCCATTTCAGGCTGTCGTTGACGGCATTGCCGAGCAGGACGAACTGGTAGCCGGTGTTGGTCGGATTCGCAGGACCGCGCACGTGGTGGATGTGCACCGGATAGCGCCCGATGTGGTTGGTCGTCTGATCGAGCGCCACGGCGCGAGTCCGCCCCAGGTCCTGGAACTGGACATAGTGGATCCGGACGTCCGAGCGGCTCGTATACAGCGTATGACCGCGCGTGCCCGACGGGTTCTCGGAGCGGATGACCACATTCCTCGTGAGATTCGCAATGTGCGGCAACAGGCGGATGCCATTGGGCAGCACGGTTGGCGTCCCGTCGGCGTCTCGGGCGCCGCGATGGTCAAACGCCAGCGGCGATGACAGGGTCAGGGTCTGGCTGTTGCCGCTGATGGCCAGGATGGTCCGTTCTTCCATGTGCAGCGGATAGCTGGTATCGAACCAATGCTGCGTCGGTACCTGTCGCGTGTCCGGCACGAGAATGCGATCCCCGACATTCCAGCCGAACACAGGCTGCGCGACGGCCAGGGTGGTGTGTCCGGCTCGTGGTTCGACCGCGGTTCGCACGAACGTCGGCGCCTTTGGCGCCCCGTGCATCGTGACGATTCCATCAATGGAGAGCAGCCCCGTGCCGTATTGATCAGGGTCGATCCCGAGGTCGAGCGGCTTGTTCCTGATGAGGATTTCCGCGGTCACTGACGGGTGTACCGGGTTCGCTGGCGTTCCGATCTCCAGGCGCCCGCCCGGCAGAACCATCAGGGTGGCGACTTTCAGCCGCGTCGGCTGGGCCGTCGCAAACCGCAGGCTCGCGCCGGTTTCGATGCCAATGACATCCACGTCCCCGGCCATGGAGTCGAAGGTGACCGCGTGGGCGATGCTGACGATGTCGCCAGGCCCTGGGACGCGCGCCGGGATCCACGTCGCGGGCGACGACCAGGCGCCTGCGGAGGCGCTGCGGATCGTCGGATTTGCGGCGAAGTGCGGGATGTGATCGTGCGGGGTGTGAATCTGCGCCCGTGCGTCGGACGGACGCATGACCATGAGCACCGAGCCGATCGCGAGTGCGATCCGGCAGCGGCGCAGAACTCCAGCTGTCAGATTGGTTTGTGATGGCAACATCATGGATTCGTCGGCACCTGTGGAACGCCCGTCGGCGCAACGCAAGTGCCAACGGTTGCCGCGTCGTGCGGCGGTCGCAAGCTGCTGACTGCGAGTCAGTTAGCCGGCTGTGCGTGCGAGGCTTCAATTACGTCGCCGGCCGCGCCCGACAGATTCGACACACCACTGGCAGAACCGTCAGAGACCACGGACGGCCACAGCGTCAATGCTCTTAGCGTGGGAGGGATTCCGGGAGGGATCGGCTGACGAAGCGGGAGGGCGCACGGCACGCGCGAATTGCAGCGACCGTGTCGAGTGCGAAACGTATCACGCACGTTTGCGATGCACAAGCGTGAAGTTGCGTGCGGTGTGAAGATGTGTGCAGGTGTGAAGTGGTGTGCAGTTGTGTCGTGACGATCGAATCGCGATCGCTCGTGGTGGATGAGACGCTGCGACGCGAAGGAGCTGAGACGTCCGCGGACGTCGGGCCGGTCGCCGGTCAGGGTGATGCGGTCGCGCGCCTCAGGATCGCTTCAAGAGGTCGCAACTGTATGGACCAGCTCAGCGAGTGGAGATCGGCAAGCGCGGCCTGGGCACGGCGTGCGTCCGGTGACGCCGCCAGCCAGCGCAGCACGGTATCCGCGAAGGCGACCGCATCAGCGGCGACCAGACAACCTGGTTGGGCCTCGACCGGCAGCCCGGCGACGACCGGAGGTGTGGTGACGACAGGCAGTCCGGCGGCCAGCGCTTCGAGCACTTTGTTCTGCAGCCCCTGCGTGATCCGGAGGGGGGCGACCGCGAGGGCCGCATCCCAGAGATAGGGCTGCACGGCGGGCACCGCGCCGGTGACGACGATCGACGGATCCCCCGCGGCAAGGACGCGCACCTCGCGCGCCGGATCGGCGCCGACGATGACGAATCGTGCGTCAGGCCGACGGGCACGGACCACGGGCCAGACTTCCTTCGCGAACCACGTCACGCCTTCGACGTTCGGCGCGTAGCTCATGACGCCACAGAACACGACCTGTGATGACGCCCGCGGTTCGGCGGCGGGAGCAAACGCGTCCAGATCGATGCCGTTGGCGACCGCGACGACCTCGGCGTTCGGCGCCAGCTCGCGCAGCACATCGCGCTCGCGCTCGTTGACGACCAGCGTCGTTCGCGCATGACCTACAATCGTAATCTCGAAGTCGCGAAGCGTCCGGGCCTCGCGCTGATAGACCCACCGCCGCAGTCCGCCGGTCGCGGCCGCCAGGCGCGCCCACTTGGCAGAATCCACATCCACCATGTCCAGCACGAACGGCACGGGCGCCAGGGCAGGGTCGAAGGCCAACCGTGCCATGCCAGAGCAGTAGGCGACCGCGACATCAATCCGGCGCGACGCGACGATCTCACGTACGGTCGACCGGAGAGCCGCCGCATCGAGCAGGCTATGCGTCAACGGGATGTTCGACGAGAGACGCCACAGCCCCTTCGCCGCATTGCGAACGGCCGTCACGCGAAGCGCCGTCGCGTGTCTGGCGAATGGAACCTCAGGCAGCATCGCCGCTTCGTGCCGGTCGTGCGCGAGCGACACCAGCGAGACGTCGGCGAACCGCGACATCTCCCGGAGCATGTAGTACGACCGAATGCGGTCGCCGCGATTCGGCGCGTAGGGCAGTCGATGTGTCAGGAAGAGAACGTTCAAACGATGGCGAACCGCGACCGGCGTCCTTCGTCCGCGCGGCGGACCACCTCATAATACCGGTTCGTCGCGCTAATCCGCAGGTCTGCTCGCGGCGACGATGGGGCTCAGGCCGCTGCCGGCTGACCGCGGATGTCCAGCGGCCCCCGGCGCCGTCGACGGGCCGGCGACCGCCACGTCGAGACGATTCCGAACCACCCGCGCCGGCACGCCGGCGGCGACGGCGTAATCGGGGACGGGTTTCGTGACGACCGCGCCGGCGGCGATGACGCAGTGCCGGCCCACGTCCGCCAGCACCACGGCGTGACTGCCGATCCACGTGCCCTCGCCAATCCGAACCACCGCCGGCGAGCCGGGCTGGTCCCGAATCGGGCGGTCGAGATCGGCGATGCCGTGCGTCGCGCCGCCGCTTGGCACGTGGACGCCGGCGCCAAGCAGCACGTCGGGCCCCAGGTGCACGAGCCCGAGGTGGCATCGGGGTCCGACGTACACGTTTGACTCCAGCCGCGCCTGCGCCTGACTGAACAGCACGCCGAATTCGATCGCGACCGAGGGCGCGCAGTGCGCCAGCACCCGCGAGAGAAACGCCCGGCGCAGGTACACGCCCGTGAGACCGGGCAGCCACGCGAGCGCCTGCGTCGAGCCCTCGAGGGCGCGATCCGGACCAAGAATCCGGCGCCGAATCCCGTACGAGAGGAGGGCCGGCGTGACGAGCACCAGCGCTACCCCTCGCGCGGCCGCCTTCAGCCGTTCACGCATGCGATGCTCCCGACAGCATGCGCGTCGACGCCAGTCGCCCGTCCCGCGTGCGGATCAGTTCCTCATAGATCGCTTCCAGCGCTCGAGTGCGCGCGCGGAAGGACAGATCCGTTTCGATCCGGCGTCGCGCCGCCATGACGCGCGGCCGCGCGGCGGCGGGATCCCCGAGCCACCGGCCGATCGCACCGGTCAGGGCATCGATGTCGTGCGGCGGCACGAGCCAGGCATGCACGCCGTCGGTCGCGAGCTCGGCCGTGCCGCCGACATCCGTGGCGACGATTGGCGTTTCCATCGCCATCGCCTCGAGCACCGCGTTCGGCGTCCCCTCGTACTCGGAGGACTGCACGAACAGGTCGAACGCATGATGCAGATCGCCGACGTCGTCGCGATGTCCCAGCCAGGCGCAGCGATCCGCGACCGCGAGCCGTGCCGCGCGCGCCGACAGCTCCGCCCGCAAGCTGCCCTCCCCCACGACGGCGAGGCGCAGCGTCGGCCAGTGTTCCTGCAACCGTGCGATCGCCTCGAGCAAAAGATCGAATCGCTTCTGCGGTTCGAGTCGTCCCACGGCCCCGACGACGATGTCGCGATCGCCGTAGCCGAGCGCGCGGCGAACCTCGGCCCGCCGCTCCGGACGGCGTCTGAAGTGATCGGGGTCGATCGCGTTCAGAATCACGGTCACGCACGCGGGGTTCGTGCCCCGGCGTTCGAGCTGCTGCTGGATCTCGCTCGAGACGGCGATCACGCGTGGAAACCGGGCCAGCAGCCATTTGTCGGCGGGGTAGTACGCGAAGCGTTCGCGCGGTGTCTGGCCGGTCCAGCCGTGTGCGGTCGCCAGCGGGAGGACGCCGCACCGGCGCGCGAGGAGCAGGGCGATGAGATTCGTCTTGTAGTCGTGCGCGTGGACGATGTCGATCCGGCGATCGCCGACCAGCCCGGCCAGCCTCCGCCAAATCCGATGATCGAAGGAGTGCCGCTCGCGCACCTCGACGTAGTCGACAGTCAGGCGGGCGGCGCGCGCGTCGATTTCGAAGACGTCATCGCGCTCGTCGCGGACGTAGCAGACCGTGACGTCGAACCTGGTTCGGTCGGCCTGCTCGGCGCCTGACAGGATCGTCTTCTCAGGCCCGCCGCCCGTCCCGCGGACGCTCCGCAATTCGAGCACGGCGATACGAGACGGCATGGCGGCCTCGTGTGCAACGGCTGTGCCCGTCAGGTAGCCTGGAGAATCGGCCGGAACGTCAAAACCCGGACAAAACGGCCGATCCGACCGTCCGTCACGCCCGGGGAAGTCCTGCAATACGATGACTTTTGTCACCGGGCTCGCGCGGAGGCGCACGGGCCAGATTGCCGGATTTGTGGCCGTTTCCGGCGCTCCGGCGCGATCGCAGGGAATCCCTAAGGAACCGCGGATCCCGCCCGTCACGTCGCCCACCGCCGATCCGGTTCGGTTCTTGCGTGAAGGTGCCGGCTGTGCGGGGTTCCGTCTCCGAATACCCTCCCCAGCCTCGCGATGTCGCCCAGATCGGCCGGGGGGACCGCGTCGTCGTTATCGGCGCGGGCCCGGCCGGTCTGACGGCCGCGTATGTACTGGCGAAAGGCGGAAGCCAGTCTCGCGTCACCGTCCTCGAGGCCGATGAGATCGTCGGCGGAATCTCGCGCACCGCGCAGTACAAGGGTTACCGGTTCGACATCGGCGGCCACCGCTTCTTCACGAAGTGTGCGCCCGTCGAAGCGCTCTGGCACGAGATCCTGGGCAAGGAATTCATCTCGGTCCCGCGGCTGTCGCGCATTCACTACAACGGCAAGTTCTTCGACTATCCGCTGAAGGCCGGCAACGCGCTGCGCGGCCTCGGCGTGATCAACGCGACGCGGATCGTCCTCAGCTATCTCAAGTGGCATTACCGGCCCAGTCCGGTTGAAGAGAACTTCGAACAGTGGGTGACCAACCGGTTCGGCCGCCGGCTCTACCAGATCTTCTTCAAGACGTACACGGAGAAGGTGTGGGGGATTCCATGCACGGAGATCCGCGCCGAGTGGGCGGCCCAGCGGATTCAGGGCCTGTCGCTCGCGCGCGCGATTCTGTCGGCGACCGCGATTCAGAAGCGGTCGACGGCGATCAAGACGCTCATTCACGAGTTCCAGTATCCGCGGCTCGGGCCCGGCCAGATGTGGGAGATGTGCCGCGATCGCGTGGTGGAACGGGGCCACGAGGTCCTGATGCGGCACTACGTCGACCGCATCCATCTCACCGGCAATCGGGTCACGGCGGTGACCGTCAGCACGCCCGATGGACACCGCACCATCGAAGCCGAGCACGTCATCTCGACGATGCCGATTCGATCGCTCGTGCGCGCGTTCTCACCCGCGGCCCCGGCCGCCGTGCGCGACGCGGCGGAAGGGCTGCGGTACCGGGATTTCGTCGTGGTGGCGCTGATCCTGAACCGGGACACGCTCTTCCCGGACAACTGGATCTACATCCACACGCCCGGCGTCCAGGTGGGCCGGATCCAGAACTTCAACAACTGGAGCGCCGCGATGGTGCCGGAGCCCGGACGCACGTGCCTGGGCATGGAGTATTTCTGCTTCAAGGGCGATGGTCTGTGGGAGAGCCCCGACGCGGCGCTCATCGCGCAGGCGGGGCGCGAGCTCGAGACGCTCGGGCTCGCGCGCACGTCCGACGTGGTCGACGGCTGCGTGATCCGGGTGCCGAAGGCCTATCCCATCTACGACGCCGCGTATCGCGGCCATCTCACCGCCGTCCGCGAATTCATCGACCCGATCCGCAACCTGCACACCGTCGGCCGCAACGGCATGCACAAGTACAACAACCAGGATCATTCGATGCTGGCGGCGATGATGGCGGTCGCGAACATGCAGGGCGCGTCGCACGACGTCTGGGAAGTCAACACCGACTTCGACTATCACGAAGAGCAGCAGCTGGCCAAGGGACGGGAGCTACTCTCGGCCACGGCCTGACCGATGCGAATCGGAGTCGATGCGACCTGCTGGGCGAACGGGCGTGGCTACGGCCGGTTCACGCGCGAGCTCGTCGCGGCGATGGCGGCGATCGGGCCGGAACACGAGTTCGTGTGCCTTCTCGACGCGCGCGCCCTCGCACGCTTCGATCTGGCGGGGTCCAACGTGCGCCCGGTCGTGGCCGGGCAGCGTGACTCGCCGACGACCGCGGCGTCGGCCGACGGCTACCGGTCGCCCCGCGACATGCTGCGGCTGACGCGGGCGGTCGCGCGCGAGCCGGTGGACGTGTTCTTCTCGCCGTCCGTCTACACGTACTTCCCGCTTCCGCCCCGGCTGCCCGCGGTGGTGACGATTCATGACGCGATCGCCGAGCGGTATCCGCACCTGACGCTCCCGAGTGCGCGGGCGCGCCTGTTCTGGAAGCTGAAGGTGAAGCTCGCCCTGTGGCAGGCGCGAATGGTCCTGACCGTGTCCGAGTTCGCCGCCGCCGAGATCGCGGAGGTGCATCGGATCGCCCGGACGCGCATTCGAGTCGCGCCCGAGGCGCCCGCGGTGGCCTACAGTCCGAGCGCGTCCGCGGCGGACATCGACGCGCAGGCGCGCCGGGTTGGACTCCCGGCCGGATCCCGGTGGCTGACCTACGTCGGCGGCTTCAGCCCGCACAAGAATCTCGACGTCCTCATTCGTGCGCACGCACGGATGGCGCGACCCCTCGACAATCCGCCGCGGCTCGTCCTGATTGGCGCCCTGCGCGGCGACGTCTTCCTCGGCAATCTGTCGGCGCTTCGCGACGTGGTTCGCGCGTGCGGCACCGAGGACCTCGTCCTGTGGCCGGGGTATTTGCCCGACGAGGAGATTCGCCACCTGCACTCGGGGGCGATCGCGCTGGTGCTGCCGTCGGAGAACGAGGGGTTCGGGTTGCCGGCGGTCGAAGCCGCCGCCTGCGGCACGCCCGTGATTGCGACGACCGGGAGTCCACTGCCGCAGCTCCTCGGTGGCGGAGGCGTCTTCGTCACGCCGCGTGACGAGGACGGACTCGCGGCGGCGATCGCACGATTGGCGGCCGATCCGGCGCTGGCGCGCGCGCTGGGCGCGCGGGCGCGACGGCGCGCGTCGGAGTTGAGCTGGTCCCGCGGCGCCCGCGCGGCGCTCGACGCGCTCCAGGAGGCGGCGGCATGACGCGCCCGCTCCGCTTCTGCCTCCTGACGACGTTCTATCCGCCGTACAACTTCGGCGGAGATGGCATCGACGTCGAGCGGCTCGCCCACGCGCTGCAGCGGCGCGGCCACCAGGTGACGGTGGTGCATGAAATCGATGCCTATCAGTCGCTGGCGCCTCGACAGGTTCCGCCGCCGCCCGGTCCCGGGTCGACTGGCATCGAGGTGGTCGGTCTGCGCAGCCGTCTCGGCGTCCTCTCGCCCCTCCTGACGCAGCAGTTCGGCCGGCCGGTCGTCCACCGGCACCGGCTCGCGCGGTTCTTTCGCGATCGGGCGTTCGATGTCGTCACGTTCAACAATGTGTCGCTGCTCGGCGGTCCCGGGCTGCTGTCGTACGGCGGGGATGCCGTGCGCGTGTACCTGGCGCAGGAACACTGGCTCGTCTGTCCGTCGCACGTGCTCTGGCGGCACAATCGCGAGGCGTGCGATCGCCGTGAGTGCGTCCGCTGCGTGCTGAGATATCACCGGCCCCCGCAACTGTGGCGGTACACCGGTTATCTCGAACGGCAGCTCCGGCACGTGGACGTGTTCATCGCGCGCAGCGAGTTCAGCCGCGCAAAGCATCACGAGTTCGGCTTCCCGCGATTGATGGAGGTGCTCCCGTACTTTCTGCCGGGCGATCGGGCGGAGCCGCGGCCGGTCGCGGACATGGCGCCGCCGCACGCGCGGCCGTATTTTTTGTTCGTCGGCCGCCTCGAACGCATCAAGGGGCTGCACACGGTCCTCCCCGTGTTCGAGCGGTACACGGACGCCGACTTGCTCGTTGTCGGCGAGGGCGAGGACGCCGCGAGGCTGAAGGGCCTGGCGGCGGGCAACCCGCGCGTGCGCTTCGTGGGCCGCGTGCCGAATCAGGACCTCGCGCGGTACTACCGGCACGCCGTCGCCTCGATCGTGCCGTCGGTCGGCTTCGAGACGTTCGGGATCGTGCTCATCGAAGCCTTCCGCCAGCGAACGCCGGTGATCGCGCGCCGCATCGGGCCATTCCCGGAAATCGTCGCCGAGTCCGGCGGCGGCGAGCTGTTCGGAACGGATGACGAGCTCATCGCGGCGATGCGTACGCTCCAACAGGATTCCGCGTACCGCGCCGCATGCGGCGAGCGCGGCTACCGCGCGTCCTGGGATCGCTGGTCGGAGGAGGTCGTGGTGTCGCGCTACCTCGACATCGTGGCGAACGCGGCTCGCGATCGCGAGGCACGCCAACGCACGCCGGCTCGCCACGACGCGCACGACGGACACGAGCCGCAACAGGCAGCGGGACATCTGGCAGACCCGCAGCCAGCAGACCATCAGAACGCGGCGGGTGCGCGATGAGCGCGTGTTTCCGTCGTGCGCGTCGCGATCTTCGTGGTGACCATTAGCCGTGCGCGCCGTCCTGATGTACCACTCGATCGACGACAGCGGCTCGGCGATCTCCGTGTCGCCGGCCGTGTTCGCAGCGCAGGTGCACTGGCTGGCGCGCAGCGGGATGCGCATCGTCCCGTTGGATGCACTGCTGGACCTGGATCCGGCTGACGATCGGGATGCGATCGCGCTGACATTCGACGACGGATTCGCCAACTTCAACGCGGCCGCGAGCCTGCTCGAAGAGCATGGCCTGCCGGCGACCGTGTTCGTCGTCACCGGACACGTCGGGCGGACGAACGCATGGGGGGGCCATGTCCAGCGCGGCATCCCGACGCTGCCGCTGCTCGACTGGCCCGACCTCGAACGGTTGGCCGCACGCGGGTTTGCGATCGGTGCGCATACGCATGTCCACGCGCCTCTCACGACGCTGACGGGGTCAGCCGCCGGAGAGGAGATGGACCGGTGTACGGCTGAGCTTGCGGCGCGGCTCGGGATCGAACCATCGTCGCTCGCCTATCCGTACGGCGACGTCGACGACGACATCGCGGCGCTCGCGATGGGCAGGTTTCCCCTGGCCGTGACGACGCGATTTGCGGCGCTGACGACCGATCAGCCGCGTGCCTGGATTCCGCGGTTGGACATGTATTACTTCCGGCGCCCCGGGGCGATTCGACGGCTGGCCCGCGACGGGTTCGAATTCTGGATGCAGTGGGTCCGATGGCGGCGATCGGCGCGTGGAACAGTGGCGCCAGGCAGGGCGCCCGTCGGGACCGGCCGATAGGGCCCCGACGACGAAAGGCGGACAAAGGACAATGCTACACTCACCCTCACCGGACATGGCCGTTCAGCGCCAGCCAATTCACGAGATTCCTGACGCGCTGCAGCGGGTGTTCGCGCCGCTGCACAAGCTGGCGCTGGGCCTCGCCGTCGGCCTGACGGCAGGTCTGGTCGTCTTTGCGCTGACGGCGTTTCACGTTGTCGCGCAGCCGCCCGAGGCCCTGAACATCTGGTTGCTCTCGAATTACTTCTACGGGTACGAGGTGACGTGGCAGGGCGCCTTCATCGGCTTCTGGTGGGCCTTCGTGGCCGGATTCGCAGCGGCGTGGTTTCTGGCGTTCCTGCGCAACCTGGCGCTCGCCATCTGGATCTTCGCCGTCAAGACCCGGGCGGAACTGAACCAGACGAGCGACTTTCTCGATCACATCTGACCTATGCAGATGAACATGGCCGATCAACTCACGCCGCAGGAGGTTCGCGCGCTGCGACAGGTCGTCCTGAAGGCGACCGAGCAGGGCTGGGGCATCGCCATCGGCCTGCTGTTCGGCGTCGGTCTGTTCCTGGCGACGGCGGCGCTCGTCATCAAGGGGGGGCCCAATCCGGGCCCGCACCTCGGGCTGCTGAGCATCTACTTCCCGGGCTACAGCATCACGTGGCTCGGCGCGTTCGTCGGCTTCGTCTACGCGTTCGTGCTCGGCTACGCGATCGGCCGGACCGTCGCGACGATCTACAACCGTCTGATCGGACCATTGACCTGACGGGCGACCGGGCCCGAGACGCGATATTAGTCATCTCTCAGGTAGACTCGTCAGGCCGATCCAGGACGGAACGATGCAGGGGCGGGCCGGTCTGTGTGTTTGCGTGACGTCCGCCGGCCATGGTGCTGGTCCGGTTCTTGCCATTCCAACCGCTCGCGGGCTTGAACGTCCGCGCCCAGTACGATGAACGTCCTCGACCGAATCGTGCGCCACCGGCGGATCATGCAGCGGCAGCGCGGCGAGCTGCAGACGCCGCCGTTCCTGGTCCTGTTCATCAACTCGATCTGCAACATGAAGTGCGACCACTGCTTCTACTGGACGCACCTCAACAAGCGCGACGACCTCACGAAGGACGAGATCCTCGCCCTGTCGCGATCGCTTGGCCAAATCGAGAACCTGAACCTCTCGGGGGGTGAACCCTTCCTGCGCCGCGAGTTCGCGGAAATCTGCCGTCACTTCATCGACGTCAACGGCGTCAGGCAGATCTACGTGCCGACGAACGGCTGGTACACCGAGAAAGTCGTCCAGGCGGTGACGGATACCCTGAAGGCGCCGGCGCTCGATCTGTTCGCGGTGGAGCTGTCGCTGGACGGGATGCCGGAGTTCCACGATCGGTTCCGGGTCGCGCCCGGCTCATTCGCACGGGCGATGACCACTTACGACGCGCTGGCGGAGCTGCAGCGGCGCGACGCGCGCCTCCGCATCCATGCGATTTCCACGGCGACTGACGTCAACGTGGACGAGATCCGGACGCTGACGACGTACCTGTACGATCGCTGCCCGCAGATGGATCACCACAACCTGGCCCTCATCCGCGGCGACCGCAAGAATCCGGCGTTGAAGACGCCGGAGCTGAAGGCGTATGCGAACCTGTACGACTACGTGCGCCGGCTGTGGTCGCCCCGCGAACACGGGCGCTACGGCGCCATCGTCGAGCCGATGCTGCAGTGGGCCAAAATCGAGACGCTGACCCGGCAGACGCAGGTCGCCCGATGCAGCGCGGGCCGCCTGAGCGCGGTGGTGTCCGCCAACGGCGACGTGAGCGTCTGCGAATTGCACGAGCCGCTCGGCAATCTCCGGCAGCAGTCGTTCTGGGAGATCTGGACGTCGGAGAAGGCGCGCGCGCTGCGCGCCTCGATCGCGCGCCGCGAGTGCCACTGCACGACCGAGGTGTTCCTCTGGCCCAGCATCGTCTACCAGCCGACGCATCTGCTCCAGGCCATGGCCGGCGCGCGCGTGTGGCGCCGCGTGCGCCCGCTCGCGGACGGCGAAAAGATCGTGCTGCCGATGGCGTGATGACGTTTCCCCTCGCCGCGGCCACCGCGCCCGCCGCGATCACGGCGCCGCGTCTGCACCTGGTGATCAGCGGACACGTCGACCACGGCAAGAGTACGCTCGTCGGCCGCCTGCTGGCCGATACGGGCTCGCTGCCCGACGGCAAGCTCGAGCAGGTGCGCGCGCTCTGCGCGCGCACGTCGAAGCCATTCGAGTACGCGTTCCTGCTCGATGCGCTCAAGGACGAACGCGCGCAGGGGATCACGATTGACGCGGCGCGCGTCTTCTTCAAGACCGATCGACGCCAGTACGTCATTCTCGATGCGCCGGGGCACATCGAGTTCCTGAAGAACCTGATCACGGGCGCCGCGCGCGCCGATGCCGCGCTGCTCGTCATCGACGCGCACGAGGGCATCCAGGAGAACTCGCGCCGGCACGCGACGATGCTGTCGATGCTCGGCATCCGGCAGGTGGCGGTCGTGGTCAACAAGATGGACCTGGCGGCCTACGCGCAACGGACATTCGACGGCGTGGTGGCGGAGTTCGGCGCGTTCCTGAAGAAGCTGGGCACGACCCCGCGCGCGTGGATCCCGGTGTCGGCCCGCCACGGCGGCAACGTCGCCGAGCGATCGTCCGAGATGTCCTGGTACACCGGCGGCACGGTCCTCGAGACGCTCGATGGCTTCGAGCCGGACGCGCCGCCGCGCGACCGGCCGTTCCGCATGGCCGTGCAGGACGTCTACAAGTTCACGAACTTCGGTGACGATCGACGCATCGTCGCCGGCACCGTGGAGTCGGGCGCGGCCCGCGTCGGGCAGGAGCTGGTGTTCTATCCGTCGGGCAAGCGGGCGCGCATCCAGACGATCGAAGGCTTCGCCGCGCCGGCGGTCGCCGAGGTGGGCGCGGGCGAGGCCGTGGGGTTCACCCTGGCGCCGCAGATCTATACGAGCCGCGGCGAGATGGCCGCGCGATCCGATCAGCCGCCGATGCACGTGACGACGCGTCTTCGCGTGCACCTCTTCTGGCTCGGACGGGCGCCGCTGACGCTGCGCAAGGACTATGGCGTCCGGCTCGGCACCGCGCGCGTGCCGATGCGCCTCGAGGCGATTCATCGCGTCATCGACGCCTCGGATCTCGCCGAGGCGGCGGCGCGCGTGGCGGTCGAGCGGAACGAAGTGGCCGAGTGCACGCTGAAGCTGCAGCGGGCCGTGGCGTTCGATCGCGCGGCCGATCTGGCGGTGACGGGACGGTTCGTCGTCATCGACGACTTCGACATCCGCGGCGGCGGCATCGTCGTCGACGCGCTGCCCGACAGCGAGGAGTCGCTCCGGGGCAAGGTGCGGCTGCGCAATGCGAAATGGGCCAGCAGCCACGTGTCGTCCGAGCGGCGCGCGGAACGCTACAGTCAGCGGCCGACGCTGCTGATCGTGACCGGGGAGGCGAGCACCGATCGCAAGGGACTCGCGCGCGACCTCGAGGCGCGGCTCTTCGCCGACGGCCGGCTCGTGTACTTCCTCGGGATGGGCAACGTGCTCTACGGCGTCGACGCGGACATCGAGCGCGGCGAGGAGCAGCGCGCGGAGCACGTCAGGCGCCTCGCCGAAATCGCGAATCTGATGCTCGACGCCGGCCTCATCCTCATTGTGAGCGCGGCGGAGCTGACGCAGGACGAGCTCGACATCTTCCACACCAGCCTGCCGCCCGAGTTCGTGACCGTGGTGTGGATCGGCGATCGCGTGACGACCGACCTCTCGTGCGATCTGGTGCTGAGCGACGCGGACAGCCGCGCGCACGGGGTGGACGCGCTCAAGGCGCTGCTCGAGGACCAGCGCGCGATCTTCAAGCCATGGTAGACGCGATCGATCGTCCGCTCGTCTCCCGCGTCGTCGAGACCGCCCGCGAGGCCGGGCGGCTGATCCGCGAGCATCGCGACAGCCGGTCGCGTCCGGACTGGAAGGTGGACGGGTCGCCGCTGACCGACGCCGATCGCGCCAGCCATGACGCCATCGTCGGCGCGCTTCGCCAGATCGATCCGGGCACGCCGATCGTGTCCGAGGAAGGGGCCATCCCGCCGGCGATGGAGCGAGCGGCCTGGCGCCGCTTCTGGCTGGTCGATCCGCTCGATGGCACGCGTGAGTTCGTCGACGGGCTTCCGGACTACACGGTCAACATCGCGCTGATCGCCGAGGGCGTGCCCATCGTCGGGGTCGTGCATGCGCCGGACCGGGACGTCCTGTATTACGGCGCGCGCGGGCTCGGGTCGTGGCGGCAGGACGGCGGCGCGGCGCCCGTGCGCATCTACAGCCGTCCGCCGGCGCCCGGCACGCCGCTCCGCATGGTCGAGAGCCGATCGCATCGATCGGTGGAGCTCGACGAGTTTGCGCGCGCCTGGCCGGTGTGCGAGCGCGTGGCGGTCGGCAGCTCGCTCAAGTTCTGCTGGCTGGCGGAGGGACGGGCCGACGTGTACGTGCGGTTCACGCCGCTCAGCGAGTGGGACGTCGCGGCCGGCGATGCGGTCTTTCGATGGTCATCCCCCTCGAGCGCCCCACGGGACTCGCCGCTTCAGTACAACACCGCGGATCTCCCGGTCCAGCGGTTCGTGATCGGCTTCACGCCGCCGCCGCCCGCGGTCGTCTGGTTCACCGGACTCTCCGGCGCGGGAAAGACGACGATCGCGCGGCTCGTCGCCGCGCGCGTGCGGCAGATGGGCGCCCCGGTCGAGCTGCTCGACGGCGACGAGATCCGTGCCGTCTTTCCCCACGTGGGCTTCTCGCGCGCCGAGCGCGACACGCATGTCCGCCGCGTCGGGCATGCCGCGGCGCTGCTCGAAAAGCATGGCGTGACGACCCTGGTGTCGCTCGTCTCTCCGTACCGCGACTCGCGCGAATTCGTGCGCGGCCTCTGCCGCCGGTTCATCGAGGTCTACGTCTCCACGCCACTCGACGAGTGCGAGCGGCGCGACGTGAAGGGACTGTACGAGCGCGCGCGGCGCGGCGACGTGCCGCAGTTCACCGGGATAGCGGATCCATACGAGCCGCCAGCGGCGCCGGCGCTCGTGATCGACACGCAACAGACGTCGCCGGCCGAGGCGGCCGCCCGGGTGATCGACGCCCTCATGGGCAGCGTGGTGGTGAACGCGTGACGGGCACGGCCGAACTGGACCAGCTCGAGGCGCGGAGCATACACATCCTGCGTGAAGCGTACGCCTCGTTCAAACAGCTCTGCATGCTCTGGTCGATCGGCAAGGACAGCACCGTGCTGCTGTGGCTGACGCGGAAGGCGTTCTTCGGCCACGTGCCGTTCCCGCTCGTTCACATCGACACGTCATTCAAGATTCCCGAGATGATCACCTACCGCGATCGCCTCGCGGCCGAATGGCACCTCCATCTCATCTACGGCCAGAACGAAGCGGCGCTCGCGGCGAAGCAGACCTTTCCGGATCGGGCGGTCGATCGGCTCGAGTGCTGCCGCCTGCTGAAGACGGACGCGTTGAAGGCGACGCTCGACGGCACGGGCCCGCGATACCGGTTCAACCACGTGACGAAGGCGTACGAGCCGGACAGCCATCGCGATCCCTACACCGGCGTCATCGTCGGCGCACGTTCCGACGAGGAGGGCAGTCGATCGAAGGAGCGGTACTTCTCGCCGCGCAATCAGCACCACACGTGGGACATCGCGGAGCAGCCGCCGGAGTTCTGGAACCAGTTCAAGACCGAATTCGCGCCCGGCACGCACGTCCGGATCCATCCGCTGCTCGACTGGACCGAGTTGAACATCTGGGAATACATCGACCGCGAACAGATTCCGGTGGCGAGCCTCTATTTCGATCACGGCACCGGACGACGGTACCGGTCGCTTGGCTGCGGACCATGCACCGGTCCGGTTGAGTCAACGGCCCGGTCCGTCTCCGAGATCATCGAAGAGCTTCGAACCGGCAAGTTCCGCAACATCTCCGAACGCTCGGGCCGCGCCCAGGACGCGGTGGATGGAGGCGGGCTCGAGACTCTTCGTCGCGATGGATACATGTGACGGCCGCTCCTGTCCTCACTCCACCCGCGTCCGCGTCGTCGGGGTGGCGTCGACCCAATCACCGATCCGCTCCGAGATTCAGAAGCCTGGCGATGAAAACCCTGCCGATTCCCCGGAAACCGGGAAACGCCGCCGATCCTCCGGGAGTGTCATCGTCCTGGCGGTACACGATCGTGTAGCCGGCCCTGTCGAGCGCAGACGCGATATCGCGAGGAAAGTCGCCCCAGTAGATCTCGTAGATCAGGTCCGGCACCGGTATTCCGCACTGAAGTCGATAGTCGTCGCGACGCCTCAGGTAGTTTGGCACCGTGATCAGGAGCCCCCAGACAGTCCGAGGCGCGTCCCGCGAGATCGGGCATTCGCTGAAATCGCGGGTGACCAACCCGAAGCGATCCACGTACCTGATCGCGTTGGGGCGGCTCTGTGCGACGTGATACATGACAAAGCCGCTCTGCCCGCTGAATACCGTCACCGGCCGCTTTCGGGCCAGGACCAGATCGATCTGGCGCTCGAGTTCGACGACGGCAGGGAAATAGCGACGATGGTCGTGGTTGGCCCGCTCGAACCAATGAAACCGCTTGTGCGCGGGATCGGTAACCGGGGTTACGGCCCAGATCGGATCGCTGTACGACTTGTCGCGTGCGAACACCAACAACCCTCCGGCCTGGACTGCGACCCAGACCAGCGCGGCGATGTAGAGCCAGCGGCCTGACAGTGCGCGCGAGAGCAGTCCCGTCGCGAGCACTGCCGCCGCCGGAATGGCTGGAACGAAGAACCGCCCGGCGTGCATGCCATCGCCGCCCGAGAAGACGATGAAGCCGAGGTTCGCGACGACGAACGTGGCGCAGAGTGCCTCGACGTCGAGATCGCGGGGCCGCGCGATGCGAGCGTATGCAATGAGAACGGTGGCGATCGCGGCCAGAAGCCACAGGACGGCGAACTCGCTGTTGAGGCTGTCAGCGAGGTATCCGAGTCCATCGAACATCTTCTGCCTGCTGAGCAGCTTCGCTTTCGCGTAAGCGGGCTCGGGCATCAGCCGATCGAAAGCCCAGAAGCGGAATGTCGAGATCACACCCGCAACCGCCAGTGCGATTCCCGTGACCGTGGCCAGCAATCGCACCGGCGCCGTCCACGATGCGGCCGTGCCCGATCTCCGATGCCGCAGGATCTCCAACAACCAGAGGCCGACGGTCAACGCGACGACGATCAGCAGCGCTTCCGGCCTGGACAGCATGTACGCCGCCACAACGGCAACCAGGCTGGCAAGCAGCGTCGCCTCGAGTCCACGAACCAGTCCGCGCGACAGAGCCAGGAGCAGGAGCGTGCCACACAGCGCCGCCAATGTCGCTTCCATGCCGCCGAACGACCAGTAAGTGTAGAACGGGCTGCTGGCCACAATCACGGGAGCCAGGCGTCCGGTGGTGACTCCCACCAGCCGACCGAGCGAAGCCGTTGCCGCGATCGAGACGGCGCCGAAGATGACGGATGCAATGCGACCAATCACCGGCGCATCGATCCCCGTCAGCCATGCGATCGGGGCAATGATGAGGACGAATCCGAGCGTCGAACTCTGTTCAACGAAGTGGCCGTTGTAGTTCACGAGCTGCCCTGACTCGGCCAGACTGTGCGCGGACCAGAAAGTAATATAGGCGTCGTCCCATCCGGCGGATGGAACGAATACAATGCCGAACGCAAGAAACCCAACCATCGTGACGGCCAATTCGATCCGCGCGCGGCGTCGATCGATTCGCGTTCCAGAAAGCGACAGCATTGTCTCGACCCAGGAGGCTCCCGAACGACTTCGAAGCGCCGTCTCGGCTGACATAAGTCAGCCGATTCCAGGACAATCCGGCGGTGGTCATCGAGACACGAGCGCGTCGGCAGCTCGTCCCCGGCATTGCCGGCGATTCTCTCTCAGATTCCACACCTCGCCGTGGCGAGGCGGGACCCGCGGTGGGCCGGATAATTGCAATCCGCGGGCCTGGGGCGGCGACTGTCGTGATGTGGCGCTGCACCCGACGAGCACGTCGACCCACCAGTATCTGCCGGAGAACGCGGATGTCGCCAGGACACGTTGATCCGCCGGGGCTGACGAGCGTCGGCCGTCACATCGGCAAGCCGCGCTCCGTGCGTCGGGGCCACGAGACGACTGGAGCGGGATCCGGGCTTCTGGTGTTGGTCCCGGTTTACAACGACTGGACGGCAGTAGCTGTGCTGCTGAACCAGCTCGACAAAGTGCTGACGGCCAGCGGCCTGGCGGCCCGGATACTCCTGGTGGACGATGGGTCCACTGACGCTGTACCCAGTGTGTTTGGCGACCGATCGTTCGATGCTCTCGAAGAGATACTCGTCCTCTCGTTACGCCGGAATATGGGGCATCAACGAGCGATAGCGATTGCTCTGGCGTATGCGTATGAGCAGCTGTCACCACGCGCGGTTGTCGTCATGGATGGCGATGGCGAAGATTCCCCTGACGATGTACCGAGACTGGTCGAGCGGCTGGCAGCCAACTCTGACAACGTCGTGGTCTTCGCCGAGCGCAGACGACGGTCCGAGAGCCTGTGGTTCCGGTGGTGCTACGCCCTGTATCGCTGGTGTCATCTGCTCTTGACTGGTATTCCGGTTCGCGTCGGCAATTTCAGCATCGTTCCGGCCACGCAGCTCGAGAGGCTCGTCGTGGTGTCGGAGCTGTGGAATCACTATGCAGCGGCGGTGTTCAAGGCACGGATCCCGCACGACACCATTCCGACGGAACGCGCGCGGCGGCTCAGTGGACCGTCGCACATGAATTTCGTCGGGCTGGTAGCCCATGGACTGAGTGCATTGTCGGTTCACGCCGAGACGATGGGCGTCCGACTGCTGGTCCTGACGATGGTCGCGGTACTGGGCGTCGGCACCCTGATCGGCGCAGTGGTGGCGGTACGGTTCCTGACACCGTTCGCGATCCCTGGCTGGGCGACGACGGCCACCGGCATCCTGGCGGTGCTGCTGATACAAGGTGCATCGCTGGCTGTGATGTTCTCGTTCCTCGTGCTGCACGGTCGTTCCCAGCCGTCGTTCGTTCCACTGCGAGATTATTCACTCTTCATTCGGGCTCTCGAGACGGCATCGGCAGCGCGACGCCACGGTGGCGTCCGTGCGTCAGCAGGCGCCCTTGGAACATGACGGGATTCGAGTACCAGGGCAATGAGCTCGACCTGTTCCGGCATGCGCGAAACTGGAAGCGGTACTGCGCTGATCATCTTCGTCCCTTCATAACGGGTCGGGTCGTGGAGGTTGGCGCCGGGATCGGCACGACCGCGTCGGTGCTGATGGAGCATGGCAGCACCAGCTGGACGTGCCTGGAGCCGGATGCCAGGCTCTATGAGCGGCTCAAGACCGTGATGACGAGTCAGCGGTCGGCTGCCAGTTGCCGGATCGTCTGCGGGACCCTCGACGATCTCGACCCGGCTGAGCGCTTTGACACCGTGTTGTACGTCGATGTCCTCGAGCACATTCGCGACGATCGCGCCGAGCTTGCCCGCAGTGCCGGACGATTGCGCTCCGGCGGCCGGTTGGTGGTTCTCGCGCCAGCTCACCAGTGGCTGTTCAGTCCGTTCGACCGGGCCATCGGCCACCATCGCCGCTATACACGGAGCACGCTCCTGGAGGCGGCGCCCTCCAGCCTGCGCTCCGTGACGGCGTTCTATCTGGACAGCGCCGGCCTGCTGGCGTCCCTGGTGAATCGAGTGGCTCTGCGCGCGGCCTATCCGACACAGTCACAAATACGCATCTGGGACTCGCTGCTCGTGCCGACATCCCGCCTGCTGGACCCGATCGGCCGGTATCATCTCGGCAAGAGCGTCGTCGGCGTCTGGACGCGCCGCGACAGCTGACATCCTGGCACGAGGCCAATCGCTCACCGCTTCTTGTACACGCCGTAGCCGTCAACCGACCGGAGCAGTTCGTACTGCCGGAACACATCGACGAAGCGAGCGTCCTGTGAGAAATACTCGATGTAGTCGAACCGCATGCCGCCGAAACCCTGCTTGAAGCGGCGTTGATCGACGATCAGGAGCGTCGGCGGCGACCGGACCAGCGTCTCGACCACATGCTCGAACAGTTCGCGTTCGATGGCGTCCATCGCCGCCGGTGCGTGATAGCGGGCGGTGTCGGGTCGAAGTGGATAAGAGCCGGGCAACATCCAGAGGCAGTTGAATCGCAGGGGCCACGTCGCGCCGCTGTAATTCACGAGCGGGAACGTCGGCCAGACGGATGTAGACAGCAGCACCACCGGCTGCGCGGCGGCCTGCGTTCGAACGATCTCGATCAGATCGGTCATCGTGCCGCCGAACGTCTCACGGCGGACGGCGCTCACGATGTCGCGGTACGCCCCTCTATCCCACCGCGTCGCGTACGCGGCATCGACGGTCGATTGAATAATCGTCAGCGCAGTCCGGCCAGGACCCTGCTGTATCACGAGCGCGGTCGCGACCAGGACGGCCGCCGCCATCGAACGGGTGGCGGGGCGCGCCCGGACCGGGCGGAGCCATCGAAACTCCCGGGTGAGCTGCGGAACGCACACGACGACGACCAGAAGGGCCATGGCGTTGGCTGGGTAGAAGTGGTACCGCCACCCTTTGTGCTGCAGGAGAGCGGCCAGCAGGCACGCGGTCGACGACAGCATCAACATCGTCGAAGTACGCCGGCCGACGATGGCGCCACGACTGAGGAGGAAGGCGCCGAGCGCCACGAGCCACAGGGCGATGGGGCTGCGCGTGACCAGCTGTACCGAGCCGGCGTTGTAGGCGTGGTAAACGCGTCCCGCGACGTCGACGACGTCGAAGTACGCCGGTGTCAGCAGCGCTATCGCGCCGCCGTATCCCGCGAGCACCAACCCAAGCGCCAGGGCTTCGATCCGTCGCCAGGGCGGTTGTCGCGCCGAATGCCACAGGTAGACGTCCGTCGCGAGCCAGACCAAGAGAAAATGTGGTTTGAGAGCGAGACCGATACCAGCGAACACGCCAATGATCAGGCCGACTCGCCGGCCGGCCGTCCGCCCGTTGGCTCGCGCTGCGCTGAGGAGAACGTACGGAAGCGCGAGAAGCAGGAAGAAATGCTCACGCTGCCCTGCGTCGCCTTCGACGTACACGAGAAAGACGAACGGCAAGGCCAGTCGAAATGCCTCGCGTTGCCAGCCCGCCGGCAACAGATCGGCGTGGCGAACGACGTACATAGAGAGCAGAAACGACATCAACGCCGTCATCAGGACCGCGAACTTGAAAACAAGCATCGGCGACGCATCGAAAACGGAGGCAAGGAAAACCGGAAGGGTGCTCAGGTAGAAGACCAGCGGTGGATTGGGATCGGTGAGATCGACATAGAGCTCGCTGCCCTGCAGAACTCGCTCGGCGGCGTACAGGTACCACGCGGCATCGGGGTTGAGCGGCGTGACGCTCATCAGCGCGATTCCCGACGCGGTGAGACCGAGGAGCAGGAGACGATCCACGCTACGCAATGGTAGGGCCGGAGGGGCGAATCAGCGCCCATCGCAACACCAGAAGACGGCCGCTCCGGCGGGCCGGGCGGGCTCGCTAATGGGCGGGTGCGACAGACAATAAGTCATCGGTTCGGCAGACTCCTGCCGGTGTCGACGAGCATCGCCCCGCTTGCCATGCGATGATTTCGCCGTGTCGGCCGCGGTCGCGGATCTGGTCAACTCCTTGCTGGAGTCCAGGCACCGACGGGCCGGTTTTGCACGGTGCCATTGATGAGTGACCAGCGGGAGCATGAAGCGCGGCGGGCTCGCTCGGGTTCGGCCCCGGATGCCGCCCGGGTGAGTTCCGTCGTCGTCGGTGTCGGCGGGGCTCGGCAGAATGCCGCCGCCGCCGTCTGTGTGGACGGGCAGGTACGGGCGGTCTGCGAGCTCGAACGAATCACGCGCGTGCGCCGGATGGGAATCAACGGCGGTTTGCCTGACCCGATCCTGAGCACCATCCTGCACGCCGCGGGTGACTGGCGGCTGGCCCAGGTGAGTCGATATGCTGCGGCCGAAAAGGCGATCGAGCTGCCTCCTGACCGGCCGAACGTGCGGGTGGACCATCACGAGGCACACATGGCCACCGCATTTGGCCTGTCGTCGTTCGGGGCAGCCGCGGTGCTCATCTGCGACGGACATTCGCCGGAGGCGATGTCGGTGTGGACCGCCCGCCGGGAAGGGCCTGTTCGCGTCGACTGGCCGAGGTCCCTGACGGGGTTCGCGACCCTCTATTCGCAGTGCTGCGAGCTGTTCGGTTTGCCCGAACACGAGCTGGAAGCGCTGGCTCGGCTCGATCGCGGCGAGGGCGTCGAGCGGTTCGCACCGCTCCTGAATTACCGCGACGGCGTCATCGAGGTCTCTCCGCACTGGAAGACGCTCGTCAGCGACTGGCTGGCTGACGCGGGCGACGATGTGGTGCGCCGCGCCGCGGCTGCCAGCGCCTTCCAACGGCGGCTCGGCAGTCTGCTGCTCGCGGTCGCCGCTGATGTGCGCCGCGTGACGGGCCAGCGGCACCTCTGCCTCGGAGGCGGGCTGTTTTACAACACATACTTCAACACGCTGGTCCGTCAGTCCGGCCTCTTTGAGGACGTGTTCGTCGCGCCGAATCCCGGCAACGCCGGCACGGCGGTTGGCGCGGCGCTCGTCGCCTCCCGTCCGGACCTGCGGGCACCGCATGAAACGGTCTCGCCATTCCTCGGCCCGAAATACGATGCCGAGGCGATCAAGCAGACCCTTGACAACTGCAAGCTGTCATACGAGTGCGCGTCGGAACGCGAGGTCATCGACATCACGATCGACGCGCTGCGTCGCGGGCAGCTGGTAGGGTGGTTTCAGGGGCGCATGGAGTGGGGACACCGCGCGCTCGGCAACCGGAGTATTCTCGCGAGTCCGCTGTCGCCCTGGGTGCTGGATAACCTCAATCGGTTCCTGAAACACCGGCAGGCCTACCGGACGTACGGCGTGTCGATCCCCGAAGAGGATCTGCCGCGGTACTTCGACGGTCCTCCCGCGTCGCGGTTCATGGAGTTCGAATACACGCCGACGTGCCGGGATCGGCTGAGCGCCATCCCGCCGGGCGTCGAGAAGCTTCGGGTTCAGACGATCCCGGACGCTCCCGACGATGACGGGGTGCGGCGGTATCGCCTGCTGCACTCTCGCTTCGGACACGCCACGGGTCTTCCCGTCCTGATTAATACGTCATTCAACGGCTTCTCCGAGCCGATTGTGTGCAGTCCGCGCGACGCGATTCGCGTGTTTTTCGGAACCGGCCTCGATCTGCTCGTGCTGGATCGCTTCGTTCTTCGAAAGTAGCGTCGGTCTTCCTTACTTGTACAGATCCCTCAGCCGCAGCCTGATGTTACGACCCGCCATGGGCAGTCCGATGTGCAACTCCGCGTCGAGGTCTGGCGGTCCGGCCTCCATGAATTCGTAGACAACGAGATCGATCCCCTGGGTTTGCGGAAGCCGGCTGCGAATCGGCACGCGCTGGCGCTCGACGAACGGCCCGGCCCGCAATGCCTGCCGAAGCCACTGGCGGAGCGGGGCCCTTGGAATCCGGTCTTCCGTGACGACGTAACGCACGCCGTACTTCTTCAGGAGCGGCGGAATGTCCTCTGGTGATGTGACGTACGCCTGGCCATCCTCGTCGACGGCGGCGAACAGCTTTTCCGCACGGAGCACGATCGTGGTGCCGGTCGAATCGTGGTTGCGCACGAAGAAGACGAAGAAACCGGTATCGGTCGGGCTGTCGAACAGCACCGGCGTCGCGCTGTGTTGAACGACGAAGCGGGCCACGTCCTCGTAGCCGCCCGATCCAATCGGCCGAATGCCGCGCACCAGCCACACCTGCCAGGCCAGGGCGAGCACGAGCGCGGCGAGCCCCACGCCCCTCGCCAGCCGGGATCGCCACTCCCGCGCGGCGAGATGCCCCGCAAGAAAGAAGTACCCCGGGATCGCGACGAACGAGTACCGTGTCGGCTCAACCGGCCCCGTCACGATGATCGCGCCGGCGATGCCGGCAACAATCCAGAGCAGTCCGATCACGGCATGGCCGGGGCGCTGCCTCAACAACACGATGAA
>CAZGVW010000265.1:0-16647 GCA_964529265.1 uncultured Phycisphaeraceae bacterium
GACACGGGCCTCTTCATCGTGGCCGACGGCATGGGCGGCCATCATGCCGGGGAAGTCGCCTCGGCCCTCGCGATTGAGACCATCCGCACGTTTCTGTCGCGGACGCGCGACGGCGAGAACGTCACCTGGCCTTACGGCATCGATCCATCGCTGTCCTTCGAGAGCAATCGGCTGCTCACCGCAGTCAAGCTGGCGAACCGGCGCGTCTTCAAGGCCGGGGAGAGCCGCGAGGACTATACCGGGATGGGCACCACCGTCGTCGCGGCCATCGTGGCCCGCGAGCGCCTGATTTTCACGGGCGTGGGCGACAGCCGCCTGTACGCGTGTGGGGACGGGCTGGTTCAGTTGACGGAAGACGACACGTGGATCCGGCTCACGGGGGCCGTTGACCCGGCGGTCATCGCCAATCATCCGATGAAGCACGTGCTCACCAACGTCGTGGGTGCGCGTGAAGCCATCGAATGCAGCGTCACCGAACAGGTGCTCGACGGCGAGCGGACGCTCCTGCTGTCGACCGACGGGCTTCACGGCGTCGTCGATCCGGCGCTCATCGAAGACGTGCTGCGGGCCGGTGACGCGCTCGAGTCGACGGCCGAGCGGCTGGTGCAGGCCGCATTGGAGGGTGGCAGCACGGACAACGTGACGGCTCTGGTCGTCCGCTATCAGCCGTAGCTCCGCGCCGGCCGGCAGATGGTGATCGGTCACGTGCGCGAAATCTGGCGGTACCCGGTGAAGTCGATGGGCGGTGAACGGCTCGGCCGCGGCCTGGTGGAACGCTCGGGCGTTCTCGGAGATCGGGTGTGGGCGGTGCGCGATGAGACTGCGGGGGAGATGCGCGGCGCGAAGCACCTTCCGAAGCTCCTGTTGTGCACGGCGCGGTTCCGCACGGCTCCGAGCGCCGCGACGATGCCGCCGGTGGAGATCGGTTTCCCCGATGGGACGCAGGTGGGCAGCGACGATCCCGACGTGCACGCGCGCCTGTCCGCGTTTCTCGACCGCCGGGTGTCGCTGTGGCCGCTGCAGCCGGCATCCGACCGATCGCACTACAGACGCGCCCGGCGGGGCGCGTCGCTGCTGGCCGGGATGAGCCGGTCTCGACTGCTGCGCCCGCATCTGGCCCGGGTGCTTCGCTACGCGGGACAGGACCGCCCCTTGCGCGCCCTCTTCGGCCGTGAGCCGGATGAGCCGCTTCCGGATCTGTCGGCGTTGCCCCCCGAGCTGCTGGAGTTCACGTCGCCTCCGGGCACGTATTTCGACGCGTTCCCACTCCATCTGCTGACGACGGCCTCGCTCCGGGCGATGGCCCGCCTCAATCCGGGCGCCGACTGGCACGTCCGGCGATTCCGCCCGAATCTGGTGATCGCCACGCGCCCCGGGATCGAGGGTTTCGCGGAAGCCGCCTGGGGAGCGCGAGCCGTGCATGTGGGAGACCTGGCGCTCAGGTGCGAAGGCCCCACCGTCCGCTGCTCGATGACGATGCACGAGCAGCCGGGGCTGCCAAGGGATCCGACGATCCTGCGCACCATCGTGCGCGACGGCGGACAGAATCTCGGCGTCTACGCGAGCCCGCTCGGTGGCGGTCCGGTTGCCGAAGGAACCGACGTGACGGTGCAGTGAAGAGCCTCCGAGAGCCATGCAGACCGTTGGCGATCTGACAGACGCCGTGGGCCTTGGAGCCGACTCGCCGGCCGTTCCGATTGTCATCAGTACTGCGGTCATCTGCTACACGGTGCACCACTACCTCGGGATCGCGTTCTTCCGGCGCCATCTCCAGTCCCGGGGTGGTGACGATCGCACCCGTGAAATCCGCGCGGTGCTGTGGCAGCGCTACACGGGGGTGGTGCTGCTCGGCGTCATCCCAATGACGAGTACCGGGCTCCTGGTCGGAGGCTCCGCCGCGGACTACGGGCTGACGCTGAATCGGCCGTGGCTGTCGCTCGGCGTTGCGGCCGCGGGCGCGCTGGTCATCCTGGTGGCATGCGCCCTGTTCCTGAAGCGCACACCGGGCCTGCTGGCCTATTACCCGGAGATGCGCGTCGCGGACTGGTCCCGCTCCCTGGCGATCACGAACACCGTCTCGTGGTTCGTCTATCTCGCGGCCTACGAGCTGCTCTTCCGTGGTATTCTCGTCTGCCGTCTCGTTCCCGAGATGGGCTTCTGGACCGCCATCTTCGTCGCCGGTGCCATGTACGGCCTGGTCCATCTGCCCAAGCACCCGATTGAGTGCTCCGTCGTGATACCGGCCGGAGTGCTGTTCGGTTTCATCGCGGCGTACACCGGGTCGATTCTCGCGCCGTTTCTCGCGCACGCCATCCTTGCGTCCGGGGCGGAGCTGCTCGCCGTGCAGGCCAGTCCGGAGCGCTGGTTCGTCCCTGCGTTCGCCGCGCCGGTCGCGGCTGGACGGGAGCGTGGACGTCGGAGATCCGCAGAGCCATGAGCGATCGCCAGGGCGTCACGGTCATCGCCGAGTTCGATTCCGCGCGGCTCACATCGCTGCGGCAGGTGCTCTGCGAGATCGCGCGCGACCCGGAGCGCAACGACGTCATGCCGTTCGGCGCGATCGAGGGCGTGCATTTCGCGCGATGGGTCATCATTCCGAACGACGCGCGGGGCGTCTTCGGCGATTTCGCGCCGCACCTGCTCTACGCCAGCGAGTTCGACGGGGGCAGGCCGAGCCACTTCGAACGCCTGCTCGATGCGGTGGAGGCCGGCCTCGACCGCGTCCTCGAGCACTGCACCGGGTATCCCCCGGCATCGCAGAGGACGCGGGAGGCGCGTCTGCGCTTCCTGAACGACCACGTCGTTCCGTTCGGCTCGCTGTACCAATCTACGACCGGATCGGTCGCCGCCATACGGGCGGAGGCCATGCTGAGGGATCGCATCGAGGACTTCCTGGACAGCGCCGACTGGCGCGGCAAAGATCCCGTCGACGTGTACGAAGCGGTTCGCGAGCACGTGGGCAGGGAGCCGTCGCTTCGCTGGGCCCTGGCCCGCCGCATCGATCGGGGCCTCTGGTGGCGCGTGCAGCACTGGGCGGCCGGGGTGGGCGCCGTCGCCGGCGCCGTGGCCCTGCTGCCGGTGACCGTCCCGCTGGGGCTCGTCTGGCTCGCCGTGCTGCGGGCGCACGAACGGCGCGAGCCTGTCGCCGTCCCGACGGGCAACACGGCCCGCGTCACCGAGCTTGCCGGCTACGAGGATCGCGGAGCGCAAAACCAGTTGACGGTGCTCGGCATCGTCAAGCCCGGCTGGTTCCGGCGGTTCACGTTGTGGGGCGTGCTCAGGTTCTTCTACGTCCTCGTCGATCTGGGCATCCCGTTCGAGCACGCGTTCTTCGGGGTCAAGACGATTCACTTCGCCCGTTTCCAGCGCATCGACGAAGGCCGGCGGCTGATCTTCATGAGCAATTACGACGGCAGCTGGGAGAGCTACCTGGGTGATTTCGTCGATCGCCTTTCCTTCGGGATCTCGGGCGTGTGGAGCAACGCGGAGGGGTTCCCCGAGACGCAGTTCCTCCTCTTCGGAGGTGCTCGGCACGAACAGGTGTTCAAGGCGCTCGTCCGCGATCATCAGCTGCCGCCGGCGGTGTGGTACTCGGCCTACAGCAACCTGACGGTGGAGAACATCAAGAACAACGCCGCCATCCGCGATGGGCTGGGCCGGAGGATGAGCCGGGAGCAGGTTGTCGCCTGGCTGCAGCGGTTGTGAGTCTTCGCGAGCGCACGGGGCGATATGGAGCGACTGGAGCTGGACGACGTTCAAGGCATCATCACGCGCGGATACGAAGAGCTGACGGGGGCCGTCTGCATTCTGCTCGCCGTGGATGATCCGGCCGCGGCGCGGGCGTGGCTTCGTGGCACGGCGGTTCGCACCGTGGATGCGCGCGACCAGCCTGTCACCGAGTGCGTGCAGATGGCGTTCACCTGCGAAGGGCTCCGTCGGCTCGGCCTTCCGGCGGAGGTGCTCTCACAATTCGCGGCGGAATTTCGCGACGGCATGGTCACGCCCGAACGGCAGCGAGTGCTCGGCGACAATGGACCGGGCGCGCCCGAGACCTGGGCGTGGGGTGGCCCCGGCACGGAACAGCCCCACATCCTCCTGATGTTGTTCGCCACCGACGATGCCGCACTCCACCGGTTCGAGGCCTCGTGTGCGGAAGAGTGGGAGCGCGTCGGGCGGCTCCGTCTGGTGTGCCGTCTGTCGAGCGTCCGTCTGCCGGGGCGGAAGGAGCATTTCGGCTTCCGCGACGGGATCGGCCAGCCGGTGCTCGAAGGCCTCAACGCGCCGGGCAGCTGGCGCAACGTCATCAAGACGGGCGAGATCGTCCTCGGGTACAGGAATGAATACAACGAGTACCCGTCGAGCCCCACGCTCGGTGCGCGGCTCGATCCGGCGGATCTGCTGCTTCCGAGCCGCATCGAGCCCACCCTCAAGGACTTCGGCCGGAACGGCAGCTATCTCGTCTTCCGGCAGCTGCAGCAGGATGTCGCCGGGTTCTGGCGGTTCATCGATGACGCCACGCGTCGTCCCGATGGGACGAGCGATCCCGCGGCGCGCACGCGCCTGGCGGCGCAGATGGTGGGCCGATGGCCGAGCGGCGCCCCGCTGGCGCTGTCGCCGGATCGCGATGACCCCACGCTCGCCGACGCGGACGAGTTCTCCTACCGCGACCTCGATCCGATCGGCCTGAAATGCCCGATCGGATCGCACGCGCGGCGGATGAACCCCCGTGACGCCCTGGAGCTCGATCGAAGCGGCAAGGAGTCCCTGCAGCTCGTCAAGGGCCGGCGCATCATGCGACGTCCGCGCTCCTACGGACCGCCGCTCGCCGAGTCGATGGAGACGGACGCGCTGGCGACCACCCGGGATGATGGCCGGGAGCGCGGTCTGCATTTCATCTGTTTCAATGCCAGCATCCGCCGGCAGTTCGAGTTCATCCAGCAGACGTGGGGCAACAACGAGAAATTCTCGACGCTGTACGACGAGAAGGACCCGCTCATCGGCGATCGCGGTCCGGGGGACCCCGGACTCTTCACGATTCCCGGCCGGCCGGTGCGCACGCGCGTGCGCGGGTTGACGCGCTTCGTGCGCGTCAGGGGCGGCGGCTACTTCTTCCTGCCTGGCAAGCGCGCCCTCGAGTACCTGTCAACGCTCGCCTGAGGCGCGAGTGGTGCCGCCGCGGCGTGCACTCATCGGCGTCCGCGACCGAATGCGCTCCTCAGGCGTTCCCACACCCGCCACCAGGTGATCTTGGAGATGCCCGTTCCGAGCTGCTTGAGATTCACGGAATCCCTGGCTTGCGGGGTCCAGCCCTCCGGATACGTCGCCGTGATCCAGAGATCATGGACGTCCTGGAAGGTGAAATAGCGCTCGCCCTTCTCGTCGACGCGTCCGAACACCGCCAGGCACACGGCGAACTCGTTGTTCATCGCCGAGAAGCTCGGCACGTGCTTCGCCACGTCGAAGCTGCCCGGCCCCCGGTCGGGCTTCACGGTGGCGAAGTGATTCGCGGCGAGCGCGAAGTGGCGGCTGTACATACACCCGTTTTCCCCGAACTTGAGCAGTTCCTGGAGCTGGGCCTCGTTCACGTGAGGGTCGCGAATCCCGGTGCTGCCAGGGTGATTCAGATAGGATTCGCGAAGTTTGAACAGGTTGAAGCTGGCGGGTATGGTGTCGGTCTTGTCCGCCACGTGCGTGAGCAGTCTGCGGACGCTCTTGGTCACGCCGATACTCGCGAGCACTTCCTCGAAATGTCGCGTGGTGACGGTCCCGTCGGGCTCGGTTCGCAGGTCGCCGTGGTTGTACAGCGCCGCCAGGCCCGGGCACGGAATGGTGTCCGCGTGGGGGCGGGCCCGGTACCCGCGGTCGGACCCGACGGCGGGATCGCCGTCATGACCCGCGACCGGATCGGCCGCCGCCGCATGGCCCGGAGTGTTCGCTTCCATATGACGCTCCCTTGTTGCGCCGTTCCGCGATGACGGGGCGAGGGTACAACAACTCCGTGAGAGGCGGAAGCGCCGGGCCGCGCATCCGCCGGCGACGGGTGGCCCGGCGCTCGTTTGTGATACCCTCTCGGCGTTCGCACTACTCAACGGCCTGGCAGTTGTGCCGGCGCGCTCGAGGAGGGCCTGATGAGCACCCTGACGAAAGCTTTCATTGCCTTGAACGTGCTTGTCTTCGTCTCCTTCGGGCTCGTGTTCATCTTCGCCCCGGTGTATTTCGCCTCGACGGTCGAGATCGAACTGTCGTCGCCGACCGCGCTGGCTGATTTCCGCGCCATTTACGGCGGCCTGAGCCTGAGCGTGGGTCTCTTCTTCGCGCTCGGGCTGTTCCGGCCGGCGCTCGTCCTGCCGGTGCTGTGGCTCATCGCCGCCAGCTCGCTCGCGCTCGCCCTGAGCCGCTTTTACAGCGTGATCGCCAGCGGCACGCCCGCGCTGCCGATCTTCGCGTTCGCGGCGCTGGAACTGGTGGCGTTCGCCATCGGCGCCTGGCTCTACTCGCGCGAGAGCCGCACGATGGCCGTGCCGCACCGGTCCGTCGCCGCGCGCTGAGCGTGGCGGACTCCGTCCGACTGCGGACGCTCGACGACCTGCCCGGGCCGCGCGGGCTCCCGTGGATTGGCAATCTGCTGCAGGTGGTCCCCACGCGCATGCACCAGGTCGTGGAGCGCTGGAGCCGCGAGCACGGGCCGTTCTTCCGCTTCACCATCGGGACCACCAGGGTTCTCGTGGTGGCCGACCACGCGGCCCTGGCGGCCGTGATGCGGGATCGCCCTGACGGATTTCGGCGGGCGGACCGCATGGTGGCGGTCGGCCGCGAGATGGGGCTCGAGATCGGGGTCTTCGCCGCAGAGGGGGAGGCCTGGCGCCGCCAGCGCCGGATGGTGATGGCCGCGTTCGACCCCGAGCACGTCCACGCCTACCTGCGATCGCTGCTGGCGGTCGTGGGCCGTTTGCGCGGGCGATGGCAGCGGGCGGCGCGCTCGGGCCAGCCGATTGACCTGCTGGGCGACCTGAAGCGGTTCACCGTCGACGCGGTGGCCGGCCTGGCGTTCGGGGCCTCGGTCGATTCGCTGAGTGCCGACCACGAGACGCTTCTGTGCCACCTCGAACGCATTTTCCCGGCTCTGTCGAACCGCATGTTGTGGCCGGTGCCGTACTGGCGGTACCTGCAGTTGCCGTCCAACCGGCGACTCGAGGAGAGCGTGAGGGCGGTGAACGTCGCGATCGGGGCATTGATTGCGCGTGCCCGCGAGAGGATGAGCGCCGACGCGGCGCTGCGCGACAGGCCCGGCAATCTGCTGGAGGCGATGATTGCCGCCGCGGATCGGGACGGGAGCGGCGACGGGGACCGCGACGTGGCGGGCAACGTGCTGACCATGCTGCTCGCCGGAGAAGACACGACGGCGAACACGCTCGCCTGGCTCATCTATCTCCTGTCCCGCCATCCGGACGCGCTGCTGCAGGCGCGGGACGAGGTGTCCCGCGTGGTCACCGACGGCGTGATGAAGGCCACTTCGGAGCAGCTCGCCGCGCTGACCTTCCTGGAGGCGTGCGCACAGGAAACCATGAGACTGAAGCCGGCAGCGCCCGTGCTGGGACTGCAGGCGGTGCGCGACGCCACCATTGGTGACGTGCACGTGCCCGTCGGCACCCTCATCTGGGGCGTGATGCGGCACGACACGGTGAGCGACCGCTTTTTCCCCAACGCCGGTGCGTTCGAGCCGGAACGGTGGCTCGCCGGCGGGGCGACCGCCCCGCAGGCGTCTGCGATGAGACGCGTGTCGGCGCCGTTTGGCGGCGGTCCCCGCATCTGCCCGGGGCGTTTTCTGGCGCTGCTGGAAATCAAGGCCGTGATGGCGATGCTGCTCCTGGACTTCGAGATCGACCGTGTCGGCACCGCCGGGGGCGGCACGCCGAAGGAGCGACTGGCGTTCACGATGGCTCCGGTCGGTCTGCGGATGCGACTGCGCGATCGCGGGTGAGCCGGCCCAGGCCTAGCCCGGCGGGCGGACGGCAGACACGCGTCCGTTGCGCCGGTCTCCCTGGTGCGCCAGTCTCCCTTGACAGGAGTTAGCGGCCGCGCGTACCGTGACCGTCCAGCTCAGCGCGACGGCGACGTTCTGCGTACGACTCGGTGTTCGTGTTCGCGGCGGGTGATATGGCGGAAGACCACCACTTTCAACCGGATCGACGATTCACGGCCGGCTCCCGGCGGGCCCTCTCGGCGCTCGGTCAGCTGTTCGGCCGCTCGTTCTTTCCGATCATGGCCCTGGTGATTATCCTCGGTACGCCGCTGTGGGGCGGCTGGGGAACGTTCATTCTGGCGCTCGTGTGCTGGAGCGCAGTGATGAGGTACGTATGAGCGAGGCGATCCCGCGCTCAGCGGCCGGGGGGCGGCGGCGTGACGGGCTATGGCTGCTCGCTCACCCCCAGGACATTCATTGCGTCATCTATCATCTCGTGTGTCTCGTCGGCTACGGCGTGGCGTTCTGGTATTACCTGCATCCAGAGCAGGCCGGTCTGACCGACACGGGCTCGAAGGTGGCGTTCGTGATGGGTGCCGCCCTGATGCTCGGGTGGGCATCGGGGGTGGACGTCGGCGTCAACGTCCACAACCACACTCATGTCCCGATATTCCGATCGCGCGCGCTCAGCCGCTGGTTCGGCCGCCTGTGGACGGTCTCGGGCGGATGGCCCGCCTTCTTCTGGCGCCATGCGCACGTGACGGTCCATCATCTGCACCTGCTGGATCCGGAGATCGACTGGACGCTGCCGAAACAGAGGAGGGACGGGTCGATCGAAGGCTACATCCGCTACAGCCTCGTCCACTGGCCGTGGCGATATGGCGTACACCTGTGGAGGGATTTCCGCTCGCGCCCGGAGCTCGGGCGGAAAGCGCTGCAGGAGTTCCTGATCTTCCTGGCGTTCTGGTCGATTCCGTTCTGGATCGATCCGGTGATGGCCCTGTGTCTCTGGGTGTTCCCGCAGTGGATCGGCAATGTCAGCTTCATGGCGGCCGGCATGTACGTGCAGCATGTCTCCTGCGTGCCGAAGACCGCCGGGCAGCCGCTCAGCCACTCGAACATCTTCACGCAGCCCGCGTTCAACCTGTTCATGTTCAACATCGGTTATCACCTCGAGCACCACGATCATCCGAGCGTGCACTGGTCGGAGCTGCCGGCGCTTCACGAGCAGCTGAAGCCCGAGTTGATCAGGCACGGCGCCCGTGTGCACGACGACCACGGATATTTCCGCAACGCCGCGCGGTTCGGCTTCGATTTCCGCGGCGACGCGCACGAGAAGTTCAGCCGGCACAGCCTCGCGTACGAGAAAGAGGCGGTCACCACGAGGCACTGACATGCCACGCATGCTTCGCCGGATCGGCGAGTTCATCGGGCGGTCGTTCTTTCCCCTGGTGGCCGTCGTGATCATCCTCGGAACCATGGTCTGGGGGCCCTGGGTGAGTCTCGCCCTCGCGCTCGTCGTGTGGGCCACCGTGACGAGATACGCATGACCGACGTGACGTCACCCGCGCCGGCGAAAGTCCGGAACGCGACCGGCTGGCTGCTCACGCACCCGAGCGACATCCATTGTGTGACGTATCACCTCGTGTGCCTGGCGGCCTATGCCTGTGCCTTCTGGCTGTATCTGCACCCGGAGATGGCGGGCATCACGACGTTCGCCGACCGGGTGGCCTTCGTGCTCGCCGCGGCCGGAATGCTCGGCTGGGCGTCAGGCGTCGATGTGGGCGTGAACTTCCACAACCACACGCACATTCCCGTGTTCCGGTTCCGGGCGCTCAACCGCTGGTTCGGGCGTCTCTGGACCTTCTCGGGGGGCTGGCCGTCGTATTTCTGGCACCATGCCCATGTGCGGGTTCACCACGCGAACGTGCTGGAACCCGTGGACTGGACGCTGCCGCGGCGCCGGAGCGACGGGTCGATCGAGGGCTTCTGGCGTTACTGCTTGCTGCACTGGCCGTGGCGGTACGCGGTACACCTGTGGAAGGATTTCACCTCGGCTCCCGGCCTCGGCCGGAACGCGGCGAAGGAGTTCGCCATCTTTCTGGTCCTCTGGTCGATTCCGTTCTGGATCGATCCGGTCATGGCGCTGTGGCTCTGGGTGCTGCCGCAGTGGATCGGCAACGTGAGCTTCATGGGCGCGGGCATGTACATGCAGCACGTCGCATGCGTACCCAAGTCGGTGCGGCATCCCCTGACCCACTCCAACGTGTTCAGTCAGCGTCTGTTCAACCTGCTGATGTTCAACATCGGGTATCACCTCGAGCACCACGATCATCCGAGCGTGCACTGGTCCGATCTGCCTGCGCTGCACGAGCAGCTCAAACCCGAGCTGGCCAGGCATGGGACGCGCGTCCTCGACCACGGGTACTATCGCGCATCCGGACGTCTGGGATTCGATGTGCGGGGGGACGCGCTGGAAAAGTTCGCGGCGCGGACCTCCGCTGCCGGCGAACCTGAACCGTCCATCCACTAATCCTGCGGCCGCAGCATCCGCACGCAGCAGGCTCCGCGGGCCGTCGCGGGGCGACTCGAGGGCCGCACTCCGGCGCGATTCGAGTACCGGATCAGGAGGGAGACGGGGCGGCGTCGTCCGCAGGTGTGCGAAAGCTCAGCTGCACGAGTCGGCGGCAGACGTGTGCGAGCGTCCGCGGCCAGCTCGCCGTCCGGTACGCGACCCCGTGCGCCAGGCAGGCAGCGCGGACTTCGGGCGCCACCTGGCGCAGACGGCTGGTCGGAAACCTCGGGAACAGGTGGTGCTCGATCTGGCGGTCAAGCGTGCCGCACAGGATGGACAGCGGCCGGCTGACCTCGAAATTGCAGGTGGACTCCACCTGCATCTTGTACCACTCGCCGCGGCTGCGCGCCCTGGTCCCCGCCGCGAAGTCGTGCACGCCCTCGCCGACGTGCCCGCAGTAGTTCACCGCGGCGGTGAACGCCGACATCATGAGGCTCGACAGGTAATTCCCGAGCATCACCTTCCAGAAGAACGGGCCTGCCAGGGCGGGAAAGAACACGTACTCCTTGAAGTACTTGCGCGCGAACTTGACGAGCGCACGTTTCTTCATCGTGGCCATCCAGCGCTCGGAGCGGTCCGCGAAAAAGCTCGGACGGCTGCGCCACCGATACACCAGACCGCTGTAGTGCAGGCTCACGAGCGGGCCGAAATTGGGGACGACGAACAGCAGCGTGAGCGGAAGCTGCAGGTAGTAGATCGGCCTGTGACGCGCGCGTCCGACGAGCCGTTGGAAATCCGACCCGATGTCCGGGTCCTTCCCTTCGATATTCGTGTAGATGTGATGGCAGAGGTTGTGGCTGTACCGCCAGGCTTCCTCGTCCATCGTCGTGTCCCACGTGAAGGCCTCCGCGCGGAACCTGCCCGCCCCCTCGAACCGGTCGAAGGTGCCGTGAAGCACCGTGTGCCCGATTTCAGAGGTCTGCAGCTGCCTGTACACGAAGCTGAAGAGGACGCCGGCCGTGAACGCGATGGGCTCGACGCTGAAATGGATCAGTCCTCTGCCCAGGATCTCGCAGCCGCGCGACACGGTGTTCACGCGTCTGATGTAGGCGAGGTCGTCGGCGCCGATCTCGGCCTCGACGCGGCTTCTGATGTCGTCGATGGCGGCGGCGAAGCTGCGCATCCGCCGGGCCTCGTCGCTCTCCTGTCCGGTCACCGCTGCGGCATCGGCGGCGGTATTCGTCACGTGCGCCCTCTACTCAGACCGCCAGGCGTCGTCGTTGCTGCGCTGCCGGGACGTCGATGACGTCCCATGCCAGCCGCAGCGCGCGCAGGAGCCGGATCAGCCAGCCCGAGACGTCCAGTTGCCACCACCGGAGCCCGTGGAACGCCGACGCGGGAAAGGCGTGATGGTTGTGGTGCCAGGATTCGCCGAGCGTCGGGAGCGCGAGCCAGGACACGTTGCCCGAGCTGTCGGTCGTCTTGAAGGGGCGTCCACCGAACATGTGGCAGATCGAGTTCACACTGAAGCTGGCATGATGCGTCAGCGCGACCCGGACGAAGCCGCCCCAGAACAGGGCCGTGAACCCGTCACGGAGAGAACTGCCCGCGTAGCCGATCGCAAACGGGATCGCAAAGCTGAGGAGGATGAAGAATCCCGTCGCTCGATCGATGGCCACGAGGCCGCGGTCTTCCAGCAGATCGCGCGCGTAGACGTGGCGGCTGGCTTCGCCCTGCGTCCGGAACACCCACCCGACGTGCGCATGCCAGAAGCCGCGCAGCGCATCGCGGTGTCCCACATGAGGACTGTGCGGATCGCCCTCGCGGTCGGCATAGGCGTGATGCTTGCGGTGGTCCGAAACCCACTCGAGGACAGGACCCTGGACCGCCATCGTTCCAAGAATGGCGAATAGGTATTTCAGAGGGCGGTAGGTCTCGAACGCCCGGTGGGCGAGCAGGCGATGGTATCCGACCGTGATGCCGATGGCCGCCGGGACGTACATCACGAGCAGAATGAGCAGATCGCGACTCGTCACCCAGCGGTTCCACAGCAGAACCACGGCGGCCGCAAAGCTGGCGAAACCGAGGATCACCGCGACCAGGTTCTCCAGGCGCTTTGCGCGTGTCATGACCAGCTCGACGGCGGCGGGATGCGCCTCACTTCGAGGAAAAACCGACGCCGGAGTCTAAACCGGCTTCTGCCCGGTTTCAAGCTGCCCGGACGGCCGCCGGCGAACCGGGCGCGGTCGGCCCCAGGTCGGGCGTGCGGGGGCAGGCCGGGCGGGTACCAGGTCCCCATCGACGATCGCCCGCGCCGGATCCTGCCAGGCGGAATCGACGTAGGCGGTGAGGTCACGCACGCACGGCCACAAAGGCTGCTCATCGTAGGGGAGATTATGGGCCGCCGCGAATCGGCGCACGTAGGGCGCCGCTGTCTTGAGCTTCAGGTGCGAGACATGCGGGAACAGGTGGTGCTCGATCTGCCGGTCGAGACCGACGAAGCACCAGGACAGCATCGACCCGAGGCGGACGTTGCGCGTGGTGCGAAACTGGAGCTGGAGGCTGTTGTCGCAGTCCGACACCAGCGTCTTGCCGGTGTGCCCGACGAGCCCGATCAACCCGAGCCACAGACCGCCGAACGTCCAGAGCCCCAGCTCGACGGCCAGGGCTCGCTCGAATCCGACCAGCGCCGCCGGAATCACGAGAAACACGACCCAGTGGCCGGCGCCGGCCACGACGTCGGCGACCCACTCGGGCGTGACGCCCCGCTGTTTCACATCCCCGACCAGAAAACGGAGACTGCGCGTGCGGAGGTCCCACGGCAGCAGGGTCGTCATCAGCCACAACAGCGCTCCCCGCTGGACATGTCGCTGGATCCATTGGTTGAGGGCGCTCGAGCCGCGATGGTACGCGTCTCCGATGGCAAACGGCAGGATCTCGAGATCCTCGTCCTCGCCGACCACGTTCGGGCGGCGATGGTGCAGCATGTTGTGCTTGTAGCGCCAGAACAGTCCGCTCATGCCGGACATGAACGGGAAGGCCACCGTACGCAGCACCGCATTGGCCGTCCGGGACTCGAACACGGCCTGATGAGTCGCGTCGTGGCCGACCATGACGCCGACGACCCAGACGAGAGCGGCGAACGGGAGCAGGCACGCCGCCCAGATCGGCGGGAGCACGAGACACGCCACGATGAGCGCCCCGCCGGCCAGCGCGTGGGCGAGGAACTTGGCGAGCGTGGCGAAGGGCGCCAGTTCGAAGACCCCCGCCTGCTTGAGCTCCTGGCGGAGCGCCAGGAAGGCATCGGAGGTCACCGAACCGGCGCCGCCCGGGTGAGCGAGGCCGGCCATTGCAGATCGGGGGGGCCTGGCCTTCAGAGGACGATGAATCGATTCAACCGAAGTGCCCGCGTGCCCTTCTGGGACGCGTAAAGCACGTTGGACGGGAAATCCACAATCCAGCCGTCGCGCCGTTTCCGGTTGGACCTCTTGTGCTTCATCACGTACGAGTTGGCCGCCCGGCCCTGCGCATCGGCAATGCGCCTGGCGGCGTTCTCGAGCGGACTGAGCAGGGGCGTCGTCTTCTTGCTGCGGCGGCGGCGTCGGTAGACGGTCTGCACGGTCGCCATCCCGTTCGAGTCTTCACGCAGAACCGTGATCCGTCGAATCGATCGGGGTATCGACATCCGCTCAACCGAATCGCTCATCTTGTCGAGGTCCATATCGTGCCTCCGAGGGCTGCTGTGACGTCCCGCTCTTATACCATGGCGCCGGCAGGTCGGCAAAGAGCCGACTTGCGCCCGTGTCAGCCGGGTTCCCGGTTCTGGCGTCGCATTGCAAGTCCGTGATTGAAGCACCGTGTCAGAGTTGCTATCATCCGTCCGCTGTTCGAACGTCTCACGTCAGATGCCGCCGCCAGGAGGTCACGATGGTAACTGCTGGGGAGTCCGCTAAGTCCGCTACCGAGGGCACGAAGGAACGTACGCCAATCGTCGTCGACATGGGGTCGCAGCGCCGGAGCCGGGTCAGGCAGCTTCGCCAGGGGCGAGGGCGGTTGATGGAAGAAGTCAGCACGCTGCTGAACGAGCTGCGGGTCGACGGGGCGATTTCCGCCTCGGCGCAGCCCGTCGTGGTCGTCGTGCGGGAGCGAAGCGCGCGCACGCTTCTCTGGCCCCTCACCCGGTAGGGGGAGCGGCGGGTCACATCGCGCCTGCCAGGGCGTGTCCCGCGGCGTACGGGGGCTGTGCGCCCGCGTGGCATACGCGCGTCTCGGGCGTTGACGTGCGGGTCCTATTGGATACAATCAGCGACTCACGATATTCCCCTCAGCCGGTAGCGTGAGCGTCGACCACGCGTTCGGGTGGTCCTGTCAGCGCTGTGGGCGGCCTGCGTCAGCGGTTCTCGAGGACGCAGGACGGGTACCGGGCGCGCATCGGCGGAAAGGTGTGACCAATGCCACGATGCATCCAGATCTCTCGCTCTCGTCCGTTCACACCGGGTGTGGCGGTACTGGCGGCCACGATGCTGACGGTCGGCGCCGGTGTGTCACGAGCGCAGGGTGTCGGCGGACTGACTGCGTCGCTTCGTGAGTCGGCCGCGATCGAGCGGCCGGACGTTCGCGTGGACGCACGCCAGGGCGTTGGCGGGGCTGGTCAGACGACTCCGGCGTCGCTGTCATTGGATGAGGCCATCGCGCGGGCGCTCGAATTCAACCTGACCAGCCTGCTGCGGGCCTCGGCGGTCCGCGGAGCCCAGGCGCAGGCGACGATCACGCGCAGCGCGCTGCTCCCGAACCTGTCGGCCACCGTGTCCGATTCGGTCCAGCGGGTCAACCTCAGCGCGATCGGCGTGGCGTTCGACGTGCCGATTCCGGGTTTCAGCATTCCCGATGTCGTCGGTCCCTTCAACGTCCTGGATGCGCGCGTGCGACTCTCGCACGTACTCTTCGACCGTGCCGCCTTGAACCAGTACGGCGCATCGCGCGAGAACGTCCGGGCCAGTGAACACCTGGTGGAGGACGCGCGCGACATCATCGCGCTGACCGTGGCCCGCGCGTATCTGCAGGCGATTGCGACGCGGGCGCAGGTCGAATCGACCCAGGCGCAGGTCGAGACGGCAGCGGCGCTCTACAAGCACGCGACGCTGCAGCGAACGGCCGGCCTGGCCACGCCCATCGATCTCAATCGCGCCGAGGTCCAGTCCCTGACACAGCGGCAGCGGCTCCTCGCGTTGAACGCGGAGTACGCCAAGCAGAAGATCGATTTGGCGCGACTCGTTGGACTGGCCCCAACCGACCGCTACGAGTTGGCCGACGACGTGCCGTTCTCGGCGCCGCCGCTGCTCGGAGTCGAGGATGCCCTGCAGCAGGCGCTCGGGCGGCGTGCCGACCTGATGGCGGCGGAGGCGCAGCTGCGGGGGGCGGAGCGGACACTGGCCGCCACGCAGGCGCGACGCCTGCCCACGCTCGCGGTGGATGCCGACTACGGCGCCAATCGCGTGGATTCGACGCCCGTCCGGAACACGTACACCGTGTCCGCCATGCTGCGCGTGCCGCTCTGGGAGGGCGGGCGGACCGATGGCGAGATCCTGCAGGCGCGGGCCGCGGTCGAACAGCGGCGCGCCGAGCGCGACGATCTTCGCGCGCAGATTGAAGCGGAGGTGCGAAAGGCGTTTCTCGATCTGCAGGCGGCAGCCGGCCAGGTGGGGGTGGCGGAGGCGGCCGTCAAGGTGAACGGCCAGAATCTCACCCTGACGCGTCAGCGCTTCGATTCCGGTGTCGGCGACAACCTGCAGGTGGTGCAGTCACAGGAATCGGTCGCGGCGGGCGAGTTCGGGTATATCAACAGCGTGTACGCTCACAACGTGGCGAAGCTCGGGCTGGCGCGGGCGATCGGCCGGGCATCCGAGGACCTGGCGCAGCTCCTCCGGCTGCGTTCGACGCCCGGCGGGGTGGGTGTCGGTGGTCCGTGATGTCGCCGCGGCGGACGGTGCGACGGGGGGCGGCCCGCTGTCTTGCGCGGGTCGCCGGGCGGTGATAGAGTCGCGCCTCATCCAAAGGAACTGTCGTGGTGCACTGTTTCCGACCTGTGATAGCCCTGGGCGTGGTCGTGGCCGGCCTCGCGCTCGTCTCCTGCCAGAGCCAGGCACCGGGGACTGAGGCGTCGCAGAGC
>CAZGVW010000266.1:0-4900 GCA_964529265.1 uncultured Phycisphaeraceae bacterium
CCTAGACTAGAATGATTCCAAGTAAACGCGACCTTCCGGTCCGAAATAGCCCCCTCTGACCCTCCCCGCGGCCCTGCTCCAACCCCGCCGGGAGGCCCCCGGAGGCCCCCCGAGCCCCAATTCCGCCCCGGACCGCCAGAAACCGAGCATCATCAGCCGAGACCCACCCACCATGAAACTCCCCATCTACCTCGACCATGCCGCGACCACGCCGTGCGATCCGCGCGTGGTCGAGGCCATGACGCCGTACTTCACGCAGAAGTTCGGCAACGCCGGCAGCCGCAACCACCGCTTCGGCTGGGAGGCCGAGGAGGGCCTCGACCGGGCCCGCGAGCAGGTCGCGGCGCTGACCGGCGCCAATGAGAAGGAAATCGTCTTCACCTCCGGCGCCACGGAGTCGAACAACCTCGCCATCAAGGGCGCGGCGGAGATGTACGAGCGCAAGCCCGCGGGCCAGACCGGCCGCGGACACATCATCTCCAGCCCCATCGAGCACAAGGCCGTGCTCGATCCGTGCAAGCGGCTCCAGAAGGAAGGGTTCGACGTCACGTTCATCGACCCCGGGCGCGATGGAATCATCACCGCCGAAATGGTGAAGGCCGCGCTGCGCGACGACACGATCCTCGTCACGCTCATGTGGGCCAACAACGAGATCGGCACGATCAACGAGATCCCCGAGATCGGCAAACTCTGCCACGGGCGCGAGATCGTCCTGCACACCGATGCGACGCAGTGGGTCGGCAAGATGCCGACCAGCGTGGAGCGCGACAACATCGATCTGCTGAGCATGTCGTCGCACAAGATCTACGGCCCCAAGGGCGCGGGCGCGCTGTATGTGCGGCGCCGCAAGCCGCGGATTCGGCTCGTGGCGCAGATCGAGGGCGGCGGGCAGGAACGCGGGTTCCGCTCCGGCACGCACAACATCACCGGCATCGTCGGCCTCGGCGCCGCGGCTGAGATCTGCCATCGCGAAATGGATGCCGAAGGCGTGCGCCTGCTGGCGCTGCGGCGGAAGATGGAAAAGGCGCTCACCTCGCGGCTGGAAGTCGTGCAGGTGAACGGCCACGCCGAGAAGCGCCTCCCGCACCTGACGAACATCTCCTTCGGCTTCGTCGAAGGCGAAGGCCTGATGATGGCGGTGAAGGACATCGCCTGCTCATCCGGCTCCGCGTGCACGAGCGCGAGTCTCGAGCCGTCGTACGTCTTGAAGGGCCTGGGTGTGGGCGATGAACTGGCGCACTCCTCGCTGCGGCTCTCGATGGGCCGCTGGACGACCGAAGAGGAAGTGGACTACGCGATCGAGAACATCGTGCGCGCCGTGACGCGCCTCCGCGAGATGAGCCCCCTCTTCGACATGCACAAGGAGGGCATCGATCTCTCGAAGATCGAATGGGCGGCGCACTGAGGAGCAGGCAATAGGCAATAGGGAATAGGCAATAGGGAAGAGCGAAGGCATCGAGATTTGACACCGAAGAGGTGATTCACATGGCCTATAGCGAAAAAGTCATCGACCACTACGAGAACCCGCGCAACGTCGGCAACTTCGGCACGACGGGCGAGGTGAAGCAGCGCGCCGATATCGGCGTCGGCGTCGTCGGCGCGCCCGAATGCGGCGACGTGATGCAGTTGCAGATCAAGGTGAACCAGTCCACCGGCGTGATCGAGGACGCGAAGTTCAAGTGCTTCGGCTGCGGCTCCGCGATCGCGTCGTCGTCCCTCGCCACCGAATGGCTGAAGGGCCGCACCGTGGACGAAGGCCTGCAGATCAAGAACACCGACATCGTCCAGGAACTCAGCCTGCCGCCGGTGAAGATCCACTGCTCCGTCCTCGCGGAAGACGCCATCCGCAGCGCCATCGCCGACTACAAGAAGAAAAACGGCCTGGTGGACGCCGCCGCGGCCGGCGCGCATCACTGACCGAGACTGATCCCGCCGGCTCATTTTGACGATTCTTGACGGGGGCTATAATCCCCCGACGACACCCGGACAGACACCGAGGATCCATCGACCCATGGGCATCACACTCAGCGAAACCGCGGCTCGCGAGATCAGCACGATCATCGACCAGCAGGAACTGGATCGGGGCAACGTGCGCCTCCGCGTCGGCGTCAAGGGCGGCGGCTGCTCCGGCTTCTCGTACATCCTCGACCTGACCGAGACGCAGAAGGAAACGGACGAGATCTTCGACCAGCACGGCATCAAAGTGGTGTGCGATCCGAAGTCGTACCTGTACCTGAACGGCGTGACGATCGATTTCAAGGACGAGATCATGGGCCGCGGCTTCGTGTTCAACAACCCGAACGCGTCGAGCACCTGCGGCTGCGGATCGTCGTTCACGGCGTGACGGCGCCGAAGTGAATCGAAATTGGGGTGTGTTCATAGCGGCCCGGAGTTCGCTCCGGGCCGTTTTTTCGCGCTATTCCTCTTCTTCCTCGCCGGAATCGCGCTTCCAGCGCCACATCCACCAGCCGTGGACTTCGCCCTCTTCGGTGACGGAATCCTCGCGCTCGAGGCGGCCGATGTCCTGGTTGGCCCAGTCGTTGTCGAGCCACCAGTTGAGCGTTGCGCGGCGTTCGTCCTTGTTCTTTGCCGCGCGTTTGAGGGGGGTGGATTCATCCGCGCCGAAACGGGGCTCCTGGTCGTCGCGCACGTTGGACATTTTTGGATTCCTTCGCCCGCAAACGGGCGCATTTCGTTTGTTTCAGCGCGCCAGGATGAAATACGCGTCAAGCGCAGCGCTTTCGGCGCGCATGCGTGCGGTTTGCTCATCGGGGTCGGCGCGGCGCTCGCGCAGGTCGCGGAGGGCCGCTTGGAGGCGCTCTCGCTCCGGGCTGTCGGGGCCGACCTGGAGTTCCGGCCCATCGAGGCGGCGGAGCGTGAAATTCGGCGCCGAAAGCGCGTTTTCGAGCGTGTTGATGGAGGTTTCGAGCATCCCGCGGTAAGCGCGGTAGTCCATGTATTCGCGGCTTCCGGCTTCGCCGAGATCTTCGTCATCCGCGAGCCGTTCGATCACGGTGTGTCGCGCTGCGCCGGCGCGCTCGTAGATCGTGAATTGCGACGGGATGAAGCGCGCCAAGGTGTCCAGATCCCGCGCGGCGGCGCGGGCGTCGGTGTTCTGCATCGCGGCGAGGGCGCGGTAGACGTTCGCGTTGATGGATTCGCGCGCGATTTTCGGGCCGGCCGCTTCAAAAAGCGTGTTTGCGCTGGTGTTTCCGGTGATTGCGATGCGCGTGGCGACGGCGGCGCCGAGGGCCCCGCCGGTTCGGATGGGGACGTCGTACCCGAGGTATCCGATGGTGAGCGGGGGATCGAACTCCTGGCGGAGGGAGATGGTGCGGCCCGCAGCGGCGGTGACCTGGATCCTCCCGCCGATGGCCATTGGATCGGTTGAGCCGTTTTGCGGCATGCTTTGCAGGATTTCGTTCAGTTTCGTGAGATTTGCGCCGTATTGCTCGATTGTGGTTGCGCCGACGCTGCCGTCGCGCGGGGTTGTCTGGGCCTGGAGGAGCGAGAGGGGGCTGGAGACGCCGCCTTGCGCGCCCGCCGCGGCGGTGGAGGCGGCGGACATGTAGACATCCATGCTGCCGGCGAGGTAGATGCGTGAGACGACGCGGAGGAAGCACTGGGTTCCCGCGTTTTCGGGCGCGAAAGCGCCGATTTGCGCGCGGATTTCGTCTTTTTGCGCCCACTGGCGCAGTTGCGCATCGAGGGATGCGATATCGACGCCGACGGTGCGTGCGCGGCCGATGACGACGGTTCCATCGGCGGCGTCGGCGCCCATGAGGGCGAGGCCGACGGGGACGCCGGAGATGGGGAAGGCGAGGTTGAGGCCGCCGCCTCGTTTGACGGAGAAGGAGTAGGTGGGGAAGGCGGCCTGGGGCGCGGCGGACCACGCGGCGGCGTTGGAGGGGCGGAGCCAGGCCCGGATGAGGCGGGGGGATGTTCCTGAGCCGTCGAAGAAGGACGTGTCGTAGAAATCGACGTACCCGGCGGGGTCGAGGCGGGCGAAGTGCATATCGAGGGGGAGGAAGCCCTTGTCGTCGTAGGCGTCACGCTGGGCCTGGACGGGGGTCTGGACGAGGAAGACATCGCCGGGCTGGATGTCCTCGGTCATGGGATAGACGGGGATGACCTGGCTTGCGCCGATGGTGAGGCACCAATCGCGGGCGACGGCTTTGAGCTGGGCGCGGCGATCGAAGGCGCAGCCGGTGGCGAGGGCGGCGGCGAGGGAGAGGAGCATGAGGAGTGTGCGCGCGAGGGTGGTTGTGGCGGCGTGCCTGTTCATGTGCGTGCGATGCCTCCTCGGTGTTGAGGGTGCGCAGGCGGGGGGCTGATGCGGCGGGCGGGATGTCTGGGGCGAAGCGCTGCATCCCCTGCGAGGGGGGGTGGGCGGTTCGCGGGCGCGATGGCCCTCCATATAGAGGGTGAGGGGGAGGCGTCTGCGCGCGCGCAGGGCGTCACTGCGCGAGAATTGTTGAAAAATCGCGCGCAGTGACGGGAGATTTGCGCACAAAGGGGGTCATTGTGGTGGGGGTGCGGGGGGCACAAGAGGCGGGCGGGGTGGGGGGAGGCTTTGAGTTGCAAGTGGGATGTGCGCGCATGAGCACGAGGCGGGGATTCGTAGGAATCCCTCGCTTGCGCTTCGGACTCGTTGGCGATGCTTGGGGCGCGCGGTGAAGGAGGCTGGCGCGCCGAGACGTCGCGGGCACGGCTGGGCCGTGCCCCTACCGGGACGGCAGCGCTGGGGGTCTAGGACGCCTGGGGCGGGAATCCCTCGGTTGCGCTTCGGGCTCGGTGGGGAGAGGGGATGCGGGGAGCGGGTCGCTCGCCGCGGCGCGGCGACACACGCCGGGACCCCAGTGCCACCCAGTGCCACAGCCACCAAGCCGCAATACGCCCA
>CAZGVW010000267.1:0-2184 GCA_964529265.1 uncultured Phycisphaeraceae bacterium
GGGTGTCTTGGCGGGCCGCCGGGCGGTACCAGCCACCCGAGCCGCCCCCCTGGTCAGCCTGGGGGGGGGCCGGGTAAATCGCCCCCCCCCCCCCCACGGCACCCCCAGAGGGAGACCACACGCGCCCAGACGACGCCTCCAGTGACATCACTCGACGTCGCGGCCTTCGATGACGTCGGTGAGGGGCGGGGCGGCGTGGGGCGGATCCATCTGGCCGGTCCTGAGGCGGTGGGTGTACTCGCGGTAGGCGCGCATGGCCTGGCGACCGAAGATGAGCATGATGGGGATATTGGCCCAGAGCATGACGCCGGTGCCGAGGGCGGTGAGGTTATCGAGTTCGTGGTCGGTGCGGATGAGCGTGGGGATCGTGGCGACGACGATGAGCGAGCAGTAGACGAGTTTGTAGGGCATGACGAAACGATCACCGAAGAGGTAGACGACGCCCTGCTCGCCGTAGTAGGACCACGAGATGACGGTGGAGAGTGCGAAGAGCCAGCATGCGAGCGTGACAAGCCACTTGCCGAGGCCGGGCGTGGTGGTATCGAAGGCCTTGGCGGTGAGCGTGGCGCCCTTGAAATCGAAGTAGGCGCCGGCGGCGCCGGAGCGCTGATCGGGCATGAGGGTGATGCCGCCTTCGAGGCGCGCAGCGCGGGACGCAAAGCGGGAGGTATCGCCCCAGTTCACGAAGGCGCGGGCGGAGTCACCCTCGCCGTCGATCTCGATTTCGCCGGGGAGGCGGTAGTAGTGGATGCTGCTGGCGCGATTCTTGTTGCCTTCGAAGGAAGGATCGGCCTGGACGATGGTGAAGACATCGGCGCCGGGGCGGACATCGCTGCTGGGCGCGGCCTTGAGTTCGGTGCGCTCGAGTGACCAGTGCGCGCCCTCCTGGATGGGGACGGGGTCGGCGACGAAGGCGAGATCGGGCCCGCGGTTCCAGACGCCGGTGAGGAGGATGACGAGCGTGGTGAGCGTGCAGACGACGATGGTGTCGATGAAGGGCTCGAGCCCGGCGACGATGCCCTCGCGGGCGGGCTCATCGGTCTTGGCGGCGGAGTGCGCGATGGGCGAGGAGCCCTGGCCGGCTTCGTTGGAGAAGAGGGCGCGCTTCATGCCCCAGAGGAATGCGGAGGCGAAGACGCCGCCGACGAATGCGCCCTCGGCCTTGGTGGGCTGGAAGGCCTCGACGACGATGAGTTTCAGCATCGCGGGGACTTCGGAGATGTTGGAGAAGATGACGTAGAGGCCGGCGAGGAGGTAGAGGCCGCACATGAAGGGGACGAGGCGTCCGGCGACGGAGCCGATGCGCTTGATGCCGCCGATGATGACCATGCCCGTGAGGAGCGCAAGCACGATGCCGGTGGCGATCTGCGGCACGCGGAAATATTCGTTGGTGATATCGGCGACGTTCCATGCCTGGAACATGTTGCCGCCGGTGATGGTGGAGATGAGGAGCGTGATGCAGAAGATTCCGCCGATGACGGCGCCGAGGGGCCCGAGGCCCATTTTCTTGAAGCCTCTGTGGGCGACGAACATGGGGCCGCCGTGGGGGTTGTTGGAATCGGTGGTGTCGCGGTAGAGCATGGCCTGGGTGACTTCGGTGGTCTTGAGGGCCATGCCGGCGAGGGCGACGACCCACATCCAAAAGACGGCGCCGGGTCCGCCGAGGCTGATGGCGATGGCGACGCCGCCGATGTTGCCGAGTCCGACGGTGGCGGAGAGTGCGGCGGAGAGGGCCTGGAAGTGGTTGATGGCGCCGGGGTCGCGCTTATCGTCGTACTTGCCGCGGATGACGGCGGTTCCGTGGGTGAGGGCGCGGTACTGGCAGAAGCCGCTCCAGAGCGTGAAGAGGAGTCCGACGCCGAGGACGACGAAGAGCACGATGTCGTGCCAGATGACGGCGTTGATTCTGTTCAGCGCGTCGTTCAATCGTTCCATGTCGGGGCTCCGGGGTTTGCCGCGGACGCGGCTGCTGGTTCCGGGGTCTCGGGTTCCGGGGTTCCGGGGTTTCGGGGTCCGGAGTTCCGGGGGTTCGGGTGGTGACGCGGGATGATGACGGTTGAGGCGTCGGAACGCAACGCGGGGCGGGAGTGCGGGTTGCGTGGGCGGCGGGGGCCGGGGGGGCGCCGATGGGCGGCGTCTGTGTAGGATGTCGGCGCTCGCGTCTTTCCCGCAGATCCAATGGCA
>CAZGVW010000268.1:0-12294 GCA_964529265.1 uncultured Phycisphaeraceae bacterium
TCGCGGCGCTGCTCGTCGACGCGCGGCGCTATGCGCAGGGGTTCGGCCTCCTGCACACGTCCACGTTTGCCGACGACGACTTCTCGAGTGCGATCGCACTGCGCGCGCTCGACGTTCTGGAGCGTGACGGCTGTGCCCTGATGGCGCGGTGCTCCGCCGCAGGCGATCGGCTCCTCCGGGCCCTGCGGGAGCTCGGCACCCGTTTCCCGACGGAGCTCGTCGACGTTCGCGGACGAGGCCTGATGATCGGCGTCGAGCTCGGCGCGAGGGCGGGGTCCGCTTCCCCGCTGCTCCGCGTAGCCGCCGAGCAGAACCTGCTCACGTACCTCGTAGCCGGCTATCTCGCTCGAGTGCACCGCATCCGCGTCGGCCCGACGCTTGCCGAGCACCACACGATCCGGATCGAACCGTCGGCCTTCATCACCGATGCGGACATCGATCGCTTCCTCGCGGCGTTCGAGCGCGTGCTGGGGATTCTGCAGCGCGCGGACGCCGCCGCGCTCGTCGGACACCTCCTTGACGACGACCGCCGCGTCGAGCCTGCGCTGGCGCCGCGTGGCATCGCGGGCGATCGCCCGCCGGGCGACAGCGGCAGCGATCGCCCGAAGGTCGGGTTTCTCGTCCACTTCATGGTGCCGGGGGATCTCGCCGAGTGGGAGCCGCGGCTGGCGGTGTTCACCGAGGCGGGACAGGCGGCCTTTCTCAAACGCATGCGCGGCCTGCTGGCGCCGTTCGTCTTCGACAAGGCGACGCTGCGCTCCTCGACGGGCGCAGCCGTCGACCTGGTGATCATCGCCGTGCCGTTCACCGCGCAGCAGGCGCTCCACAGCCTGCGATCCGGATCGCGGTGGGCGACCGACCTGGTCAGGGCCGCGCTGCAGCTGGCGAAGGACGAGGGCTGCCGGGTGCTCGGTCTGGGCGGGTATACGTCCATCGTGACCGACAGCGGCAGAGATCTGATCGACGACGAGATCGCCGTCACGAGCGGCAACAGTCTCACGGCCGCGGCGGCGCTGGAGGCGTTGTGTCTCTCCGCCGAGCGGCTGCGAATCGATCCGTCGCGGTCGCAGCTGGGCGTGCTGGGCGCCGCCGGCAATATCGGAGCGGCCCTGGCCGAGCTGGCGGCCGAGCGCGTCGGACGCCTGCTGCTGGTGGGACGGCAGGGGGTGGCGCGCCTGCTGGAGCCCGTGGTCGCCGCCATCTACGCCGCGGAGTTCCGTCGAGTCTGCGCCGGCGCGACCACCGGCATCGCCGCCGCAATGGCCGGCACGGCGACGGTGCGTGCGCTGCTGGAACGCGGGTGGACCGAGCTGCCGGATCTGGGAGCACGGATCCACCGCGGCCTGAAAGACGAGCTTGGCGACGCCGCGCCGATCCGGCTGTCGCACGACATCGGCAGCCTCCGTTCCTGCCAGCTCATTCTGACGGCGACCAACGCGCCGCGGCCGGTCCTGGGTGCGGAGCACCTTCCCGACGGTGTGTCGGTGGTCTGCGACATCGCGGTGCCCCAGGATGTGGATCCGTCCGTGGTCGCCGCGCGGCCCGCCGCGGCGATTCTGCGGGGCGGGATCGTGCGGGCGCCTGCAGGGCAGCATCTTCGGTTTGCCGGAACGAGGCTGGAGGACGGGGAGCTGTATGCGTGTCTCGCGGAGGCGGCGCTCCTGGGGCTGGTCGGCTGCAACCGGCACTTCTCGCGAGGTCCTCTGACGGCGGCCGGGATCCGGTACATGCGCGAGCTGGCCGACGTCCACGGGTTCCGGATCGAAGAACGACTCGCGACCGAACGCCTCGATACGTTCGCGGTCTGAGCCCGCGAAGCGGCGGTTCAGATCGACACGGCGGGTGCGCGCGACCGGTCCGCCGCGCGCCAGACCGACCAGACGGTCAACACCACCGCGGCAGCAAGCGCGGCGGCGGTCCACAGCAGGACCTGGTCGAGAATGGCCGGCAGCGAGAAGAGCGCGCCTGCGCCGAGCAGCGGCAGCACGATCACGAGGGCACGCTGGATCCACGCCGGCGCGGGCGTGCGGTACGAACGCCGCATGTGCGGCTTCTGTTTGCGCAGCACGAGCACGGACAGCGCGAACGCGGCGTAGACGAGGCACATGATCGCCGCCCCGACCACCGCCAGCACGAGCTGCAGCTGGAACCAGACGACCATCACCGCCGTGGCCGCCGCGGCCGAACCGAGGAGCATCGTCGCCCCGACAGGGGCCCCGGTCCGGACGGACACGAAGCCGATCCATGTGGGCAGGTATCCTTCGTTCACCAGCATGAGCAGCAGCCGGGAGCCGCCCATGATGCCGGCATTGAAGGTCGACGCCGTCGCCGAGAGCGCGAGGAGGAACACCATGTAGGCGCCGGCCGGACCGAAGATCGCCGCGTAGACGGGGGCATGGGGAATCGGGCTCGCCCCCAGCTCGCTCGGCGACACGTGCCGGATCGCGGTGAACGCGAACAGCGTGTAGATGATCATCAGGATCACGATCGATACCGGCAGCGCACGTGGAATCAGCCGCTCGTACGACCGCGGGCGCAGACCCACCGGCGTCGCCCACTCGAACCCCATGTAGAGGAACACCGCCATCCCGATTGCGGAGGGGAGCGTGCTGCCCCCGACCGGCGGCTCCATCTGCAGCACGGGACCGTCGGCCGTGCCGACGCCGGCTGCCGAGACCGCCAGCAGGATGGCGATCGCGCAGGCCGTGATGGCCATCTGCGTGCCTCGCGGGAGCTCGAGCCCGGCCAGGTTGATCGCGGTCACGGTGACGATGACGATGAGCGTCGTCAGCAGCGGGCCGACCGCTGTCAGGTTGCCCACGACCAGGGCGAACATGTACCCTTCCACGCCCGCCATCAGCACGGTGAACACCAGATACAGGTAGACGAGCGCCAGCGACACGGTCGAACCGAGCGCCGGCTTCAAGTAGGTGCGGATGCCCGGCGCCGACGGAAACATGCCGGCGAGCTCGGCAACCGAGAGCGACAGCACGAGGCAGAGCAGGCCGGCAACGACGATGCTGACGAGGACGCCCATGCCGGTCTCGACCTGGAACACGCCCGACAACACCGTGAAGGAGCTGGTGGCGAGCGCCATGCCGACGGCGACCGACACGTAAAACCAGAACTCGAGCGGCCCTTTCATGACGGGGGGAACGAGCGGCGTCTGGCGCCTAGCCGAGGCGCCAGATCAGCATGGCCAAGGCCTCGAGCTTGACCTTGTCACGATCCTTCGAGAAGACGGCGAGATTGCCGTCGGTCAGCGCCGTGGCGGGATTGTACGTGCCCGAGAAGATGCGCTGCAGGATCTGCTCCTCTGCCTGCAGGTGGACCAGATTGTCGGCGCCGTCGTCGAAGTCGTCGAGGACGCGCACCTCGGCGAGCTCGGTATCCTGGACGACGAGCCCGAACTTGCGGCCGGTATCGCTGGCGTCGAGCACGACCAGCCGGTTCCACCCGTCGACGAGCCGTTTGACGCGGGCGTTCGTATTGAATCGCACCTTGAAGTCTTCGAGGACTGATGGCAGTGCCGAGGTCGCGGCGATCCCCATGTGAGCGTGTCTCCTTGGCGGTTTCAGATCCAGGGCTGCGGCAGGCCGAGAATCTGGGTGCCGATCACGATCTTCACCGTGTCGTCGGCGGGGCCCATGACCGACCCGGCGCGCGCGTCGCGGTAGGCGCGTTCGACGACGTGGCCGCGCTTGTAGCCGGCTCCTCCGCACACCTGCAGCGCCTTGCTCGTCACGGCGACCGCCATCTCGCAGGCTGACGGCTTGAGCGTCGCCACCTCGATGAAGAGCGGGTCGTCAGGGTTGTCGCGCATCACCTCGTCGAGCAGTCCCGAGCTGTTCAGCTCGTTGAAGAGCACGTTCGCGTTGTCGGCCATCTGCGCCACCCGGATGGTGGTGGAGCGCACCAGATCGATGGCGACGCGCATCTCCGCGATCAGGCGCTGCACGGTCTCCACGTGGGCCAGGCTCTGGCCCGTATCGGAGTGGATGCGCTTCTTCACGTGCGCCACGGCGGCCTCGTAGGCCGCGGTGGCGACGCCGATGTAGACGGCCGCCATCCCGCACAAATAGATGGGGAGGGCGTACGCCATCATGAACGACAGCCCCGTGCCGTCCTCGCCGAACCGCTGATCGGCCGGGACGACGCACTTGTCGAAGTGGACCGGGCGGCTGCCGTTGCCCCGAAGGCCCATGCCGTCCCAGGTGCCCACCGGCTTGATGTTGGGATCGTTGCCGAGGATGAGGAACTGGCTGAGATCCTTGGCGGTCGCCAAGGGGCTCGCGCGCGTCGGCACCACGTAGTAGTCGGCGAACCCCGCGCTCGTACAGAACGACTTGAACGAGTCGACGACGTAGCCGTCGTCGACCTGCCGGGCGGCGCTGTCCATGTGCCAGATGCGATTGCCGGACCCCGCCTCGCTCATGGCGAAGGCGCCGAGCCAGTGGTCCGAGGCTATCCGGCGGAGGTAGCACCGGCCCTGATCGGGCGTGGCGCAGGCCACCAGCAGCGGAATCGTGGTCTGGTGCATGTGGTACGCCATCGCGGTCGACGCGCACGCCTTGCCCAGCTGTTCGGTGACCATGACTGCGGTGAGCACACCTTCGCTGCCGCCGCCATACTCCTTCGGCAGGAGCATCCCGAGGAGTCCCGCCTTGCCGAGCGCCTTGATGTTCTCGGCTGGAAAGACGCCTTCCCGGTCGACCCGCTCCGCGTTGGGGGCCAACACGTCACGCGCAACCTCCTGCGCCGCGCGGCGCCATCGCCCCTGATCCGTGGAGAGCGCCAGACCCTCGAGATTCAAGAAACCGGGCATGCTGTGTCGAGTCCTCTTGTCCGAGCCTGCCCGGCGGGGGGTCTGCCGGGCCCTGCTATCGAGATGGCTGCGGTGAACGTGCTTTCATATCACTTGTGGCCCGCACGCCGCAACCAACCTGCTGCGTCGCGGAGCCACGTCTGCATCCGCCCGCGATGTCGTACGGCTCACCACCCGCTGGCGACGGTCGGTCAGGTCGCCGAACCGTCCGCCGCAATCGACGTGCCGTCCCGCGGCTCGAGAAGGCGTGCGCTCTGCTCGTGGAAGAGGAGCGGCAGGCGCTCGCTTTCGAGCACATCCAGCCGCCGCAGCACCTCCGTCAGCGCCAGCTCGTTCTTCAGGTTGACCTGATAGTCGAGATCGGCGCGCAGCCGATCCTTCTCGGACTGCCGGTTCTGCGACATCATGATGATCGGGGCCTGCAGGCTGGTGATCATGGCCAGCACGAGGTTGAGCAGGATGAACGGGTGGGGATCGAACCCGGCGTTTCGCAGCACCCACGTATTCAGGATGATCCAGAACATCAGGAACACCCCGGCGGCGCCGATGAACTTCCAGCTGCCGCCGAACTCGGCGATCAGATCGGCCGCACGGTCGGCCATGGTCAGCCGCTTGGCCTCTTCTTCGTTTGCGTTGCGGGTGACCCGCTGCTGCAGCATCTTGTCGGTGAGCCGCAGACGGGCGAACGTGGCGGTGAGCATTTCCAGCGCCACGAGCGGCTGCCCCACGATCAGGGCGCGGAAGTCCGCGCGCGCCAGGACGGCGAGTCGAGCGTCCTCGATGACCGCGGCGTCCGCCGACCTCGGCTCGCCGTCGAGCAGCGCCATCTCGCCGAAGAAGTCGCCCTGGGCGAGCTCGGCGAGCGTGAGCGTCTGGCCCTCGTCCGTCACGGTGATCTGCACGCGGCCGCTCTCGATCAGATACATCGCGTCGCCTTCCTGGCCGGCGCGAAAGAGGGCGGTGCCGGCCGGGGCGTCCATCCGGCGCAGCAGCCCGCGCAGCCGGCGAGCCGATGCATCGTCGAGCGACGCGAAGAGCGGCACCGAGCGAATGGCCTCGAGGGTCGTTTCCACAGGCATGTGTGTTGGCATGGCAGACACAATCGTGCCGAAACTCGCGTCAGAAGTCATGTCGGGCCGCACCATGCTAGAATCCCGCCCCTGGCCGGCCGTGCGCGATCGGCGACCGCTCCCCGCACCGGGCCGCAGCCTCATGAGTGCGCGGCGCGTACGGGGCACCGCGCGTGACCTTCTTTCATTCCCTCGCTCGTGCTGGCGCACGCGCCGATCGTCGTTGAGGATCCGTGGCGCGCCGCGCGGTCGTCCTCGATCCGTCGGGCCTCGTCAGGAGGATGCCGTGACTGCCAGGTACGACGATGAGCTGACGTTTCGCGACGGCGATATCATCGCCCGTGAAGGCGACGAGAGCCGGGACATGTACGTCGTGCAACGGGGCGCCGTTGACGTGCTCAAGGAGATCAACGGCGAGCTGGTGCTCCTGGCCACGCTCGATCGCGGCAGCTTCTTCGGCGAGATGTCGCTGCTCGAGTCCCTGCCCCGAAGCGCCAGCGTGCGCGCGAGGGGCGAGACAAGGCTGCTCGCGATCCGGGCCGGCTCGCTGCTGCTGAAGATTCGCCGCGATCCGACGTTTGCTTTCGAGATGCTGCAGCAGATGAGTCGACGCATTCGTCGACTCAACGAACAGGTGGCCGAAGGCCTGCAGCGGCTCGAGCGGATGGGGGCGGAAATCAGGGCGGCCGCGCATCGGCACGCGACAACAGAATACGAAGCGGTGCCGGCGGCGCCAGGCACGGACCAGCGGGGAGATGAAGACGTCGGTACGTGAGGAGCGCCTGGTGGTCGTGTCGGACGTCCACCTGGGCAATCGGCTCTTCCCCTCGGCCCATCGGCATTTGACCGGCCTGATGCACTTTGCCGGCGAGCAGCGCTACAGCCTGTGCATCAACGGCGACGGCATCGACATCATGCAGATGTCGCTCGGCCGCCTCACGTGGGAGCTCTCCGAGTGCTACCGCGCCCTGCGCCGGTTCTCCGGTAGCCTCAAGGTTTTCTACGTCGTGGGGAACCATGACATTCTCGTCGAGCACTTCCTGGAGGACTGGGGCATGGTGATCACCGTGCCGTTCCTCAACGTCTCGTCCGGCGATTTGCGAATCCGCATCGATCACGGGCACATGTACGACGAAATGTTCGTGCGGTTCCCGCGCCTCTATGTCGCAGCGACCGTCCTTGGTCGATGGGCGCTGAGCGTCAATCCGGCGCTGTACGGACGGCTGCAGCGGATGGGCGCGAGGGCCGGGAGCCTGCGGCACCGGCTCGTGGCGCGTCCGGGGCGCGCGGCCGACCTCCCCGGCATTCCCGGGGAGCATCCCTCATTCCGGCGAACGGCCGAAGAGATCTCACGGCGCGGGTTCGATATCGTGACCTTCGGTCACACGCACCGGCCCGGGCGCGCCGTCCTGCCGAACGGCGCCGTCTACTACAACACGGGCTCCTGGCTCACGAGCCCGCAGTGTCTGGTCATCGATCGCGGGACGGTCTGGTTCGGCCCGGTCGCCGATCTGCTCGACGGGAAGACCCGATGCGGCGCGGAGTAGCCGGCGGCCGGTCAGACGGGTGAGAGCGGCTGCGCGGGCTCGAAGAAGCGGCTGCAGGTCTCGAGGATGATCCCGAGCGACCCGGCGAACTCCTGCAGCACGCGCTCGTCGTCGCCGTCGAACGTGCCGGTGAAGCTTCCCTCGGCGCCGCGCTTGTTCAGCAGCTGCACCACCCCGATGACCTGGCGTTTGCGGTCGAACACCGGCATGCAGAGGATCGATTGCGTGCGGAAGACCTGCTGCGTCAGGCCGAGCTCGGCACGCCGGGGATTCGCCTGATCGAACTCGGGATTGAAATCGGGGTGGCTGTAGGCGTCGGGGATGTTGACGGTCACGCCGCTGCTCGCGACCTTGCCGGCGATGCCCGTGCCGATCGGCATCTGGATGTCGAGCATGCCGGGACCGGTGTGATGGGCGATCTTCGCCCGCAGCAGGGCGCGGCTGCGATCGACGAGATACAGCGTGGCGCGCTGCGCGTGGAGGAGATCGCGGATGCGCACGGCGGTGACCTCCATCACCTGCTCCACGAGGGCCCGCGTCGCCTCGGCGTTGGCCAGGTCCATCGTCTTCAGGAGCGACTCGAACTCGGAGGTCGTCTGTTCGAGGACCTCGACGAACTTCTTGTCGGGCAGTTCGCGCAGATGCCGGTCGAGCTCGCCCTTGCGCTGCATCCCGGTGAAGGCGGTCATCAGGTTCTCGGTCGTGGACGCGATGCCGGAGGTGAACGATCGGATCTTCCCGTCTTCGAGCGTCAGGATGCGATCCGCGATGTCGAGGATGCGGTTGTCGTGCGTCACCATCAGGATGGCGCAGTCGCGATCCTTCGCCAGCTTGTGCAGCAGTTCGACCACCTCGCGCCCGCTCGCCTTGTCGAGCGCGGCGGTCGGTTCGTCCGCCAGGACGATCTTCGGCTGGCGCACGAGCGCGCGCGCGATCGCGACCCGCTGCTTCTGCCCGCCGGAGAGCTGGCGCGGATAGTGGTCGATGCGCGTGGACAGACCCACCGCCGAGAGTATCTCGATGCTGCGCTCGCGCGACTCCTTGGCCCCCACGCCGTCGTCGAGATGGACGCTCATCTGCACGTTCTGGCAGGCGGTGAGCGAGTCGAGCAGGTTGTGCGCCTGGAAGATGAAGCCGATGTTCCGCCGCACCTGCACGAGCGTGTCCTGGGTGGCGCCCTTCAGCTCCACGCCCAGCGTCTGCACGCTGCCCTCCTGAACCGACCGCAGCCCACAGACCAGCGTGAGCAGCGTCGTCTTGCCGGAGCCCGACGGCCCCGTATTGATGACGATCTCGCCGGCATGGATGTCGGCAGAGATGTCGAAGAGGATCTGCTTGCGCAGCTCGCCGGTCCCGAAGTGATGGTTCAGATCTCGGACGGAAATTGCGGGCGCCATGCCTCGTATCCCTCGGGACCCGCTGCGGGTCCCGTGCCGCGGGGCATTCTATACCATGGTGTCAGCCGGCGCGGAGCGCGATCGGACCGTCAGGGCCCCCGGAGCCGGGCGGCTTGCCTTATCATGGTCCCCTCTGAAACATGGCGACACTCCATGGCGCCGTTCGCTCCGGGTGGGACGCCCTTGACCGGTCCGTGAAGTGGTCGTGGGCGTGCCGCCAGCTCTCGCTCGACGGCGCCCAGCCACCCTGTGCGCTGCTCCCCGACCCGGCGAAGCCGCGGCCCGGTGACGTTGCGCTCGTTCACGTCGACCGGCTCGGACACCATCGTCACCTCGAATCCAATCGTGAGCGGCGGTTGCGCCTGTACCGGGGCGACCGGCTGGCGGGCGTGTTCGGACATCGATACGCGACCGACGTGTTCGAGGGCCGGGTCACCGCCACCGACAACCTGCACCTGTTGACCGGCAGCGGCGTCATCGGCACGGTGGTGCGCCGTACCCGCCACGTAGGACGGCCGACGGCGCTGTCGTTCCTGGGATACCTTGCCGACGCGTCGGGGCGGCGGATCAACCTGGTCGAGCGCCTGTTCCGTGCCGAGACGAACGCGCCGCCGGGCATGGATGTCATCGCGGTCCTCGGCACCGCGATGAACGCCGGGAAGACGACCGTGACGCGGAAGATTCTGCGCGCGCTGGTCTCCCGCGGCGTGCCGGTTGCCGGCTGCAAGCTGACGGGCACCGCCTCGTCGCGCGATCTCGGCGAGATGCGCGCGACCGGGGCCGACCTGACCACCGACTTCAGCGACTACGGGTTTCCTTCGACCTACGGTGCCTCGCTCGACGAGCTGTTGCGGCTGTTCGACGGCATGCTCGAGGCGTGCAGCAGGAGAGGGCTGCGTCTCGTCGTCGTGGAGGTGGCCGATGGATTCCTGCAGCGGGAAACGCAGATGCTGCTCGCGAGCGACGAGTTCCGCCGCCGCGTTCGCGGCGTGATCCTGGCCGGCGCGTGCTCGGCCTCGGCGCTCTGCGCCGCCGACTGGATCCGGAAGGCCGGGTTCGACATCTGGGCGGTCTCGGGGCGGTTGACGAGCTCGCCGCTCTTCATCGAGGAGTTCGCCGGCCACAGCGCGATCCCGGTCGTCTCGTCGTATGCCACCCAGGATTGGGCCGGCCTCGTCATGGAGAAGGTGGCCCGGGCTCTGCCGCAGGCGCACGCGTGGGCGGCTGCCGCCGCGGCGGAGTAGAGACGACTCCGTGCAGGCGGACGTCATCGGCCACTCGATCCAGGGACGTCCGCTGGTCGTGCACTACAGAGGGAGTGCGGCATGCCCGCGCATCCTCATCATCGCCGGCCAGCACGGAGACGAAGGCGCCGCCCGCGACGCGGCGTACGCGTACCTGGAGGCGTCGGACGCACGCCGGCTGAGGGCGGCGCGCGTCGCCGTGCTCGCAGATGCGAACCCCGATGGCGCAGCCGCCGGCACGCGACGAAACGCGTCCGGGGTCGACCTGAACCGGGATCACCTGCTGCTCGGCTCGCCGGAGACCCTGGCCGTCCACGCCCTGGTGAAGCGGTGGCGGCCGGATCTGATCGTCGATGTCCATACCTACCGGCCGTGGCGCCCGGAGCTCCTCAGACACGGGTTCGTCTTCCCGCAGGATGTGATGGTCGATGTGCCGACGAATCCGGCCATCAGAGCGGGCTGGCCGCGCGATGCCGGCGAGCGTCTGCTCGGCTTCGTCATGCGGAGGATGACCGAGGCCTCGTTGCGATGCGACCGCTACACGCTGGTTCGTCCTTCCGGCATCGTTCGCCACAGCAACCTGGATATCGTCGACGCGCGCAACGGGCTGGCGCTGCGATACGGCGTCCCCACCGTGCTGCTGGAAGGACGGCGGTCGTGCCCCGACGATCCGCCGATCTTTGTCCCGCCTCACGTGGCGCTCCGCCTGGCCATCGAGACCGTGGTCGAATGGGCGGCAGGGCATGCCTCGTTGCTCTGTCCACCCGCTGAGGACGACGCGCCCGATGTCATTCCGGCACGATGCCAGAACGTGGAGTGGAGATCGCCGACGAGACGGATGGAGATGCAGCTGGCCGACCGCGGCGATATCGTTGTCGTGGATGTGCCCGGGCAGTACCTTCCCTCGATCAGGACGACCGGCACTCTTCGCGTGCCGCGCGCGTACGGGGTGCCGCGGAGTCGTGTCCGTCTCCTGGAGATCCTGGCGCGGCAGGGGTTCGAGCGGGCGGGGGCGGATCGATTCCGGCGCGCCGCCGTGGAGGTGTGCCGTCACGCGTGCGTGTTCGAACGGGACCTGCCTGCGGGGCGCGCCGCGGCGCGGAGTGGCGCGCGGCTCGCTGTGGAGGAGTTCGTGCTCTTTCCCACGGCCCAGGCCGGCGGGCGGCTGCTCGCCTTGCTGCTGGATCCGGATTCACAGTTCAGCGCGTGTCGCTTTCCAGAGCTCGAGCGTTCGCCCACGTCCGCGCTGGCGTCCCAGATTGTGCGCGTCGTCTGACGGGTGCGTCATTGCCGTGGGAGCCGGTGCCGCATCGGGGAGGGGGAGCATCGCCGGGGAGGGAGACGCCGGCACTGCCAGGTCCAATCAACTCTCGGCGACGGTGCTCGCGGACTGCGCTTGGCATTATGACCACTTCTGGTCATAATGAGATCAATGAAGGAAGTCCGGATCGCTGAGCTCAAGTCGCGTCTGAGCGAGTACATCCGCGCCGTGCGGAACGGGGAGACGATCTCCGTGCTCGACCGGGAAACGCCGGTCGCACAAATCGTTCCCGTACGTGATCGTGTCGCGTTGCGCATTCGCAAGCCGTCGCCCGGGGCCCCGCGCCCCAATCGTGTGAAGCTGCCGAAGCCCCTGAAGCTGGACGTCGACATCGTTGATCTTCTGCTCGAGGAACGCCAGGGCCACCGGTGACGGCGTACGTGGACGCGTCGGTGATTCTGCGCCTGGCGTTCGGCCAGCCGAACGCCCTGGCGGAATGGCCGAAGATCGAACGCGGCGTCGCGAGCGCGCTCGTCACGACGGAAAGCCTGCGAAGCCTCGATCGTTTGCGGTTGAGAGCGAAGGTGTCCGACCAAGAGGTGGCGACTCGCCGCGCCGCCATCCTGTCGCTCATGGCATCGCTGGAGGTGGTCGAACTCGACGCCAACGTTCTGGATCGAGCTTCGCAGCCAATGCCGACGGAGCTTGGAACGATCGACGCGATCCACCTGGCCACTGCGCTTCTGTGGAAAGCCATGACCGCTGGCGAACTCACGATGGCGACACATGACGAAGCGCTCGGCGTCGCCGCCGAAGCTCACGGACTCCCCGTCATCGGCACTGGCTAGCCATCGGCGGTTCGCTTTGGAGCCCACTCAGCGCACTTCGATCTCGACGACCCGGGCCTCGGACGTCCCCAGGCGGACGAGGTGATGCGTGTCGCCGCCCGG
>CAZGVW010000269.1:0-3579 GCA_964529265.1 uncultured Phycisphaeraceae bacterium
GGCCGGTGGGGGGGTTCGGGCGCGTGGGGGTGTTCGGGTTCTATCCGAACAAGCAGATCACGACGGGCGAGGGGGGCATGATCGTGACGGACGACGACACGCTGGCGGATGCGTGCCGGAGTCTGCGGAACCAGGGGCGACCGCCGGGCGGGGCGACGACGGGGATGGGCGGCGCGCACTGGCTGGCGCACGAGCGGCTGGGGTACAACTACCGGCTGAGCGAGGTGGCTGCGGCGATGGGCGTAGCGCAGATGCGTCGGCTGGACGAGATCATCGAGAAGCGTGAGCGCGTGGCGGCGGCGTACATCGATGCGCTGATGGCGCATCCGGCGCTGATGGTGCCGACGGCGCCGGCGGAGGCGCGGATTTCGTGGTTCGTGTTCGTGGTGCGGCTGATGGAGCAGTACACGGGTGAGGAGCGGCGGCGGATTCTGGAGGGTCTGCGGCGGCACGAGGTGGGGGGCGCGGCGTATTTTCCGTGCATTCACCTGCAGAAGCCGTACGTGGAGCGCTTCGGGTTCGAGCCGGGGGTGTTTCCGATCGCGGAATCGGTGTCGCAGCGGACGATTGCGCTGCCGTTTCACAACAGGTTGACGCTGCGCGAGGTTGATTTCGTGACACAGACGCTGGACCTGATGATTTCGCGCGAGAACATCAAGCGGACGTGAAGCAAGATCGGGGCGTGAATAGTGAGCGGGCTTACGGTGTGGCGCGCGCCGGGGTCGGCACGGGGCCCGAGAACGGGCGACGCCGAGGCGGAAGTGCTTGAGCGCCGGGATCCCCTGAAGCAGGGCCTTCATGTCAAGGGCTTCAAGGCGAACGCCCCATTAGACGATGGACGCCGCGGCGGAATGAAACCGCTCCCTGGGAGAGCGTCGCGATGTCCATGGATGGATTGAAATTGGGCGCAAGGACACGGACACCAATCGACCCGGCTCGGAGAGCCGGGCCACCAGGGCCGACACTGATCGACCCGGCTCGGAGAGCCGGGCCACCGGAGTCGCGGATGGCGGGCTTCACGCTCGTGGACGTGATGATCGTGGTGGTGGTGCTGGGGATTCTGGCGGCGGCGGTGCTGCCGCTGGTTTCGCACTACATCGACGATTCGGAGGATGCCGCGGCGCACGCGACGCTGGATGCGACGCGGAAGGCGCTCGAGATGCATCGTGCGGAGACGGGCGAGTGGCCGACGGCGATCACGAACGACCTGTTTCTGCACGGTGAGCCGCCGACGCTGCCGCCGGGGTATGAGTTCAACTACGACCCGCTGACGGGGGCGATTGCGCTGGTCGAGACGGCGCCGTGAGGGGGGTAGGTGGTAGGTGGTGGATGGGGGGGAGAGGCGCAGACCCGCGTCAGGGGGTGGGTTGGAAGCGGTCGAGCCAGTCGGGTGAGGGCAAGTGGGTGTAATCGCGCGTGGTCTGGACGAGGCCTTCCTCGACGGTGAGGCCGAGGCCGACGTGGAGATCGAAGAAGAGCAGGTTGGCGAGGACGCGGTCGTTGTGCCAGCGCTGGCCGCGGTCGCCGCCGTCATCAAAGTTGTAGATGGGCTGATCGCCGAGGACCCAGGTCTTGCTGGGTGTGACGATATCGGGCATGCGGCCGCCTTCGCGCGGGATGAGCGTGGGATAGGGCTCAGAGAAGGGGTCGTCGTCCACGGCGTGGTCGTTCAGGTTGTACGACGTGCCGACGAGTTCGTACATGGTGGCGCGTTTATCGATGCCGGGGAAGAAATCGAGGAAGGGCGCGGTGGTTCCTTCGTCGGAGGGATCGAGGAAGGCCTCGACTTCGGAATCCTCGTCGTAGTCGCCGAGGTATTCGTTGAGGGGGCGGCGATCGGCGCCGATCTGATCGATTCCGGCGTAAGGCAGCGTGCCTTTGCGGCCGCCGAAGAGGGAGCCGATGTTGGCGCCGTGCGGGGCCTCGACGATGTTTCCGGCTTCATCGACGCGCACCTGGGGCAGGGCATCGCGGTGGTCGCCGAGGTAGGCGGTGATGGCGACGCCGAGTTGATTGAGGTTGACGCCGCAGGCGACGGAGCGGGCCTGCTCTCGCGCGCCGCCGAGCGCGGGGACGAGGAGGCCGATCAGGATGGCGATGATGGAGATGGTGACGAGGAGTTCGACGAGTGTGAAGGCGTCACGATGGGTGTGTGTGGGCGAGCGCATGGCGATTGACCATACCGGACGTTGGGGTTGAGGAGGCGGGTGAGCGGGGGCCGTTCGGTCGCGGGTGGGGGTGGAGGCAAATCGGCGCGGAGTTTCCGTCAAGGGCGCTCCAGACGCGAAAGTCGGCGGGCGTGACGGTCGATGACTCCCCGCGGCCCGCGCCTTTGCGGACCCTCAAGGGAGACAGACATGAGCGCGACGACACAGAATCGGGAGCAGATCATCGCGAGCGCGATCCAGGAGATCAGCCACATCGCGACGCTGCCCGAGGTCACGCTGAAGATTATCGAGCTGGTCGAGGATCCGACCTCGACTGCGCAGGATTTGCACAACGTGATCTCGTACGACCCGGCGCTGTGCAGCCGGCTGCTGAAGGTGGTGAACTCGGCGTTCTACGGGCTGCCGGGGCAGATCGGGTCGATCAACCGGGCGATCGTGCTGCTGGGGCTGAACGCGGTGAAGAACATCGCGATCGCGGCGAGCCTGGCGAAGTTGTTCCGCGGGGGCGAACTGAGCCCGAGTTTCTCGGCGCGCGACCTGTGGAAGCACTCGGTGGGCGCGGCCGCGGCGGCGAAGATGATCGCGGACAAGCTGAAGATCGGTCTGCCGGACGAGGCGTTCCTGGGCGGGCTGATTCACGACATCGGCATCATGGTGGAGATGCAGGCGGACCGGCACAAGTTGATCGAGGTGATCGACGGGCTGGGGATCTCGGAGGGCGAGCCTTCGAAGCCGATGCTCGAGAGCGAAGACAAGGTGTTCGGCGCGACGCACCAGGAGTTCGGCGCGGCGCTGTGCGAGAAGTGGAAGTTCCCGAAGAGTTTCTCGTTCGTGACGGGGTTCCATCACCGGCCGATGGATCTCGCGCCGGGGAGTCGGACGCTGACGTGCATCGTGTACGTGGCGGACCGGCTGGCGGGGCGCGCGGGCGCGGGCTTCAGGCTCGACCTGCGGAGCTTCGACATGGACCCGGCGGTGCTGGCGGAGTTGAAACTGACGCCGGAGCAGGTTGAGGAACTCTCGGCGCAGTTGCCCTCGCACCTGGATGAGGTGGAATCGCTGCTGGGCGCGTGACCTCCGGAAGTCGAGCGGCGGAATCTGCTCCGGGCGGACGCCGTCGCAGGAAGCGACAACAAGTCTCTCTTTCTCCCTCCGGGCGGCGCGACTCACTGTTGCGCCGCCTGATTTGCTGCGCGGCGGGCGCCGGCGCCCCGGGGCCCGGCCCCGAAATGGGGCTGTTCGCTAAGATCGGCGCGCATGCGCGAGACGCCGGAACAACTGAACGTGCTGCTGGTGGGGGGCGGGGGGCGTGAGCACGCGCTGGCGTGGAAGCTGCGGCAATCGCCGCGGGTGAAGCGGCTGTTTGTGACGCATCCTTCGAATCCGGGGCTGGCGGCGCTGGGCGAGGCGG
>CAZGVW010000270.1:0-5504 GCA_964529265.1 uncultured Phycisphaeraceae bacterium
TCCCGTATTCCGTATTCCGTATTCCGTATTCCGTATTCCGTATTCCGTATTCCGCCTCCACTACACTGCCTCCCACTCGGAGGACACCAACCATGCCACACCCCACACGCCGCGAGTTCCTCGGCGCCGCCGCCCTCGCCCTCCCCGCCGGCGCCGCGTTCGCCGCCGCGCCTCCAACCCTCGACCCCGCGCGCATCTCACGCGCCCTCGCCGCCGCGAATCGCATCCCGGCATTCGCGCTCGGTTCCGCAGATTCCGGGGGCGACACCTCCGGGGCCGCGCGCAACGAAGACCTCTGGCGCGACATCGCGCTCGCCTTCACCGTCGATCGCTCCATCATCAACCTCAACAACGGCGGCGTCAGCCCATCCCCCGCCTTCGTCCAGGAATCGATGAAGCGACATCTCGATCACTGCAACACCACGCCCTCATCTCTCGCCCTCCTCGGCTCGCTCCAGCCCCAAGTCGAAACCGTGCGCACGCGCCTCGCCCGCGCCTTCGGCGCCGATCCGGAAGAAATCGCCATCACCCGCAACGCCTCCGAAGGACTCCAGATCTGCCAGTTCGGCCTCGACCTCGAGCCCGGCGACGAAGTCCTCACCACCACGCAGGATTATCCGCGCATGCTCACCACTTTCGACCAGCGCGCCCGCCGCGAGGGCGTCAAGGTCGTCAAGGTGAAGATCCCCGTGCCGTGCGAAGACGATGACCTCGTCATCCGCCGCTTCGAAGAAGCCATCACCCCGCGCACGAAGATCATCCTCGCCTGCCACGTCATCAACCTCACCGGCCAGGTCCTCCCCGTCCGCAAGATCGCCGCCATGGCCCGCCGCCGCGGCATTCCCGCCATCATCGATGGCGCGCACGCCCTCGCCCACCTCGATTTCCAACTCTCCGACCTCGAATGCGACTATTACGCGACCAGCCTCCACAAGTGGCTCTTCGCGCCCCACGGCTCAGGCCTGCTCTATGTCCGCCGCGAGAAGATCGCCGGTCTCTGGCCCCTCATGGCCGCGGCTGACTCCCACCGCAGCGACATCCGCAAGTTCGAGGAGATCGGCACCCACCCCCTCGCCAACCAACTCGCCATCGCCGAGGCCATCACCTTCCACGAAACCCTCGGCCCCGCGCGCAAACTCGCGCGCATGATCTACCTGCGCGACTATTGGGCCAACCGCCTGATGAGCAGCGGTCGCGCCATCCTCCGCACCAGCCTCAAACCCGGCTTCGCCGGCGGCATCGCCACCGTCGAGATCGAAGGCTTGGACACCGCCGCGCTCCAGAAGTGGCTCTGGGAGAAACACCGCATCCTCACCGTCGCCATCCTCCACGACGATGTCCGCGGCTTGCGCATCAGCCCCAGCGTCTACACCACACTCCCCGAACTCGATCGCTTCTGCGCCGCCATCGAAACCGCCATGGCCAAAGGCATCGATTCCTGAGCCCGCCTGCCCGGGTGGCATGGCCACGGCTCGGCGTGGCTATGCGCGCGTCTCCCAACCGCCCACTGACCACGCACACCGCAACCGGCGCACGACCGGCCACCCAAACAGAGGATCCCCTTCCTCCTCCCCTCTGCGTTCTCTGTGACTCAGTGGTGAACTCTTCTCTCCATCACTCCGGCAGCGTCTCGCCATTCAACCCTCTCCTCCTCCCCTCTGTGTCCTCTGTGACTCAGTGGTGAACTCTTCTCTTCCATCACTCCGGCAGCGTCTCACGCATCACGCGCCACGCCACCAACCCCGAAATCAGCGTCACCACTCCCGCTGCGTGCACTGCCGACACCAGTTCAAACGCGTCCGCCACGATCCCCGCCATCAGCGCTCCCGCGGCATACCCCAGATCCCGCCAGAAGCGATACACCGAGAGCGATCGCGCCCGCCACAGCGGATGACTCGCGTCGCTCACCGCCGCGAGCAGCGTCGGATACACCATCCCCGTGCCGACGCCCAGCATCACCGCGCCGATCACGCCCGCCCGCATCGGCGCGCCCGCGCCCAGCGCAAATACGCCGTGCGCCGCCGCCTGCACCAGCATCCCCCACACGATCAGCGGCTTCCGCCCGATCCGGTCGCTCCATCCGCCAAAGAACAATTGCGAAACGCCCCACGTCGCCGGATAGAGCGCCGCAATCACGCCGATCCGCCGCACGCTCAGGTCCCACGACGCCAGCAGCAGCGGAAACACGCCCCACGCCATGCCGTCGTTCAGGTTGTTCACCAGCCCCGCCTGACACGCGCCGAAGAGATCGCGCCGCCGGAACGTGGTCAGCGCAAACACCTGCGCCAGCGACGGCGCGGCTTCCTGCGCGCCGTCCCGCGCCGCGCGACGCTGCGCCTCGAGCCGCGCATGCGCCGTCGTGTCCCGCACCAGAAACACCGAGAGAGCCAGCCCGATCGCCGCATAGGCGATCCCCAGGTAGAACGGCGCCGGCCGCAGCCCATGCGCCGCGGCTATCTCCGCCGTCGCCCACGCCGTCACGCCCACCGCCAGATACCCCGCGAACTCATTGAGCCCGAGCGCCAGCCCCCGCCGCGCCGGGCCCACGAGATCCACCTTCATCACCACCGTCATCGACCACGCCAGACCCTGATTCACGCCCAGCAGCACGTTCGCCGCGACGATCCACTCCCACCGGTCCGCCCACCCCAGCATGAACGGAACCGGAACGCCGATCAGCCACCCCAGAATGAGCACGCGCCGGCGCCCGTAGCGATCCGCCAGCGCGCCCGAGAACAGATTCGCGCACGCCTTCACGATTCCGAACGTGATGATGAACGACGTGATGAACGTCGCGCCCGGCAGCAGGAACACCTCTTCGCCGATCAGCGGCAGCACCGTCCGCTGCAGCCCCACCATTCCCCCGACAAACGCATTGATCAGCACCAGCAGCAGAAACTGCGGCAGATTCTCCCTGAGCCCCAGCCGCGTTTCCGCTTCTGCTTTCATCTTCTCCGTATTCCCCTCCGCTATTGCCTATCGCCTATTCCCCTATTGCCTGCTTCCTATTCCCCTTCCGATCTCCGGAATCTGCCTCCACAAAATGTACACCGCCATGAGCACGAGAAACACCGCGAACAGGCGCTTCAGCGTCGATTGATTGAGTTTTCCGCCAATCGCGCCGCCCAGCAATCCGCCCGCGGCGCCCAGCGCGCCGAAGAGCGCGATGATGCGCCAGTTCACTTCCTCCTCGGCCCCGTGCAGAATGTGCAGGTGCTTCGCGAACCCCACGGCGCAGTTGATCGCGATGATCGTCAGGCTCGTGCCCACCGCAATGCGCATCGGCACGCGCCCGAGCAGCACCAGCGCCGGCACGATCATGAACCCGCCGCCGACGCCGAGCAGCCCCGTGATCGCGCCGACCCCGATCCCCTGCGCCGCGAGCAGCCATGCCCGCTGCGGCGCGGGCGCGCGGTCCGGCGGCGCCTCCGCGGCTGCTTGCGGGGGCCGGGCGGCGCGGAACATGAGCGCCGCCGCGGCGAGCATCAGCGCGCCGAGCAGCGCCACCTGCAGTTCGCCCGCGACGAATCGGGACGCTTCCGAACCGAGATAGGTGCCCAATAAACCGGGAAAACCGAAGTAAAACACGCTTCTGGCGTCAATTTGGCGCTTTGCGCCCGCGCGGGCGGCGCCGCAGAGCGCGATGAAGCCGACGATCGCCAGTGATTCCGCAATCGCCTGTTTTTCGCCGTGTCCGACGAGATAGACGAGGATCGGGACGGTGATGATGGCGCCGCCGGAGCCCAGGAGGCCGAGGGCGACGCCGATGAAGACGGCGCCGAGGAGGGCGGAGACGGCGTAGATCACGCCGGGGGCTCCGCGGTGGAGCGACATTCACGCGGCGGGCGCGTTTTTGGCGCGGTGCGCGTCATTTTTCCACCTGTGCGCCGGATTTCTCCCATGCGCCGAAGCCGCCGGCGACGTTGGCGACGGTGTAGCCGGCGCGCTGCAGGTACGCCGCGGCCCGGGCCGAGCGGCCGCCGGCCTGGCAGTTGATGAGGATGGGTTTGTCTTTCGGAATTTCGCGCAGGCGGGCGGAAAGACGGGTGTGGGCGAGGTTGTGGGCGCCGGGGATGTGGCCGGCTTCGAACTCCGCGGCGCGGCGGACATCGAGCAGAAATGAACCGTTTTCGCGCATTCGGCGCTGCAATTCGTCAATTTCGATCTCTTCGGTGGTCTCGAGCGCGCCGCCGCTCCTGGCGACCTCATCCACCGCCTCGGGCGGGGCCCAGGCGACGATGTTGTCGAGCCCGACGCGCACGAGGCAGCGAATGGCTTCATCGAGGTGCTTTTCATCGACAATCAGGTGAATCTGCTGCTCCGGCTCGATGAATGAGCCCGCGACGGTGGGAAAATCGTTGCCGAAGGGGGTGTAGAGCGCGCCGGGGAGGTGTCCGGCGCGGAACTGCTTCCACGGGCGCGTATCGGCGACAATGGTGCTCTTTTCGCGCGCATCGAGCGATTTCAGATCGTGTGCGCTCATTTTTCGCGGTTTCGGCAATCCATTGAGGATCGGGGGGCCGTCGCGGTTGAGGCGCTTCATGCGGGCGAAGTAGGTGGGCGGCTCCGGCTGGCCGGACAGGATGAAATCGACGAATGCGCCCTCGTTCTGCGCGGCTTTGAGCGCCGGGCTGAAGCGTTTTTCGTAGCCGACGGTGCTCTGGGGCACGGCGCCGAGGGCTTTGCCGCAGGCGCTGCCGGCGCCGTGGGCGGGCCAGACCTGGAGGAACTCGGGCAGATTGAGGAAACTGCGCGCGGAGTGAAACAGTTTGTGCGCGGATTCGTTCGCGGCGCCGGCTTGTCCCGCGGCGGTTTCGAGGAGATCGGGGCGGCCGAGGTCGCCGACGAAGACGAAATCGCCGGTGGCGACGCCCATGGGCTCGGTGGCGCCTGAGCCGCGGTCGGTGACGAGGAAGCAGATGTGCTCCGGCGTGTGTCCGGGGGTGTGGATGGCGCGAATTTCGATGTTTCCGATGGAAAACGCGTCGCCATCGCGCAGGAGTGTGTGGTCGTATGAACCTCCGGATTGCTTTTTGCTCAGCCAGGCGTAGGACCAATCCGGGCCGCCCATGGCGGAGAGGTAGAGGCGTGCGCCGGTCTGCTCGGCGAGTTCGCGGGCGCCGGAGAGGTAATCGGCGTGGATGTGGGTTTCGGCGACGGCGGTGAGGTGCAGGCCCTCGCGGCGGGCGGCGTCGATGTAGCGATCGACGTCGCGCTCGGGATCGATGAGGAGGGCTTCGCCGGTGCGCTGACAGCCGATGAGCCACGCAGCCTGGGCGAGGCGGTCGTCGTAGATCTGGCGGAGGAGCATGGGGGGATTCCTGGAAGGTGGTAGGTGGAATGTGGAATGTGGGGTAGGTGGCAGGTGGTAGTTGGTAGATGGGGAAAGGCAGGGGAAGGGGCCGGGAGGGAATACGGAATGCGGGAGGGGCGGGCGGGAGGGGGGAATCGTATGCGGTGGGGTGGGAGGGGCGGGTTGGAGGGAGGCGGCGCGGGCGGGGTGA
>CAZGVW010000271.1:0-4096 GCA_964529265.1 uncultured Phycisphaeraceae bacterium
AGCGTCATCGCGACAAGCAGCGCACCGCCCAGGCCGATCGACCATCCGCGCTTCCGCCCGGAGTTCAGCATCGCGGTCATCTTCGCACACTTCTTCATTGCGGGACTCCTTCACGGTCCTGGACGTCTTCGTTCCAGCCCGGTTCCGGGGCTTCCGGGGCTTCCGGGGGCATGGGCTCAGGGGCGGTTGCGATCTGGAATGAGGCGCGGGCGTCGGGCAGGCGGGCGCCGTCCGGCGCGGCCGCGGCCATGAGGCGGACGTCGTACGCCGGTTCTTCGCCGCGGCGGACCATCATGTGGATGCGCGCGATGCGTGTGGGGCCCGTCGGGAAAGCCCCCGGCCGCGGCTCGTCGCCATGCCGCGCTGCTGCGCCGGCGGCGTCTTCTTCGCTGTGCGCGCCGCTGGTCTTGAAATCCGCCACGATGATGCGGCCGCCCATGAGGGCCTCGGGGTCGTAGTGCGGCGCCGCGGCGAAGGCGGAATGCTCGCCGCCTTCGACACCGACGATGATGGAATCGCCCGCGGTGACGACAAGTTCGAACTGGTACGCGGCGAGTTCGCGCCCTGCAACGGGGTCGATGAAGATATCCACGGCTTCGAAGCGGGTTTCGCGCTCGGCGTCGGGCTGCTGCGCGGGCGCAGGCGCCTTGGCGCCGGCGAACACGGCGCACAGGAGCATCACGGCGACGCAGACGGCTGAGATGACGGCAAACGCGGTGCGCATGGCGATCATCCCTTTCCGATCCGCACCGCCGCGGCGGCGACGAGGTCCACGTCATCGCCATCGACGGCGCCATCGGCATTGAAATCCCAGGCCGCGGAGGGGCCTCTGTCGGATTCGATGGCGCGGGCGAGGAGGAAGGCGTCGAGAATGTCCACGCCGCCGCTGGAATCGAGATCGAGGTTGGCGCCCGCGCCCGCGGAACCACCGGAATCCGCGGAGGGCCCGCCCGTGCGCTGCTGGGGCCGTACGAACACCCACGCCGCGAGGAGCAGCGCAGCCGCGGCGGCGGCGACGCCGGAAACGCGGGCGACCCGGAAGACCGCCCGCGTGCGGCGGATGTGCGCGAACCGCCGATCCGCGGCTTCGAGAATGGCCGCGTCGGCATGCTCGAGGGCGCGGGGATCGGCGGGTTCGGCACGGTGGAGGGCGTGCAGGGCGTGGAGGAGGGCCGGGGGCGCCTGCTGCTCCGCGGGGTCGGGGTGGGCCTCGGGATGGGGCTGGGCGCCGGGCATCTCCTGTTCAGATCGCGGGGGCGGCGGCAGGTTCACCGCGGGGCGGCCGTTTTCCTGTTTTTTCACTCGGGTCCGAAGAAACGCCGGGCGCGGGGGTCATCGCGCAGGGCGGCGAGGGCGTGGTGGAGGCGGGATTTGGCGGTGCCCTCCGGAATGGCCAATGCCGCGGCTATTTCGGCGATGCTCATGCCATCCACGTGGCGCATGAGGAGGATCTCGCGGCGGTCCTCGGGCAGATCGGCGAGCGCGGCGGCGAGTTCGGCCATGCCGGATTCGCCGGGGTTCGAGGCCGGTGAAGGCGCCGCGGCGAGGGCTTCATGCGGCTCGCCTTTGCCGCGGGCGCGGGTTCGCTTGTTGCGGATGGTGAGGGCGCGGAAGCGGACGACGGGGTAGAGATAGGTGCGCATGTTCGCGGTGAGCGCAAAGCCGGGGAACTGGCGGAGGAGGTGGTGGAAGGTCTCCTGGAGTGCATCGAGGGCGTCGTCATCGTTGCCTGTCACGCGCCGCGCGAGGCGGAAGACGAAGTCGCGATGGCGCAGGTAGAGCGCGGCGAAAGCGGTTTCATCGCCGCGGTTCGCATCGGCGACGAGTTGAGCATCGGGGCGGGGATCGTGGTGCTCTGATCGCGGCACGCGGCCTCCGGGTCGGCGTCATCGACTGGCGGATGATGACGCGAATGACGCCGGAGGGGAAGGCGGGTTCCTTCGGTCGAGGCGCGGGCTTTATCCGCAGGCGCCCCAGGAGGCGAGCAGGAGCGCGAGGTCGGAGGCGTTCACGGATTCGTCGGCGTTGAGGTCTGCGCTGCAGGGTGGCGTGCCGCGGGCGCAGGGGCCCCACTGCGCGAGGAGCGCGGCGAGGTCACCGCTGCCGATGGCGCCATCGGCGTTGAGGTCGGCGGGGCAATCGGCGGCGCAGGATTCGCCGGTGGCGAAGTTGATGGAATAGGCGCCGATATCCGCTGAATCGCAGAAGCACGCGCCGCCGATGCCGGCTTCGAGGGGCGAGGGAGCGTTTGCCGCGGCGATGGCGGGGCTGCCGGGCGTGATCCAGTATTCGCCCGCGGCGGGGCTCGCGAGGAGGGGGTTCTGGCCGATCACGGCGCTGGTCTGCGGCGCGGGGAGGCTGGGCGCGGACTGCGCCGGGTTATCGAACGCCCACCACAGGCAATGCGAGAAGGTGAACGTCTCCGGCGCGGTGTTGGGGCCGACGTTGACGAAGGCGCTGAGGTCGGAGCGATCGAACCAGACCAGGTTGCTCTCGAAGCGGTTATTGCGGCAGGGAACGAACGTGAAGCCATCGCCCGATGTGGTTTCCTGGAGGATACGCATGATCCACGACGTGGGCGCGATGATCGTGTTGTGCGCGGCGAGGCAGTCTTCGGCGCCGACGAAGGCCATGGCGGTGACGCCGCCGATGATGACGTTGCCGAGGACACGGATGTTGCGGGCCTCGGCGCTGTCGGCGGATGCGGAGAGGGGCGGGCGGAAGAACTCGAAGCCGGTCGAGCCGCCGATGTTCAGCGGGCGCTGGCCGGAGTTCTCGATGCGGCACCAGCGGATCTCGATGTCCTCGCTGCCTCCCTTGCACTGCACGCCGCTGGAGCCGCCCTGCGCGATGGCGCAGCGCGCGATGAGCCCTGCGTGGCAGCCGACCATGTCGATGGCGCTGCCGCCGCCGCCCCATCGTTCGATGGTGCAATCGAGCACGAGGAAGTCATCGACGCCGGAGAGTTTCAGGCCGTCCTGATTGCCGGTCGAGCCGACATCGTGGATGTGAAGGTTGCGGAAGATGACGTGGCGCGTGGCGTCGGGGTTGTTGTATTCGCCGCCGTCGTCGCAGTTGACGCCGTTCTGACTCGCGCCGGTGATTTCGAGATCGTGGAGAATGAGCCAGCGGACTTCGGAGAGGTGCAGGCCCTCGCCTGCGCCGGAGATGATCGGCGGTGCTTCACCGGGGGTCTGGGCGCCGCCGATCCAGATCGGGGCGCCCGTTGCGCCCTCGAGGCCGGAGATGAACGTGCCGCCGGAGTATGTTCCTTCGTGGATGCGGATGGCGGCGCCGGGCGCAGCGTCCTGCACGGCGCGCGAGATGGTGGCGTATGGGTTGCCGATGGAGCCATCGCCGGTCTGGTTGTTGCCGGTGGTGGCGACGTGGATTTCGAAGGAAGGCGTGAGGCCATCCTCGAATGTGGGGATCTGATCGCAGGGAGGCGGTTCGCCGGCGCGGGCCGTTGTCGCCGAAGACGCAATCGCAACCGACGCCGCCGCGGCAAAGTGAGTGCGCATTGAAACCCGGTGTGCGTGCATGCGAACCTCCAACCGACCGTAGCGGGGGTCCGGAGGCGCGGCGAACAGTGCGCCGGGGCGAACGCCTCGCGAAGGGCCTACAACATGCGGCTGTGACTCTCGAGCGGACGCCATGCCGGACCACCGTGCGACCGCCTCGCGGCTTCGCCATGCGGGGCGCTGGCCCCGGGGCGCCCGGAAGCGGCAGAGTCCACCCGGCGCAGATGGCGCGGGGGCGCCTCGGATGAACGCGCGCGTGCAGGGGTGGTTTGCGGAGCGCGGCTGGACGCCGTTCGACTTCCAGCGCGAGGCGTGGGAGGCGTATGCGCGGGGCGAGAGCGGGCTGATTCACGCGCCGACCGGCGTCGGCAAGACGCTCGCGGCGTGGCTCGGGCCTGTGATGGAGGGGATGGAGGAGGGCGCCGGCGCCCAGACGGATGCGCCGGCGCAGCCGCGGGGCGGCGCGCGGACGCAGCGCGCATCGAGCGATTCCGAAGGCCTGCGCGTGCTGTGGCTGACGCCGCTGCGCGCGCTGGCCGCGGACACGGTGGAGGCGATGCGGGCGCCGGTGGATG
>CAZGVW010000272.1:0-37869 GCA_964529265.1 uncultured Phycisphaeraceae bacterium
CGGAAGCTATCAGGAAAGCGCCAAGAAGACCAAACACGCGTTTCGTAGGGGAACGATCTATGTGCGGCGTTCAGGCAAAAGTGAGCCTGCCCGATCCGCCGATCTGCGCGCCATATTCGATCGGCTGCACGCTCGTCGGCAAGACGCTATTCGAAAAGTCATCGAAGCTCCCTTTGGCGCCACAGTCGCTGTCTCCGTCAGCGACGGCCCTTCAACATCTCAGTCCACACAGGGTGTCAGCATTTCGACTGATCCCAGGTTACCGTCCATTCAGCTGAAAGACGATGGCGTCCGGCGCCTGTACCCTTATGACTACCGGAGCCTGACGACGGAAATGAAGCAGCGAGTTCCGACTTTGGTTGAGAACCAGCGTTACCATGAGCTCAGGCGACGTTTGGAAGGGAATCCAAACTACTGTTTTATCAGATACCTGGATCCTGGAAGTCCAAGAAGTGGTTCGAAGAAGCTATACAGCGACCGGATGGTCGACGCGCTGACAGCGGAGCTGGTCCGTAATGGCGGTGGAGGTGGTCGGGTGCCACCGAGTGGCGGGGCGGCACCGGCTGGGTGACGGCTGCGTGGTACCGACTTTAGGAGGGGGCTCCCCCGTGCCACGGATCCGCTGCCCTGCGCGGTCGGTGTTCCCCTCCGTAAGCCGCCCGCGAGGGTACGCTCGACCCATGGACCAGACGCGCACTCCCCAGGCCTCTCCCGAACCCCCGTTGCTCAGCGCCCCGCTGGCCTCGACGCTCCGGACCGACATCGCACGTGAGTTTCGCCAGCACCCCGTCGCAACCACCGTCGTCATCGCGGCCTTCGTGCTTCAGGTGGCCGCCTTCTGTCTCGAAAGGCTGACTCTCGCCCAAAGCATCCGCATCGCGTCCTATCTTCTCGGGGTCCTCTGCGCCGGGGCCATCGTGGGGGCGCTTCACGTCAAGACGCGGCAGGCCGCGCTCAACCGCATCGCGCCGAGCGAGGCCACGCTCATGCTCTCCGTGATGATCCCGGTCATCATGACCATGGAAGCGGCAGTCATTAACGCCCGCTTCGGCCTCTACGCGATCCCCTTCATCGGCGCTGCAGTCTGGACCGCCTTCTGCGCCTCCATCCTCTGGATCGTCTACATCCACCTCACCCCGCGCCTCCGCCCCGACGAGCCGCCCCAACCCCCAACCGCCGCGGCCTAGCGCAGCTGCCTCCCCGCCGGAGGGAGGTGCGGAGCGAACCGGCACGGTTCCCTCTGCATTCGCGCGCCCCAAGTTTGCGCGCCTCTTCTTCCCGCCCGCCCCGGATGGGGCGGAGAGATTGATTCGGGCCGGCGGCGCTGGATGATTTGCATCGCGCACGAAGCAATCCTCGCCCCCTCCCGGGGGCGAAGATGAGGAAGAGAGAGGGAACGGGAGAGGGCGCCGCGCGGTCCACCGGTTCCGTCCGCCTGCGGCGGACTCCACCGGTGGCTCCATCCCGGCGCCCCTGCCGGGGCTCTCCAACGTCGAACCTCAGGCCCAAGCCGCCACGTCTCTCCTGCATTCACCATCTCTGCTGCCACACCGCGCGCTCCAGCGTCTCAATCTCATGCTCCCGCGTCTCGCGCTCCAGCATTCCAGCGCACATCGTTCACCGCGACAAAGCCCCGCGCTACAATGCTGTGAACACCCTTCGCGGCCTGCCGGAGATCGGCATCTACTCCCCCGCGGAAGTCGTTCTCTACGAGGAAGGCGGCCAACGATGACCAAGACATTCGACTGCGTCGAGATGAAGCGCCTGGCCCAGCAGAAGATCCGCGAAGAACTCCGCGGCAAGACCCGCGAGCAGGAACTCGCCTACTGGGCTGAACACGCCCGGCGCCTCCGCGAGCAGCAGCGAAAACGGCCGGACCACAAGAGGTCGGCGTAGACGATCACCATGCCGATCGAGACTGTGACGTGAGCGTCTCCCGATGGTCTCCCCGCGCCGCCCGCAGGTTCGCCCGGCTCATCGTCGCTGGAAACTGCTCTTCCTCGTATCGCTCGTCGTCGTTCCGCTCCTGCTCGTCGCCGGCATGGCGCTGGTGTGGTGGCTGGAAATGAGCGTGAACCTCGGCCGCGGTGTCCCGGGCGCGCCTTAGATCTCAGCCCCGAAGGGGCGCAGGAATGTGGCCACGGGCGCAGTCCGCCAAGGCGGACCGCAGGCGGAGGGCAAGCCCGTGGGACACGCCCCCTGATCCCTCCCGCCCCGGACGGGGCGGAGGATTTGATTCGCGACCACGCGCTGCGCTGTTCATTCGCGCATCACGTGGACCACATCCCTCGCCCCCTCCGGGGGCGATACGGGAAGGGCGCCGTGGTCCACCGGTTGCGTCCGCCTTTCGGCGGACTCCACCGGTGGCTCCATCCCGTCGCCCCTGTCGGGGCTCTCGACCAACGAGCCCGAAGCGCAAGCGAGGGAAGCACTGACCGTTGTGTTCCAAGCGCACGCAACGGCGCAGCCCGGCTCCCACGCTTCCGGTGGCATTGGGTGGCATGGTCACGGCTTTGCGTGACTATGCCGAACCACCCCGCGCGCTCCACCACCCCACGCAACCGTCGCTCGCACGAACCAATCGCTCACCCCGTGTGGCATCGACGGCGCTTCGCCGACCCATGCTTCGCGCGAAGAGCATGGACAACCCAGAGCGGTTGTCCATGCCACACGCACCTCCTTGAGTGGCATTGGGTGGCGTTGGGTGGCATGTCACGGCTCGGCTTTGCGTGACTATGCCGATCCACCCCCCCGCGCCCCACCACCCCACGCAACCGTCGCTCAATCCCCTCGAAACCGGGGCGGTTTCTCCCGTGCCACCCGGTGTTCCAACCGGTGCGATCTGCGCGCCGCCGCGCGAGGGGGATCTTTGGTTGTCAAAGAGGGAGCGGGATCAGGGATTCGGCTGCGCGGCGGTGAGTTGCTCGACGAGGGTGAACATGTCGCGGAAGGGCTGGGCGCCGCCGTTTTGGGCGGATTGCCAGGTCCAGTCGAGGTCGTGATTGCTCATGGGGTAGATGTGGGTGGTGAGGTTGTCTTTTCCGGCTTCTTCGAGAGTTTTTTCGGTTTCGTGCACGCCTTCGACGCGGCAGGCGCCGTCGAGGCCGCCGTGGAAGATGGCGAGCGGGATATCGAGTTTGAGCAAAAACGCGGAATTCGGTTCGGAAACCCACCAACTGCGCAGATATTCGGAAGAAAGGTTCAAAACCGCGCGCCAGAGGAGTTCGTCGTCGCCTTCGTCCACGGCTTTCAGGATGGCGTCGAGGCGGGGACGGTTCATCTGCTCCAGATCCTGCGCGGTGAGTGATCCATCGGCATCGGCGTCGAGCACGGTGAAGGGGACGGCCTGCGCGATAGGGGCATTCGCGGGCTCGGCGGTGAAGGCGTCGTACTCCTCCTTTGTGAGCGCGCCGTCGCGGGCGGCGGGGAAGAGGTGCTGGATGTTGCGCCAGGGGCCGATGGAGTTCTGCCAGATGACGGTGTTTTTCGCGTTATCCGCGGCGTAGCCGGCCATGATGATTCCGGCGATTCCCGCGGGGCTGCGGAGGGCGAGTTGGGGGGCGAGGCGCGTGCCTTCGCTGGCGCCGATGAGAACGATGCGGTCTTCATCGATTTCGGGCTGTTTGCGCAGGTTTTGGAGCGCTTGTTCGTAATCGGCGAGCAGAACGGGGTGGGTGGCCTTCGCGAAGACCTCGCGATCGACTTTCATGTAGGGGGGTTCGGAGAGGGCCTGGCAGCCGCGTTTGCTCATGCGGAAGAACGCGATTCCGCGGCGGGCGAGTTCATCGGCGTAGAAATCGAGGTATCGGCCGACTTTCACCTCGCCGGTGTCGTCGCGGTATCCGAAGGGGTTGTCGTAGGTCTTGAGTCCGGCGCCGTGGAGGTAGAAGACGACGGGAACGCCCCCGGAAGCGACCGCTGGGGCGCCCGCCGCGTTTTCGCCGACGCGGGAAATGGTGGGGACGCTGAGTTTGGCTTCGAGGGGCGTTCCGTCATCGGCGTTGAACTCGATAATGACGTCGCGGCGCAGCGGGATGGGGGTCTCGGGGCGCAGGTTGATGGGAGCGGGGGTTTCGGCGGGCGGGGCGGAGGCGGCGGAGGGCGCGGGAATGAAGAGGGCGGAGAGGAAGAGGAGGATGATGCGCGCCGGGAGCGATCGGGCGGTTGGTGCGGGGTTGCGCATGGGAGTTGCTCCGGAAGGGTGAGGAGGGGCGTGCGGCTGGGCGGGATGCGAGGGGAATCATCGCATGGGGGCGGGTTGGTTCAAGGGGAAAGTGGGTTTCGGCGCGGAGATTTGCGCACAAAACAGGTCACTGCGCGGAAGTGGTTGTGGGGCAGGGTGTAGCGGGGCATGGAGTGACGGGTTTTGTGCGCGCGATTTTTCTGTCAACGGGATGAGCGAGGGCTTGAGGCGCGCGGGGCGGTGATGCAGAGGGAACCTGCCGGTTCCCTCCGCACCTCCCGCCGGCGGAGAGCGCATGCGGGGGTGCGCTGCAGAATGAACCCGGAGGAAGTCGGAGGGAGACGGAGGGGAAGAAGGTGTGGTGGGGCGCGCCGGACGGGCGCGTGGGGTTGTGCGGGGGCGGTGCGTGGGCGCTGGTTGAGCGGCGGCGAGGGATGTGGGTGCGCAGAGTCGTCGCGTGTGCGCGAGCGGGGGTGCGCTGAGGGATGGAGGTGCGCTGAGTCGCCGCGGGCACGGCGGGCCGTGCCCCCACCGATGGGCGCGTAGGGCGCGGGCGAGCGTGGCGCGGGCGCGTGGGCGAGGGAGAGGGTTGACTGGGGTTGTAGCCTATGCTACATCTCTTGTAGCCAGCGCTACGGAGCGATGGCGTTTGTCGCTTAACGCCGGGTTTGTCCGGTCAAGGAGACTCCATGCGCAGCCTCTGCCGGAGATGTTTCGCGCCCGCCGCGGCGGGTCTTGGGTGTGCGGTCGGCGCGGCGGGCGATCCGGCGCAGGGGCCGGTGGCGCCGGCGGGGCCCGACAAGAGTGGGTTCACGATCTTCAATCCGACGCCGCGGGAGTTGCTGCGCCCGATCAGCCCGGACCGGCCGGATCAGACGGAGAGTCCGTACACGGTGGACGCGGGCGCGGTGCAGATCGAGATGAGCGCCGTGGAGTGGACGTACGACGACGGAGACGGCGCTGGGTCGCAGCGCGGCTTCGCGTTTGCGCCGTTCAATCTCAAAGTGGGCGTGCTGAACGAGCTGGACGTGCAGTTCGTGTTCGCGCCTTACCTGCATCAGGAGGGCGGGGGCGAGACTGCGGAGGGCGTGGGCGGGCTGGAAGTGCGCTCCAAGATCAATCTGCTGGGCAACGACTCAGGGCCGGTGGCGGTTGCGCTGCTGCCGTTTGTGTCGTTTCCCACGGGGGATGACGACGTCGCGTCGGACCGGGTCGAGGGCGGGATCATCGTGCCGGCGGCGTTCGATCTCGGCGGCGAGTGGAGTCTCGGGCTGCAGATCGAGTTCGATTTCGTGCGCAACGAGGCGGACAGCGACTACGAGACGCAGTTCGGCCACACGGCGGTGTTGTCGCGGCCGATCTGGGGCGATCTATCGGGGTACGTGGAGTACGTGGGCTTCATGACGCTGGATTCGAAGGTGGACTACCGGCCGTTCGTGAGCGCGGGGTTGACGTATGCGATCGGGAGCGATGTTGTGGTTGATTTCGGCGCGGTGGCGGCGCTGAACGGGCGCGGAGAGGATGTGTTGCTGTTCGGGGGGGTGACGATCCGGTTCTAGGGGTTCGGAATGATCGGTTGTGCGCGATGTTTGTTGTGGGCTGGTGGGTGTGCGTGCGCTGATGCAGAGGGAACATGCCGGTTCCCTCCGCACCTCCCTCGGGCGGAGAGCGCGAGCGGGGCGGCGCGCGAGTTCGTTGGGCGCGGCGCGCGAATAGCGCGACATGGGTGCTCAAACGGAAGAGTTCACAAGGCGTTCGCACCCGGCAAGACGAGGCTCGGAGAGGAGGTAGGAGGAGAGCCCCTCACCCTTCCCTCTCCCCGCAAAGCCGGGGAGAGGGGTTTGAGTCGTGTGCGCGGGGTGGGCGGCGCGGTGGAACGCGGGTGCGGTGAGTCGTCGCGGGCCCGGCGGGCCGTGCCCCTACCGAAGGGGCGCGTGGGGCGCGGGCGCGGTGGGGCGCGGACGAGGGCGGCGCGCGGAGCGGTGCGCGGGGCGGTGCGTTTAGGGCATGCTGTCGAAGTCGATGGCGCGGAGGGCGGTGTCGTCGAGGCGGATGAAGCCGAGGCGGGGGTAGTCGAGGTCGAGGGTGGTCCAGACGGCGGCGGCGACGACGATGGCGAGCGCTCCGGTGAAGGGGAGGTTGCGGCGGCCGGCGATGCCGCAGCCATAGCCGATGGCGGCGAGGGCGAAGGATGCGCAGACGCCGAGCAGGCCGATGACGAGCGGCGGCAGGTGTCGGCGGAACGCGGCGAGACGGACGGTCTGGAGGTCGATGACCTGATTGACGGGGACGAGGACGGCCATCGTGACGGCGGGCCTCGCTTCGACGCCGGCCTGGGCGGCGGACCAGATGGGCGCGTGCATGCGCGCGGCGTCGTTCATGCGTTCGAGGATGGCTCGCACCTGCAGATGCTCGAAGGTTGCGGCGCGGACCTGGGTGTAGTCGCGGAGGAGTGTGCGCAGGTCGGAGCGGTGGGGCTCATCGAGGAGGCCGGTGCGGAGGTAGGCGGTGGAGATGGCGTTGGCTTCCTCGACGACGAGGGCCTGGCGTTCGATGAAACGCGACGCGGCGCCGGCGTATGAGAAGCCGAGGAGGAGGCCGACGAGGCCGAGGATGGCGCCCTGGATGGCGCCGAGTTGTCCGGCGGAGGGGCTGTTGGGATCGTCGCGCCGTCGGACGGTCGCGCGGCGCCCGGCGCGGTACCCGAGTTCGACAACGCAGAGGAGACCGGCGAAGAGGCCGACGGCGACGACGGCCTGGATCCAGAATGCGCTCATGGGCGGTGAGGGTACCAGCGAGGGAAGAAAGCGGGAACGCAGAGGAGCGCAGAGGGGCGCGGAGAGGAGGAATGAACCCGGAGGAAGACGGAGGGAGATGGAGGAGGAAAGAACGGGCAGGGTTGCGCGCGGGCGGGCGCGGGGGGGGTGCGGGGTGGCGCGTGGGCGCTGGTTGGGCGGCGAGGGATGTAGGTGCGCCGAGTCGTCGTGGGCACGGCGGGCCGTGCCCCTACCGAAGGGGGGCCGGCGCTTACTCGATGACGGTGGTGCGCTTCCACTCCTGGGTGGCTTTGGCGTGGGTGAGGGCCTCCTCGTCATCGCTGAAATCGCGATCGACGAAGACGAGCGTGGTGTGGCCGATGCGGATGGAATCGCCGCTGCGCAGGGGCGCCTCCTCCGCCAGTGTGCAGCCGTTCACCATGACGCCGTTGGCGCTGCGATAATCGCGCACGATGAAGCGGGAGACCTTCGGCTCGTAATGGACCTGCATGTGCTTGCGCGACATGTAGGGATCGACAACCTGAAACACACATTCGCTGTCGCGGCCGACGGAGACGACCTGATCGCGCGGCAGCGTGAAGCGCTCTCCGATTGCGGGGCCTTCCGTGACAACGAGCGTGGCCATGCGGACCTCCTCGATGATCTCTTCCGACGACATGATACCATGGCGGCAACCGGCGGCGACGCGGAGTGACACGCGATGGATGGCGGCGGCAAGCGCCAGGACGACATCCCGACGCTGACGACGACCGGGGGCGGGGCGCACGGCCGCGGCTCATCCACGATTCCGGCGACCGCCGAGCGATTCGCGCCGGGCGCGATGCTGGCGGGGCGGTACAGGATCGTCTCGCGGATCGGGCGCGGCGGGATGGGCGAGGTGTACCGCGCCGACGATCTGAAGTTGGGGCAATCGGTGGCGCTCAAGTTCCTGCCGCACGGGCTGGCGCGAGACGAGGACCGGCTCCGGCGTCTGCACGCCGAGGTGCGGATTGCGCGAGAGGTGGCGCATCCCAACATCTGCCGCACGTACGACATCGTCGAGGCGAACGGCGAGCACTTCATCGCGATGGAGCATGTGGACGGGGAGGATCTCGCGGGCCTGCTCATGCGCATCGGGCGGCTGCCCAGGGACAAGGCGGGGCAGATCGCGCGGCAGTTGTGCGCGGGGCTGGCGGCGCTGCATGAGCGGGGGGTGCTGCACCGCGACCTCAAGCCTTCGAACGTGATGCTGGACGGGCGGGGCAATGTGCGGATCACGGACTTCGGCATCGCGGCGCTGGCGCACGAGGTGAAGGACGGCGGCGCGGGCGCGGGGACGCCGGCGTACATGGCGCCTGAGCAGCTCTCCGGGCGCGAAGTGACGGTGCGGAGCGATCTCTATGCGCTGGGGCTGGTGCTGTATGAGATCTACACGGGGCGCGAAGCGTACAAGGCGGAGTCGCTGGCGGCGATGCAGCGGATGCGCGAGAGCGGGGACCTGGCGACACCCTCGAGCCTGATCGACGACATGGACCCGGTGGTGGAGCGGGTGATCCTGCGGTGCCTTGAGACGGAGCCGCGGAACCGGCCGCCATCGGCGATCGCGGTGGCGGCGGCGCTGCCGGGAGGCGACCCGCTGGCGATGGCGATTGCCGCGGGAGAGACGCCGTCGCCGGAGATGGTGGCGCAGGCGGGCGAGGCTGGGGGCCTGCGGCCGGGGGTGGCGGTGTTGTGCCTGGCGGCGCTGATCGGGCTGAGCGCGGCGACGGTATGGCTGCGGGGGACAACGTCGCCGCTGGCCATGATGCCGCCGCCGCGGTCGCCGGTCGTGCTGGCGGATCGTGCAGAGGAGATTGCGCGGCGGTTCGGCTACGAAGAGAGCCTGCGCGACACGTGGTGGAGTTTCGAAGTTCACAACGCGTACCTTGAGCACATCGAGGAGATCGACGATTCGCCGTCCCGATGGGATCGACTGAAGGCGGGGCGCCCTGCGGCGCTGGGGTTCGGGCTTCGGGCCAGCCCGATCGCGATGGCGGCGATCAAGATCTACGGCGCTGTGGATTGGATGGATCCGCCGTTTGAACAGCCGGGCATGGTGCGCATGATGCTGGACGGCGAGGGGCGTCTGGTGCAGTTCGCGGCGGTTCCACCGCTGATCGATGGCAGCGCGGACGGAAGTGTGGGCCCGCCGACTCCGCCCCCCGGGCCGGTGGACTGGTCGCGGCTGTTCGCGGCGGCCGGGCTCGATCAAGGCGTTTTCTCGCCTGCAGCGCCGATCCATGCTCCGCCGGTCTACTGCGACGAGCGAAGCGCATGGACGGGCGCATGGCCAGAGGCGCCTGAGTTCCACCTGCGGATTGAGGCGGGGGCGTGCGGCGGGAACCCGGCGTATTTCGCGCTGCTGGGGCCGTGGGACCGGACGACATCGGCGGGGGAGGAGAGCGGTCTCGATACGGCGACCGACATCGTGTTCACGTTCCTGTTGCTGAGCATTCTGGGCGGGGCCGGGCTTCTGGCGGCCCGGAATCTGCGCGCCAGGCGGGGAGACCGGCGGGGCGCATTCAGGCTGGCGGTGTTCACGTTCGTGGCGCTCATGGCGGGGTGGGCGTTCAGCGCGCACCACCAGCTCGCCGGCGGCGAGGGATGGCTGCTGATGCGGGCGCTGGTGATGTCGGCGGGGCTGGCGCTGCTGGCGTGGGGGCTGTACATCGCGCTGGAGCCCTCCATGCGCCGGCACTGGCCGCGGCTGCAGATCTCGTGGTCGAGGCTGCTCTCGGGGCGGCTGCGCGACCCGATGGTCGGGAGGGACGTGCTGCTCGGCTGCATCGCGGGCGTATTCGTCCCGCTGCTGGATTCGGTGACGAACATGGTGAGGCGCGGGACAGGGCGGGCCGTTCCTGCGGACGAGATGTCCATGAATGTGGATGCGCTCAATGGAGGGAGGGGACTGGCCAGCGCATTCTTCTTCGGATCTCAATCGAGTGTGCTTACCGCGCTGGCGCTGATGACGCTGCTGCTGCTGCTGAGGCTCACGCTGCGCAGGCCGGCGCTTGCGGCGACGGTGTTTGCGGCCATCATCATCACGCTGTTCTCCGGCTTCTTCACGTACGGCGACGACTGGCCCGCATGGGGCTGGGTCGTCGTGTCAACGGCCATCCTGTGCGGGACGCTGCTGCGTCTGGGCGTGCTGTCGTTCATGACGATGTGGCTCACGCCGACGTTCTTCTTCTCGTCGCCGATCACAGTGGAGTTCGATCGGTGGCACGCGGCGGAGGGTCTGGTGGGGCCGCTGATCGTGGTGGCGGTGGGGGCGTGGGGGTTCTGGGTTTCGCTGGCGGGGCGGCCGCTGTTCAAGGACGACCTGGCGGCGGGGTGAGGGGATGCGCGGAACACAGAGGAGGAACGCAGGGAAGGTCAATCGAACCCGGAGGAAGACGGAGGAAGGGGAAGAAAGGGCGTGGTGGGGTTGCGCCGGGGCGAGCGCGAGGGGTCGGGACGTGGGCGAGGTGAGACGGCGCGGGCACGGGGCCGTGGCCGCACAGCGTGGCGTGTGCGCTGGTTGAGCGCGCCGACGGAAATGGTGCGCCGAGTCGTCGCGGGCACGGCGGGCCGTGCCCACGACCGAAGGAGGGATGTTGCGCGAGGCGCGCGTTCTCAGCGGTTCAGACGAGGCCGAGGGCCATGGCGGCGGCGAGGAGGAGGAGCCCGACGGCGACGATGACCTGGACGGCGCGGAGTGTGACTTTTTTGACGAGTCGTGCGCCGATGAGCGAGCCGATGAAGGCGGCGAGCGTTGCGGCGGCGACGCGGAGCCAGAGGGCGCGGGAATCGAGGGCGTTTGAGCCGCCGGCGGCGAAATCGGCGCCGTAGACGATGAGTCGCGCGGCATCGACAAGGACGGACGCGGCGACGCTGGTGGCGATGAAGGCTTCCTTGGAGAGTCCGCAGCGGATGAGGAAGGCGGAGCGGAGCGCGCCCTGGTGTCCGGAGAGGCCGCCGAAGAAGCCGGAGAGCGCGCCGCCGAGGGGGAGCCATGTGCGCGGGAAGGCGAGGCGCTCGAAGCGCGGGGAGAGATCGAGGATGGCGAAGATCGCGATGAGGACGGCGATGGTGAGTTTGACGGGTGTGATTTCGAATGCGCGGCCGTTGCCGCCGAACGACCAGCGGGCGATGACGCCGAGATCCGAGAGGAGGGTGAGGATCCACGCGCCCAGGAGGGCGAGCGCCGCCGCGGAGAGGGCGAAGCGCCAGAAGACGGGCCAATCGATCCAGCGGCGGACGAGGCCGAACTTGAAGAGGTTGTTGGCGAGGTGAACGACGGCGGTGGCGGCGACGGCGACCTCGATGGGGAAGAAGAGGGCGAATGCGGGGAGGAGGAGCGTGCCGAGACCGAAGCCGGAGAAGAAGGTGAGCCCGGCGGCGACGAGGGCAACGGCCGTGATGATGGCGAAGTCCATGGGGAAAGCGGAAGAGAAGAGTTCAACACAGAGAACACAGAGGGACACAGAGATGCACAGAGGAAGGCAGGGAGAGCAATGGAAGAGGTGAAGCCATCCAGGCCGGGGGCCACAGTCATTCATGGGCCACGTCACACCTCATCCCGAGCCTTGTTCACTCCTCCGTTTTCCTCTGTCTTCCTCCGGGTTCGGTCTTCCCCTCTGCGTTCCTCTGCGCTCCTCTGCGTTCGGCATTTTCCTCAGAGTTTGCGGGCGACTTCGTGGGCGACTTCGAGGGAGGTGTTCTTCAGGCCGACGTCGTAGGTTCCGACCTTGTGCTCGCGGATGACGGCGCTGACGGCGTTTTCGAGGCGCGTGGCCTTGTCGCTCTCGCCGAGCCAGTCGAACATGAGTTTCACGGTGAGCAGCATGGCCATGGGGTTGACCTTGTGCTGGCCGGCGTACTTGGGCGCGCTGCCGTGGGTGGGCTCGAAGACGGCGTACTTGTCGCCGATGTTGGCGCTGGCGGCGAAGCCGAGGCCGCCGATGAGGCCGGCGCAGAGATCGCTGATGATGTCGCCGAACATGTTCTCGGCGACGAGGATGTCGTAGTCCTGTGGGTTCTTGAACATCCACATGCAAATGGCGTCGATGTTGGCTTCATCGGCGCGGATCTTCGAATACTGCTTCGCGACGTCGCGGAAGGCGCGGGTCATGAGGCCGCCGGTCTCGCGGAGGACGTTGGGCTTCTCGACGAGCGTGACGCGCTTACGGCCGTGCTTCACGGCGTAGTCGAAGGCGGAGCGGGTGATGCGCTCGCAGCCCTGGCGGCTCATGATGCGTGTGGAGAGGGCGACGTTGGCGAGGCCCTTATCCTTCCAGGGCTTCATGTTCTTGTTGGCGCAGAGGGCTTCGTATACGGCGTCCGGCAGCGGGAAGAACTCGACGCCGGAGTATGAGCCCTCGGTGTTCTCGCGGAAGACGACCTGGTCGATGGCGCCATCTTCCACGGGGTTGCCGACCGAGCCGCGGTAGTTGAGCGGGTTGCCGCGGTAGGCCTTGCAGGGCCGGAGGTTGGTGTGGAGATCGAACATCTGGCGGAGGCGGACGATGGGGGAGCGGTAGACGAGGCCCTTGTCGCGGAGGGCGGGGGCGAGTTCCTCCGCGGCTTCATCGGAGGGCTTGCTGGTGATGGCGCCGAAGAGGGCGCAATCGGTCTCGCGGAGAATCTTGACGGTGCGCTCGGGGAGGGCGTCGCCTTCGGAGCACCAGAAGTCCCAGCCGATGTCGGCGTGGGTGTATTTCGCGTCGAACTTGAGGGCGTCGAGGACGATCTTCGCGGCGTCCATGACGTCCTTGCCGATGCCGTCGCCGGGCATCCATGCGATGTGGTACTTGGGCACTGGTGGCGATCTCCTGCGCGGGTGGGCGCGGGGGTGAAGGGGCCGGAGCGGGCGTGAATGGACGGCGGCGCCGGTCGAGGCGCGCGGGCGGGGATTGTAGAGGAAATGGGTTGGGGCGGGCGATGGCGTCTTGCGCGAAGGGGCGGCGCGGAGATGCATGCGTGCGCTGAGTCGCCACGGGCACGGCGGGCCGTGCCCCTACCGCGGGCGCGTGGTGCGCGAGCGGGGTGGCGCTGAGGGATGGGGGCGCGCTGAGTCATCGCGGGCACGGCGGGCCGTATCCCTACCGGAGTGCGCCCGGCCACACGGGGGGCCCCGGAGTGACGTGTGCGCGCGGGCGATCCCGACATTCGCTGTCGGGATCGCGCCGCACGCTCCCTCCTTTGAGGCGCTTGCGCCCACTCGCCGAAGGCGCAGGCGTTACGGGTTTTTTCCGACGTGTTTCTTCGACGCGTTTCTTCCGTCCTACCCAACGCGGCAGGGCCTGAGGGGGCCAGGAGGAAGAGCGGCGGCGAGGCAACGTTCGGGCGCGGAATCGGCGCGCGGGAATGGCGCTGCGTGTCCCGGGGCGGGCCTCTTGAGATGTGCGGGGGGGTCAGCGGCCGGCCATGAACGGATTGCGCGCGGGCGGGCGGTATGTGGGGGCGGTGAGGCCCGCGGCGGTGGCGGGGCGGGGCGCACCGCCGGTGGGGCGCACCATGGTGGTTCCGACGGATCCGCCGAGCGAGGGCGCGGAGCGCAGGTAGTTGGAGGTGGGCGGCGTGTAGGCACGGGGCGTGAGCCCGGCGGGGCGCGAGGATGCGGCCCAGTTGTATTGAGGCGGGCGCGGCGCGACCACGCGTGCCTGACCGACGCCGAGACCGCCGCCCGAGACGTATGTGGTGGCGGTGTAGGTGGTGCCGGCAGAGATCTGCTGTTGGCCGGGACGGTAGCGCGGCGCGGCGAAGAGGCCGCGGTCGGTGGCGACGATGTTGCCGGAGGCGCGGCTGCGGGAATATCGCGGCTGTTGGATGAGGTTCGGCGCGACGCCGGAGCGGCCGCGGGTGGAATAGGCGTTCACGCCGGCGCTGTTGACGTTGAGGTTGCGATCGAGCGCATAGCCGCCGACGATGCGCTGCTGCGCCAGAGCGGCGCCGACGCCGAGCGCGGCGGCGAGGAGCGCGGCGAGGGCGATGCGCGCGGTGAGCCGGGTTGATGCGGCGCGGGCGGTCATTTCACGGCGTGGAGGGTGACGTCCACGATCAGGGTCTCGTTGGGGCCGACTTCGGGCGGCATGCCCGCGGCGCCGAAGGCCTGCTCGGGCGGGATGGCGGCGATCCAGCGATCGCCGACGTGCATGCTGGTGGCGAGGGCGCGGGGGCCGACGAGCATGGTCTCGACAGGCACCTCAGTGCGCTGGACGTTGGCGACTTCGAGGCCGTTCTGGAGCATGGCGCGGTAGGAGACGACGATGGTGTCGGACTCCTTGGGCGCGGGGCCATCGCCCTTCTCCTGGACGATGTAGAGGATTTCGCTGGGGAGGCGCTGCGCGCCATCGCGCTTGGCGAAGGCGGCGAGGAACTCGCGGCTCTTGCGCATGTTCTCGTCGTGGAGGGCCTTGAAGACGGGATCGTCCTTCAGGCGGTCTTCCACCAGGCGGCTGCTGACCTCGTGATGGACGCGGGCGAGGGCGCGGCCCATTTCATCGTGGGAGAGTTTGGGCTCGGCGGCGCGGAGGGCGTCGGCGAAGCCCTGGACGAGGGCGTCGTGATCGACCTTGACGCCGTCCTGCTCGAGACCGGCGCGGATTTCGGCGCCGAGGTCGTGGCCGATGGCGTAGGACTTCTGCTGCTCCCACGACATACCCCCGGAACCACCCTGCTGGGCGGGCGCCACGGCGGGCCGCAGGAAGGCGAGGAGGAGCAGAGCCAGAGCGGATGCGGCGGCGATGCGTGCGGTCTTCATTGCGAACTCCTGGGGATCCACCCGGCGGCGCGTGCCAGCCGCGGTTTGAGGCGGGCAGGGATCATAGCCGGGCGTGAAATGGAGAGCGGGAAGACTACGGGCGGGGTCAGAATCGGCTGAGGAAGTCCTCGATTATGAGGTCGGAGTCGAGGGAGGTGGGTGCGCGGCGGTCGGCGGGCGCGGCTTGCGGGCGAATGGTGACGATGCGGAGTGTGGAATCGCCGGGGACGAAGAGGGTGAGCGGGCGGGGTCCGCGGAGAGCGGCGATGAGCCGCGGCTCGATCGTGCGCTGGAGGATGGCGAGGCGCTCGGGCGAGCCGGGAGGGTGCGTGCCGGTGTCGGCGAGCGTGGCCTGCTCTTCGCGCGTGAGGAAGAGACCGAGGTCGGCGATGAGGGTGCGGGCGTCGATGGGGAGCGTGTCGCCGGGCGCGGGGGCGTGAACGAAGGCGGTCGCGGGGCCGGCGTGATCGCCGGTTCGATGGAGGGCGGCGTGCAGGTAGGCAGCGATGATGTGGGCGCGGGCATCGCCGGCGCGACGGGGTGACTCGAGGAGAGCCGCGGCGGCGGGATCGAGCGTGATGTGGATGGGGATGGTGGGCGCGGGCGCGATGCGGGAGAGATCGGCGGGGGTGGCGCGGTGATCGATGAGGAACTCGACGCCTGCGCCGATGGAGTAGATCGTGTCGTCGGGGCGATCGGTGTGCGCGCCCTGCTCGCTGGGCTGGAGAATGACGCCTCTGAGGAACCAGGCGCGGCGCTCCGTCTCGCGGCGCGTGGTGATGCGGAAGCCGCCGCCGACGCCGGCGGTGAGGTCGAGGTTCTCGTCGGCGGATGCGACGCGCTGAATGTAGAGCGGCTCGAGTTCGTAGACGCGTGGGAGGAGGTCGTCGGTGCGGTGGCGGAGGACGTAGCCGACTTCGAGATCGGCGCGGAGGGAGTTGTTGCGGTCGTTGACGTCCATGTCGCCGGCGCCGAGCGTGAACTCCCCGAGTGCGGTGGGCGTTGTGAGGCGGGGGCCGAGGTCGATATCGCCGGGCTCGCGCGGGGCCTCTTGCGCCGAGGCGATGGCGACGAGCGCCGTGGCGAAGAGGGCAAGCGGTTTCCTGAGGCGGCGGTTCAAGGAGGGAAGGGTAGGAGCGCCGGGGGCCTGGCATCGCCGGGGCCGCAGGGTCGGCCCCACGACGCCTAAACGGGGTTGAGGCTAGATTGCGTGTCGCGCGCGGGGAAATAGCCGCGGCGGGAGATCATCGGCCATGGCGACAGCGACGACGACGCACGGCGGGCAGGCGACGCAGACGAAGCACCTCACGTGGACGCTCGCGGAATGGGCGCACGGGCTGACGTGGGAATCGCTCTCGAAGGAGGCGATTCACGCAGCGAAGTTGTTCCTGTACGACTCGTTCGGGTGCGGGCTGGGCGGATCGAAGCAGCACGACGTGGAGATTGCGCTGGAGTATGCGCGGCTGCTGGGCGGGAAGCCGACGTGCACGGTGATCGGCTCGGGCTACAAGACCGATCCGGTGATGGCGGCGTTCCTGAACGCGCTGTGCATCCGGGCGATGGACTACAACGATATTTACTGGAAGGCGGATCCGAGCCATCCATCGGACATCATTCCGGCGGCGATGTCGATCTGCGAGATGAACGGGCTGTCGGGGAAGGACCTGATCCTGGGGACGGTGATCGCGTACGAGATCGAGATGCGGCTGTGCGAGATGGGGCTGCCGGGGATCAGGGAATATGGATGGCACCACGCGACGCTGACGGCGTTCGCGGCGCCGGTGGCGGCGGCGCGGATGCTGGACCTGAGCGTGGAGCAGATTCAGCACGCGATCGGCATCAGCGCAGCGCACTCGTGCACGCTGGGCGCGGTGACGGCGGGCAAGCTGACGATGATGAAGAACACGGTTGACCCGATGTCAACGCGGGCGGGCGTCGAGGCGGCGCTGCTCGCGCAGCGGGGGTACACCGGGCCGGAGCACGCGATCGACGGGAAGGAATCGCTGTTCCACGTGTTCGGGCACGCGCACAAGGGCGGGAGGGCGGTGTCGTTCGACGCGACGAAACTGACGGAGGGGCTTCCGCACTGCCCATCGTGCCATTACAGGGTCGTGGACTGCGGGATGAAATCGTTCCCGATCGAGGCGCTGAGCCACGCGCCGCTGACGGCGATGATGAAAGCGGTGCAGGAGCACTCGATCCGCGCGGCGGACGTGCAGGAGATCAAGGTTGAGGTGATCGCGCGGGCGGCGGACATCCTCGGCGATCCGCACAAGTACCGCCCGAACAGCAAGGAGACGGCGGACCACTCGCTGCCCTATTCGCTCGCGGTCGGACTGGTGGACGGGATGGTGACGCCGCTGCAGTTCAAGGACGAGCGCATTCGGGATCCCAAACTGATCCCCGTCATGGACATGGTGAAGGTGGTGGCGAACGAGGAGTTCGAATCGCTCTTCCCGAAGTTCCAGCCCAGCCGAGTCACGCTGACGCTGAAGGATGGCCGGAGCGTCTCCAAGCGCGTGGATGTGCCGAAGGGCGATCCGCGCGACCCGATGACGGAGCAGGAGATCAAGGTGAAATTCGATGCGCTCGGGGCCGAAGTGGTTGGTCAGAAGAAGTGCGATGAGGCGGGGCGCGTGATCATGGCGATCGAGCAGGAAAAGACGCTGGGGAAACTGTTCGGATGCCTGGTGGGGTGAGAGGAAGCAGGCAATGGGGAATGGGCAATGGGCAATGGCGGAAGGGGAAAGGGGCGGCCATGGTTGATGTGATGCATGTGATCGCGTTGGGGCTGGTGATCGGGGCGGCGGCGCTGTGCGGGTGCGCTTCGACGCTCGATCAGGCGAGGGTTCACTCCGCGCACCCGGCCGACGAGGACCACCCCGGGTTCAACAACATCTTCCGCGACGGCCGCTTCTACTTCGCGGGGCAGCCGGACGAAGCATCGCTGCGCCGCTTCGTGAACGACACGCACACGAAGATGATCATCAACATCCGCACCGAAGACGAGATGGCCACCAAGGTCGATTTCAACGAGCGCGCGGCGGCGGAGGAGATGGGCGTGGAGTACGTCCTGCTCCCCGTCACACCCGCCACGCTTTCCGGCGGTGACGTGGACATCTTCGCGCAGGTGCTCGGGCAGACGGAGGGGCCGGTGCTCATCCACTGCGGGTCGTCGAACCGGGTCGGGGCCCTGTGGGCGGCCTACCTGGCCCGGTACAAGGACATGCCAATGGAGGAAGCCTTGGCCATGGGGCGGGATGCGGGGCTTTCCAGCCCCCAGATGGAGGAGGCGGCCCGCCGCGCGGCTTTCCAGCGGAATGACGCAGTCGGTGGATCCGGGGGCGGGGGCGGGGGCGGGGGCGGGCGTTGACACTTTTCGCGGCTGACCGATAGATTGCCGCCCGCCAGGGGGGATCCACGGCGGCCGGCGGGACGTATAGAAAGCGCCCCGAGGTCCCGATGCGGAGGATCGTCCTGGTGTCGCCGCCTTCATTCCGCGGCGGCGGTTGCCGCTATCGCCCCTGAAGAGGGTGTGGGATACTCGGGATTCGTTCGCCGCGACCTCTGAACCCGGGTCCAGAGCCCGGAGTTTGATCCTGCCCCCTGAAGCCTCGGACGCCTCGAAGGAGCCCGATCGTGCCTGACCGTTTGACGCCCTCGCGCGCCGTTGTGCTTCGAGTTGGACTCTCGCTCGCCCTCGGCGCGTGGGCGGCATCGACCGCGGCCGCGCAGGCGGCGACGCCGAGCCCGACGCCGGGTGTGGCGCCGGCCGCGGAGGAAGCGGCTTCGCCTCGGGACCTCATGAGCGACTACCTCCACTATGTCATCATCCGGCAGGATGAACTGGCGCTGGCCGCGGCGAACGCGCTGCTCGACATGGGGATCACGGCGGAGGAGTTCGTCGGCCTGGTTGAGGATTCGCCCGACCTGCCGGAACGGTTCGACCGGGCGACGCTGAACGCCCTCGCCGTGCCGGCGCTGGAGGACGTCTCGGCGCAGCTTCGGAAACTGTACGAGCAGGGCCGGCTGGACCGGGCGCGGAACCCGGAGGAGATCGCGCGGAACATCGAACTGCTGGATGGCACAGCGCGGGCGCGCGGGCTCGGGCGCGAGCGGCTGATGGCCGCGAAGGAGTACGCCGTTCCGCAACTGCTCGAGGTGCTGCTGCAGCGGGCGCGGCCCTCGCTCGAGAGCCACGTGGAGCGTCTGCTGGCGGACATGGCGGGCGACGCCGTGGCGCCGCTGTGCGCTGCGCTGCCGGGCGTGGACGAAGCCACGCAGGTGCGCATCGTGCGGATTCTCGGGCAATCGGGTTTCCCCGCGGCGCGGGCCTGCCTCTATGACCTGATGCGGAGCGCCTCATCCGCGCCGCTGCTCAAGGATTGCGAGCGTTCAATCACGCTGGTGCAGGGCGCCGAGCCCGATCCGCGCGTGTCGGTCGCCGAACTCTACTGGGACCTGGGCGAGGACTACTACGCCGGCTCGCGCAGCCTCACCCGTTTCCCGGGCGAGGAGCACCAGTTGCTCTGGAACTTCGAGCCGGGGATCGGCCTGTTCGCCACGCCGATCCGCACCGAAGTCTTCAACGAAGCGCGGGCGATGGATCTGGCGGAGAAGGCGCTCAAGGCCGATCCGCAGCACGAGGACGCGATCGGCCTGTGGCTGGCTGCGAACTTCCGCCGCGAGATCGATGCGCCCGAAGGGTATGACAACCCGGTGTACCCCGCGGACAAGCGCGGGGCGCTGTACTACGCCGTGATGGCGGGCTCGGACGCGACGGAGCAGGTGCTTGCCCGCGCGATCGAGGATCGGGATACGCCGCTCGCCCGCCGGGCGATCGAGGCCATTTCACTGACAGCGGGCGACGCCGGCGGCGCGCCCCGGGCGCTCATCGATGCGCTGACGTATCCCGATCGCCGCGTGCAGTACGATGCCGCGCTCGCGATTGCGCGCTCGAAGCCCACGCGGGCGTTCCCAGGCTCGGAACGCGTGACGCCGATCCTGGCGGGCGCGGTGCGCGACGCTTCGGAGCGGTTCGCGCTGGTGCTCGCGGGCGACCCGGAGCGGCAGCAGCGGCTGAACGACCTCGCCGCGGCGAAGGGGTACACGGTGCTCTTCGCGGGGCGGACGCTGATGGATGGATCGGCCGCGCTCGCGGAAGCGCCGGGCGTGGACCTGCTGCTGGTCGATCTGCCGCGGGGCGCGACGGAGGAACTGCTCTCCAGCGCGCGACAGACGCCGAAACTGGGCGCCACACCCGCGCTGTGCCTGCTGCCGATCGAGGCGTACAACGACCTGTGGCCCCGGTATGAGAGCGATCCGCTGACGGCGCTCGCGCGGCAGGGCGTTTCGGATGAGCAGATCACGGAGCGCATCGAGCAACTGGCGATGCGGGCGACCGGACCGACCGTGGGCCCCGAGGAGGCGGAGTCATACGCGAGGGCATCACTCGGCGCGCTGCGGGATCTGACGATCTCGCGGAACCCGGTGCTCGATGCCAGCGCCGCGGGGCTGACGCTCGTCGCGGCGCTGGAGGAAGCCGCGGGAGACGTGCGGCTGCAGGTGGCGGATGTGCTCTCGCGCATCAACATGAAGCGGGCGCAGGCGGCGCTGGTGGATGCGGCTCTTGAATCCGAGGGCGGCGAGCAGATCGCGCTGCTCTCCGCCGCGACGGAATCGGCGCGCTCGTTCGGGAACATGCTCGAGCAGCGGCAGTTGCGGGACGTCGTGGAGCTGACCAGGTCCGACGACGGCGGCGTGGCGACAGCCGCGGCGGCGCTGGTGGGCGCGCTGAACCTGCGCGAGGCGCAGTTGACGCCGTTGATTCTGGGAACGTGAAGGGGCAGGCAAAGGGAATGGGCAATAGGCAATAGCGGAAGGGAGCGGAGGCCTCAGAGCCAACCCGCTCACCCTGTGGTTCCACGCGCAGGCGTTAATCCCCAGTTATCTGACCTTCCCATGTTTCCCACCCGTTCGGGGGTTGGGGATGGCGGGATTGCGCCCGCCTGAGGCGGACGTTGGGCGCCCGCGGCGGGATCGGCAGATTCAAGGGGGCCCGGAAAGGGGTCGATGACGATGAGGCCTCTGGCCTTCGCTCGGCTCGCGGCCGTGGGACTCCGCCTTCATCGGCGGGGCTGCGGGCCGACGGACGGGCGGGCGCGGAGCGGCCCGCCGACGGGCTTCGTGGCTGCGGACGCCGCGGGGCCAGCGAGGATAGACGTCTTTCTTTGCGAGGAGTGAGCACTCATGCGAGCAATTCGGAATCGTGGATTCACGCTTGTCGAAATTCTGATCGTGGTCGTGATCCTGGGCATTCTGGCGGCCATCGTCGTGCCCCAGTTCACGAACGCCAGCCAGGAAGCGACCAAGGGCGCCCTGGCCAGCCAGCTGCAGACGATCAACAGCCAAGTTGAGCTGTATCGCGTGCAGCACAACGGCGAACTGCCCCACGACCACTCGGTCGGCATGGACGGTGTCGGCGACCTCGGCGATGCGGTGGGCTCTGCGCAGCATGACGGCTGGGGCGTGATGGTCGAGAACGACTTCCTCAAGGATGAGCCGAACAACGGCTACACCCGTTCGAGCAACGTCGAAGTGAATGACGTGTACACGTACGCGGCTCCGGCTGCGAACGGCGCCAGCCCCGGGTGGATCTACAACGACACCACCGGCGAGGTCGCGGCGTATGGCTACGACCATGACAACAACCTGCTCTTCAGCGAAGACACCGACGACGACTATGACGCCGGTTGGCTCCCTTGGTGATCTGACGTCGCGTCACGCGACGACCTGACGACTGACTTGACTGAACCGGCCGGGCCTCGAAAGGGGCCCGGCTGTGTTTTTGAGGGACAAAGAATCCCGAAGGGGGTCTCGTGGCGCAAAGGGGGGTGCCGTGGTGCGGACGCGGCTTGGGCGGCTGCACCACGCGAACGTCGGCCGAGAACGGATCCAAAGCGCCGTACCATTCGCACGATGGCCCGCCCCCCTCACCGTCGCCGCCACGAAGTCCCCCGGAGACGCGCGATACCTGACCTTCTCCTGCCACGACCGGCTCCCCTCTTTGCGAACGACACCGTCAAGGACCTCTTCGTGGAGCGCCTGGCGTACGCTCGTGAACTCCATCGATTCCAGATCTTCGCCTGGGTCATCATGCCCGAGCATGTGCACTTGATGCTCCTTCCGCGCCTGCCCGATCACCCGGTGTCCGCGATCCTCACATCTCTGAAGCAACCCTTCGCACGCGAGGTGATCGCCCGATGGCGCAAACTGGACGCCCCCGTCTTGAACAGACTGATCCACTCACGCGGCGAGACGCGCTTCTGGCTGCGCGGCGGCGGATACGTCCGCAACACGCGCGCCGATGGCGAGTTCGTGGAGAAGGTGAACTATATCCACGCCAATCCCGTTCGCCGCGGGCTCGTCGACAATCCCACAGACTGGAAGTGGTCCTCCGCACGGTGGCACGCGGGGATGCGCGACGGTGAACTCCCGATGGACCCGCTGTGATTCGCGGCCACGAGAGCGGGCGCCCGGTCGAGCATCATCGCCTTCGGGATATGCACTACGCGATTCGGGGGCGAGCAGCCGCTCGCGTGGTGCAGCCGCTCAGAGCAGCGTCTGCACCACGGCGCCCCCCTAGCCGACCAGGCCCCTCCAAGAGGACACCGCCCCCATTTCACGTTCCTGTAGACTCCCTCCATGTCCCTTCACCCCCTCGCGTCGGCGATCCTCATCTCGTGGCGGCGCAACGGCGCGTATGGCCTGCGGCTTGTGGGCGATCTCACGGATCCGCAGATGACCGCGCAACCGGTCGCGGGGCGGGTGATGAACCATCCGGCGTGGATCGTGAGCCACCTGAACGTGTACTCGCCCATCGCCGAGGCCATGCTCATGGGCGAGGGGTTTGTGGACCCGCTCGACCACAGGTTCGGGCAGAAATCGAAGGTGAGCCTCGACGCCACGGAGTATGCGCCGCGCGGGGCGCTGGCGGCGGAATACGCCAGGTGGCATGAGCGCGTCGAGCGGGCGCTGGAGCACGCCCGCGACGATGTCTTCACGGCGCAGACGCCGCTCGAGCGCTGGCGCGCGATGCACCCGCGCACGGGCGACATGCTCGTGACGCTGCTCGTGAAGCACGAATCGACGCACCTTGGGCAACTCAGCGCCTGGCGCCGCGCGATGGGCCTGCCGGCGGTGGCGGTGTGAGGAGGCAGGCAATGGGGAATGGGCAAGAGGCAATGGGGAAGGGCAGAGAAGGGGCAACGAGATGGAACTGAGGCGGCGGCATAGACCTCCCGCCTGTGTCTCTGCCCGGTGGCACGGGCGTCCCGCCTGTGTCGCGGCGAAGCCGCGAGCGTTACGCGCAACTCCTCGCCGCTGCGCGGCGACACAGGCCGGAGGCCTATGCCACCAGTCAGCGGCACAGTCGAAACGCCTGCGCCGCCGGGTGAAGGGCCATTGCAGCACATGCTGAGCGCACTTGAGAAGAGGGTGGCGTCTCTGATCGCAGCGCGGGGCGGCGCGCTGGCGGAGGATCTGCGCGCGTATGTCGCCATCCCCACCGGCATGAATCACACGCCGGGCCTCGATGAACTTCGCGGGATCGTGACGGAGCGCGCCGTGGCGCTCGGCGCAGGGGTGGAAATGGTGGAAGGCCGCCCCCGGCCGGTATGGCTGTATCCGGCGCGCGAATCCGCGGCGGAGGCGCAGGTCATCCCCCCTACTGCTGTGTGCAGGCGGATGGCTGCCGTAGGGGGCGCTTCCGGGGGCGGGGGCGCTTCCGGGGGCGGCCCCGCGAGGATTCTCATCGCCTCCCACCTCGACACCGTGTTCGATCCCGCCGGATCGTTCCGCGAGGTGCGCGTGAGCGCGGATGAGAAAACCGCCATCGGCCCCGGCGTGGTGGACATGAAGGGCGGGATCGTGATCGCGCTCGCCGCGCTCGAAGCGCTGGAAGAGGCGGGCGCCCGCATTTCGTGGACGTATCTCTTCAACAGCGATGAGGAGACAGGCTCGTACCACTCGGAGCAGGCGCTGCGGGCCGAGGCGCGGCGTCACGACATCGGCCTCTGCACAGAGCCCGCGCTCCCGGGCGGAGCGCTGGCGATCGAGCGCATGGGCAGCGCGCAGTTCATGATCGAAGCCCGCGGGCGAGCCGTGCACGTCGGCCGCGAGTTCGAGAAGGGCGTTTCGGCCGTGACGGCCCTGGCGGAGGCGATCCTGGGCGCGGCGAAGATCGCAGACGCCGCGGCGGGGCGGATCGTCAGCATCGGCCCTCTGGAAGGCAGCACCGCGACCAACATCGTGCCCGATCGGGCCCGGGCCTGGGGCAACGCCCGATTTCCCTCCGGCGAAATCGCCGACGAAATCGCGGAGGCGCTCGCGCGGCTGGAGCGCGGCGGCAAGGGTGACGACGACCTGCCCTCCATCCGGCTGCTGACCAGTTTCGTGCGGCCCGCAAAGCCGCGGACCCCCGCCGTGGAGCGGCTGGCGATGCTCGCCCGAGCCGCGGCGGAGGACGTGGGCCAATCGCTCCCCTTCTCGCGCACTGGCGGCGTGTGTGACGGGAACATCCTCCAGGACGAGGGGCTGCCGACGATCGACACCGTCGGCGTCCGCGGCGGGGGGCTGCACACCACGGGCGAATGGATCGAGCTGCCGAGCCTCGTGGAGCGGGCCCAGATACTCGCCGTGCTGCTCCTGCGGCTGGCGGAGGGGCGGTTCGGAGCGTAAAGCCTTGGGGCAGCAGGCTTTCGGGCGATCCGGCCCTGGAAGTCCCCCTCCGGGCCGGGCGGGAAAGCGTCGATACACTGGTGGGTTTCCCGCGTGCGGCGGCTGTCGCCGGCACGAGGGTCCGTAAACCGTTCTTTCAGGAGCCTCAGAGCAGGAACGAGCCATGGCGAACGCCACGACGACGGAGCGTGCGATGACGATCGGTCAGCAGGTGCGGCAGAGCGACACCGTGCGCAGCGCGGTGCGCGAGATCGTCGAAGAGATCAAAGCGCGGCAGGCGGAGATCACGGAAGTGCGGCCCGCCCGCGCGGAACTGAAAAGCACGCTCGAGGACTACCTGAAGAAGGCGGAGGCCTCACGCGGCCGCGCGCTCATGGCGCACTACGTCGGCTCCGGCATCGGCAACGGCGCGCTGGTGGAGCTGATCGACGGCTCGGTGAAGTACGACATGATCTGCGGCATCGGCCCGCAGTTCTTCGGGCACTCCGATCCGGATTTGATCGAGACCGCGCTGCTCGCCGCGACGGGCGACGTCGTGATGCAGGGCTACTTCCAGCAGAACGCGGACGCCATCGACTTCACCGAGACGCTGGTGAAGGAGGCCTCGCGCAAGAGCAACCTGGCCCACGCGTTCCTCGCCAACTCCGGCGCGATGGCGAACGACAACGCGCTGAAGCTCGTGTACCAGAAGAATCATCCCGCCGACCGCGTGATCGCCTTCAAGGACTGCTTCATGGGCCGGTCGATCGCGATGTGCCAGATCGGCGACAACGCGGCGTACCGCGTGGGCGTGCCCACGACCATCGGCGTGGACTACATGCCGTTCTACGACGAAGCCGCGGCAAGGCGGATGTCGGCCGGCGACGCCTCGGGGCAGACGCGCTACATCGATATGTGCGTGCGGCGGCTGCGCGAATACATCGAGCGATATCCGAAGCAGCATGCGGCGTTCGTGTTCGAACTCGTGCAGGGCGAGGGCGGCTACAACTCGGCGCCGCGGGAGTTCTTCACGGCGCTCATGGACGTCTGCAAGGAATCGGCCATGGCGGTGTGGATCGACGAGATCCAGACCTTCGGCCGCACCACCGAAATGTTCGGGTTCGAAGCCTTCGACTTGGGCTCGTACGTCGATGTGTGCACCGTCGGCAAGATGACGCAGGTGTGCGCTGCGCTGTTCACCAAGGAATACAACCCCAAGCCCGGCCTGCTCTCGGCGACGTTCCTGGGCAGCACCGTGGCGCTCAACGTCGGCAAGCGCTACATCGAGCGCCTGCGCCTGGGCGGGCTGTATGGCGAGAACGGCAAGGTCGCGAAGCACCACCGCATTTTCGCGCAGCACGTCCAGGCGCTCGCGAAGAAGCACCCCGAGTGGTTCCCCCCGCATCCCGATGTGCCGGCGCCGAACGGCGGCTTCGGCGGCATGCTCCGCTTCACGCCGTTCAAGGGCGACAAGAACAAGGTGATGCAGACGTGCAAGACGCTCTTCGATGAGGGCGTGGTGGCGCTCTACTGCGGGCACGGCCCGTATCACGTGCGCATGCTGCCGCCGCTCGGCGTTTTCCGCGAGGAGGAGTGGCCCGAGGTGTTCGCGATCGTCGAGCGCGCCCTCGCCAAGGTGGCTGGGTAGAGAAGGCAATAGGCAATGGGCAATAGGCAATAGCGGAGGAGAGCCAGCGGCCCCAGCGGCGGTCTTTCTACGTATTCCGTATTCCGTGTTCCGTGTTCCGTATTCCGTATTCCGTATTCCGTATCCCGTATTCCGTATCCCGTATTCCGTATCCCGTATCCCGTATTCCGTATTCCAACCATGTTCCTCATCCGCCAGGCCAAGCCGTCCGACGCCGATACGCTGCTCAAGCTGGCGAAGATGGTGCACTTCATCAATCTTCCCGCGGATAAGGACGTCATCTCGGACAAGATCCGCCTCAGCAGCGCCTCCTTCGCCGCGGCAAGGGGCGAGCAATCCCCCGCGACGCCTTCCGCGGGAACCCGCAACGGCGCGGCCCGGGGCTCCGGCGCCGCCGGGCGCTCACCGCAGTACATGTTCGTGCTCGAAGACCTCGAGACGAACAACCCTCTCGGCACCTCCGCCATCATCGAAACCATGGGCATGCCCGGGAACCCCAACATCGGGATGCAGCTGCGCAAGCGGCAAGTGTTCTCCAAGGACCTCCAGATGGGCGTCACGCACGTGACAGCCCAGGTCTTCCTCGAGGAAAACGGCCCCACCGAAATCGGCGGACTCATCCTCGGCCCCAGCTACCGCGGCCACCCGGCCAAACTCGGCAAGCAACTCTCCCTCGTGCGCTTCCACTACATCGGCCTGCGCCGCGCCCACTTCCGCGACCGTCTCCTCGCTGAAATGATGGGCCCCATCACGCCCGATGGCGGCAACACGCTCTGGGAGTACCTCGGACGCAGGTTCATCAACCTCTCCTACGCCGAGGCCGATCGCTTCTGCGCCTACTCGCGCGAGTTCATGATCTCACTCCTCCCGCGTGAGGAGATCTACCTCACGCTGCTTCCACCCGAAGCGCGGCCCCTCATCGGACAGGTCGGCCCCGAAACACAACCGGCCCGCGCGATGCTCGAAAAACTCGGCTTCGTCTACCGCGACAGGATCGATCCCTTCGACGGCGGCCCGCATCTCGAAGCGATGACCGACGAGATCCAACTCGTGAAATCCACGCGCCGCCTGAAGTTCGCCGGAGTCCTCGACGAGCGCGAGACGGAATCCCTGGAATCCGTCCGCGGCTTCGTGAGCGTCGAGGGGGATGAGGTAAGCGACGACGCCTTCCGCGCCGTGTACACGCCCTACACGCTTGAGAACGGCGGCGCATCCCTGCGCCTCCCGGAAGAAGCCGCGGCCCTGCTCGACGTGAAGAAAGGCGCAGAAGTGGGCCTCACGCCCGTCGAGGGCCCCGCATCCTCAGCGCCAAGGCCCGCCGAAACCAGGCGCGACGGCCGCAAGAAGCCCGCCGCCGGACGCAAACAGCGAGTCCGCGGCTGATCCAGCGCGCCAGCCGCGGGTTCGTCGCCGCCTGCCCGCGCAAGCCTCCTCCAATACCATGCCCGCATGAGCGCACCGAAGCACGCATCGCTGAAGCACGCGCCGTGCAACCTCATCGGCGGCAGAGCCATCCCGCTCCCGCGCGAGGCCATCCGCTCGCACAATCCGGCGCGCCCCGATGAACGAATCTGGACCGGCAGCCCCATCCTCGCCCACGCCGACGACGCCGTCGCCGCGGCAAGAGCGGCCCTCGCCGAATGGCGCCACTGGCCCCTCGACCGCCGCATCGGCATCCTCCGCGCCTATCAGCGGCTCGTCGCCGCGAAACAGGAGGCCATCGCCTCACTCATCTGCGATGAAGCCGGCAAAGTCCTGTGGGAGGCGCGCCAGGAAGCCGCGCTCCTCGGCGCCAAGGTGGAGATCACCCTCAACGAGACGCCGATCGAAGGCCCCATGTCGCGCATCAAGGGCTTCGAACTCGCGCTCGGCCCCGGACGCGCCGGCAGGTGCTTCTTCCGTCAGCACGGCGTCATGTCCGTCATCGGGCCCTTCAACTTCCCGATGCACCTGCCCAACGGACACATCGTCCCCGCCCTCGCCGCGGGCAACACCGTGGTCCTCAAACCCAGCGAGAAGACCCCCGCCTGCGGCCAGATGCTCGGCGAACTCTTCCTCGAAGCCCTCGCCGAAGCCGGCGCCCCGTCGGGAGTCGTGAACGTCGTGCAAGGCGGCGCCGATGTCGCCACGAGGCTCGTTTCGCACGAGCACGTTGACGGCATTCTCTTCACCGGCTCCTGGCCCGTGGGCCGGCGCATCCTCGAGATGAATCTCGATACGCCCGGCCGCATCTGCGCGCTCGAAATGGGCGGCAACAACGCCGCCGTCGTGCTCGACGACGCCGACCTCAAGAAAGCGGTGCTCGAGTGCGCCCGCGCCTCTTTCGCCACCGCCGGCCAGCGCTGCACCTGCACGCGCCGCATCATTGTTCAGGAATCCATCGCGGAGCGCTTCATCCCCGCGTTCTGCAAGACCGCCAGCGCCCTCGTCATTGGCGATACCCGCGCCGACCACCCCGTCTTCATGGGCCCGCTCATCCGCGCAGAGGCCCGAGACGCCGCGCTCCGCTTCTTCTCCGCCGCGGCCAGATCCGCCAGCCGCATCCTCATCGAGCCGCGCCTGATCGACGACCTCCCCAACGCGGGCGCCTCCGGCCACTACATGTCCCCCGGCGCCCTCCTCGTCGATCGATTCACACTCAGCGACTCCCCGGAATCCGACGCCGGCTGCGACGTCGAAGCCTTCGGCCCCATCGTCCGCATCAGCACAGTGCGAACGCTCGACGACGCCATCGAGCAGGCCAACACCACCCGCTACGGCCTCGCCGCCTCCCTCTTCAGCAAGCGGCCGGAAAACGCCGAGCGTTTCCTGCGCGACGCACGCGCCGGGTGCGTCAACTGGAACACCGGCACCGCCGGCGCCTCGGGAAAACTCCCCTTCGGCGGCCTCGGGCACTCCGGCAACCACCGCCCCGCCGGCGCCTTCAGCCTCGACTACTGCGCCTACCCTGTCGCGAGCATGCTGGAGGAGGGCGCCGAAGCCGCGGTGTCCCCGGGCATGCAGTTCCGGGAAGAATGGCTGTGAAACTGGGCGAAATGGCCTGCCGGACCCCTCAGTTCGCAGAATGTTCTGGCTCAGACCCCCCTGCCGAGGTATCCTCGCCGGTCGGAATGGATGCCAGCCGCGCCGCGGCTGCGCGCTCCCTGGCGAGTGTTTGAGAGGAGCATCCGGGATGATGTCACGGGCTGGCGACAGGCGCTCTCCGGGCGCCGGGCGAAGCGGGTGGATGCTGCGCGCGATCGCGGCTCTTTCAGTGCTCGCGGCCGCGCTCACCTTTTTCCGCCCCGTCTGGGCAGGAGCCCCGTGGGAAGACGAAACCGGCGCGACCGTCGGCCTTTCCCTCGGCTGCGATAACTACCGCTGCGGCTGCGGCGCCTCCTGCGGCTGCGGCGTCTCGTGCGCCTGCGGCTCCCCCGTCTCCCGCGCGATGGAGCCCGGCGTCTATGAGTTCGGCGCTCAGCAGGATGTCATCCTGAAGAGCCGCCTGAGCCTTGCCGAACTCGGCACGGCCGCTACCGGCAACGATTGCTGGGGCTACACATCTCCCAGCGGGCGCGAGTATGCGCTCATGGGGACCAGCAACGCGCTCACCGTGGTCGAGGTGACCGACCCGGCGAACCCCGTCATTCTCGGCTCCATCCCGCACCAGGACAGCCCCTGGTCGGATGAAAAGGTGTTTGGCCACTATGCGTACGTGGTGAACGAGTCCGGCGGCGGCGTGCAGATCGTGGACCTGAGCGCGGTGGACGAAGGCGTCGTCACCCTCGCCGCGACGTTCAACACCACCGGCATTAACACGAACCACAACATCGCCATCAATGAGGACAGCGGCTTCGCGTACCTGTGCGGCTCGGCCGGGCTCGGGCGCGGCCTCGTCATCCTCGATCTCACGGATCCCCTTGCCCCGTTCATCGCGGGGACGTATCCCGCCGTCTACGTGCACGACGCCGAAGTAGTGTCGTACACCGAAGGTCCCTACGCGGGGCGCGAGATCGCGTACTGCGCCGTGGGCGCAACCGGACTCGACATCGTCGATGTCACGGACAAGGCCAACGTCTTCCGTGTCTCGCGCCGCACGTATCCGGGCCTCCGTTACTGCCACCAGGCATGGCTCGATAAGGATGCGCAACTCCTCTACGTGAACGATGAACTCGATGAGAACCAGGGCACGGTCGCCACGACCACCACGCGCGTCTTCGACGTGCAGGACATCGCCGCTCCCCTGCTCGTGGGCTCCTTCACGACCGGCCTTCCCTCGACCGACCACAACCTCTACGTGAAGAATGGCTTCATCTACGAAGCCAACTACCGCTCCGGCCTCCGCATCTTCGATGCCCGCGGCAACCCCACGCAGCCCGAGCCCGTCGGCTGGTTCGATACCTATCCGATCGACGACGGCCGCGGATTCGACGGCGCCTGGAGCGTCTACCCCTTCTTCCCCAGCGGAACCGTCATCCTCAGCGATATCCAGGGCGGCCTCTTCGTCTTCGATACCTCCTTTGTCGAAATGGGCGGAGCGCCGCTCTCCTTCGAGATCATCGGCGGCGTCCCCGACATCGTGCAGCCCGAAGGTGGGATCGTCGATGTCTCGATCGAGGGTGTCGGCGGCGAGAGCCTCTCCACCGTCACGGCGCCCCGGATGCTCGTGGACCGCGGCGAGGGCTTCGAAGCCGCGCCGCTCGAGGATCAGGGCGACGGCGTCTATCGAGGCCAGTTCCCCACGCTCGAATGCGGCGATGTCGTCCGCTACTACTTCGAAGCGGAGGATGGCGCGGGCATCACGGTCCGCAACCCGCTCAGCGCGCCCCTCATCTCCCACCGCGCCCACGTCGCAACGCTCCAACTGGCCCCCTTTGCCGACGATTTTGAGATTGAACAGGGCTGGATCATCGGCGCTCCCGGTGATGACGCGACCACCGGCGTCTGGGAGCGCGTGGCGCCCAACAGCACCAACGCCCAGCCCGGCGTGGATAACCCCCAGGGCCTGGGAACTCTGTGCTATGTCACGGAGAATGGCCAACCGGGCGGCCCCGTCTCCGAGGCCGACGTTGACAACGGAGTCACCACGCTCACCTCGCCGCTCATGGACGCCACCGGCGGCGACGCCTTCATCAAGTATGCGCGCTGGTACTCCAACAACCGCGGCGCCTCCGCCAACATCGATTCGATGCCCGTCCTCATCTCCAACGACGACGGCGCCTCCTGGACGCTCATCGAAGATGTGAACGAGAACCTGGAGGCCTGGGTGACGAAGGAGTTCCGCGTCTCCGACTTCGTCGAGCCCACCAACCTCATGCGCGTCCGCTTCATCGCCCGCGATCTGCCTCCCGGCTCCATCGTCGAGGCCGGCGTGGACGACGTGCGCATCATCGTCCGCTCCTGCGGTGCGCTCGTCGGCGCGGACCTCGATGGTGACGGCGCCGTTGGCGCAGCCGACCTCGCCCTGATGCTCGGCTCCTGGGGCCCCTGCGTCGCCTGCCCGGCCGATCTCGATGGCGATGGCCAGGTCGGCGCCTCCGACCTCGCCCTGCTCCTTGGCTCCTGGGGTTGATCATCCCGACCCGTCGCACCGCTCGAAGCGTCAGGGACTATGACCCGGAGGTGCGCCGGCCGCGGCCGGCGATGCGCGGCGGGAAGGACTGGTATGCACCGGAATCGCGCTCGCTCGCTTGTGTCGTGGCCACTACTCTCGCTGAACACCATGGCCACCGCCGGTCCGAGCCATCCGCCGCCCCCGCCATCTGGCGAAACCACGCTCGAGACGCTCGGCGACGCTGTGGGTCCGCGGACCATTGATGAATCTGCGCTGCGCCGGCCACACATGCCCCCCGACGCATGGGTCGATCCCCGCGGCGGTCTGGCGCTCCGCGGCGGCTTCATCAGCGTTCAGGTCAACGTCAATGCCGCGGGCTTCAACATCGCCGGCGACGCCGCCAACGAGCCCTCCATCGCCGTCGACCCGACCAACCGAAGCCGTATGGCCATCGGCTGGCGGCAGTTCGACACCGTCGGCTCGAACTTCCGCGAAGCCGGCTTCGGTTTCTCCCGCGACGGCGGCGGCCGCTGGTTCTTCGGCGGCGCGACCATCAACAACGGCGTCTTCCGCAGCGATCCCGTCCTCGGGAGCGATGCGATTGGAAACTTCTACTACAGCAGCCTGCTCGGCGCGAATTTCTCCGTGCAATTCTTCCGTTCAACAACCGGAGGACAGTCCTGGGGCCCTGCGCTGCAGGCCTTCGGCGGCGATAAGCAGTGGTTCATTGTCGAGCAGAATCCGCTGAAGATCCCTGCGCTCTACATGTCGTGGAACACCGCCGCCGGCTGCTGCGGCACGCGCATCTTCACGCGCTCTCTCGACGGCGGCGAGACCTGGGAGGAGCCCGTCGGCATCCCGATGAGTCCCATCTTCGGCACGCTCGCGCTGGGCGCTCAAGGGGAGCTGTACGTCATCGGCGCATCGTCGCCGCTCTCGGATCCGACCGTCTTTGTCGTGGCCCGCTCCTCCAACCCACGTGATTTCCTCTCGCCGATCGAGTTCGACCAGGTCGTTCCCATCGATCTCGGCGGAAACATGCGCATCGGCGCCGGCCCCAATCCCGTCGGACTGCTCGGACAGGCCCAGATCGCAACCGACACGTCCGGCGGCGCCGACGACGGTGCGGTCTACGCCCTGTGTTCGGTCACCCCGCCCGGCGGCGATCCGCTCGACATCATGTTCTCGCGCAGCCTCGACGGCGGCGCAACGTGGAGCGCGCCCGTTCGCCTCAACGACGACCCGCCGATGAGCGGCGCCTGGCAGTGGTTCGGCACGATGTCGGTCGCGCCCGATGGCCGCATCGATGTGATCTGGAACGACACACGCAACGATCCCACGGCCACCTTCTCCGAACTCTTCTACACCTCATCCTCCGATGGCGGCGTCACGTGGAGCCCCAACGCCGCCGTCAGCCCGCCCTACAACCACTTCCTCGGCTACCCGCAGCAGAACAAACTCGGCGACTACTACCACATGGTTTCCGATGCGCTCGGCGCCAGCGTCGCCTACGCCGCAACGTTCAACGGCGAGCAGGACGTGTGGTTTCTCCGTCTCGGCGAACCTGACTGCAACGGCAACACCGTCCCCGATGCGCAGGACCTCGCGGGGATGACCAGCTTCGACTGCGATGGCAACGGCCTGCCCGATGAGTGCGACCTCGCCGCGGGCCGACTCGCCGACTCCGACGGCGATGGGATTCCCGACCCCTGCGACGATGTCGGCGACCTCAACGGCGACGGTGTCATCAATGGAACCGATCTGGCCATCCTTCTCGGCGCCTGGGGCCCCTGTCCAAGCGGCGCCCCCTGCGCTGAAGACTTGGACGGTGACGGCGTTGTCGGCCCGATGGACCTCGCCCTCCTGCTCGGCTCCTGGGGCTGAGCGCCCGCCATTCACCACCCCAAACCGCCGCCCGGCGGAAACTTTGCTCGGCGCCTCGACGCCGCGGCCGGACGGCCCTCCGCGCACACCCGCATATGCTCGGAAGCCTCGTTCCCGCCGATTGCCGACACTCGGCACGGATTTCGCAGCCCGAATACCGCACGCGGGTGGTGTTTCCGCGCCCCCGGAGCCTCCGGAGCGCCCGCTGTCCGCGGCTGATCAGAAGAGAAGGAGCGGGACACATGAAACAGCGCCTTGCCCTCGCCGCGACTGCCGCCGCCATTTTCTGCCACGGGACACACGCCGAGCCCCGCGGCGACGACAACACCCTTCCGCGGTGCGTGTCTTTCGATGTGGGGGGTGACAACGCCAGCGCCGTGGCGCTCAGCCTCTTCATCGGCGGCTTCACGTCACCCATCGCCGGAAGAATCACGCTCGGCCTTGGTGATGTCGCCGCCCCCGCGATCCCCGGCTTCGTGGGCGTCTCCGTGGGCGAAGCGCGCCTGCTCGCCATGGATTGGTCGCCCGATCCGCCCATCGGCCTCAGCAACCCCACCGTGTTCATTCCCGATCCCGGCGAGGCCTCCCGCGGCATCTGGAATCCCACCACCGGCGAGATCATCCTCCAACTTCGCCTCTTCCCGCTTGAAGGCCCGCTCGGCGTGCCGCTGCCGCTGCTCATGACCGGCACGCTCACCAACGCCTCGCTCTCCATCCAGGGTGACAACGGCAACATCCCCGACGGCACGTTCGCGCTCACGCTCGAAGGCGATCGTGTCCGCTGCGAACGCGAAGTCTTCTTCTCCACCGAGAACGGCTTCACTTCGCTCTCGGGCGGCGCATTCAACCCTGTGAGCGATGGCGACCTCCTGAGCAACACCCGCTGCCTCGTGAAGCGCAACGGCGAACTCACCGCGCGCCTCGGCTTCATGCCCATCGTGCCCGATCTCGGCCTCGACGCCGCCACCAACGTCGCCTTCGGCCCGGTGCTCTTCTCCCTCGAGGAATCGCACTTCAGCGAGATCCTCGGCCCCATCTCCCACGGCGATCTTCTCTCCGACGACGGCCGCATCCTCCGCACCAACCGCCAACTGCTCGAGAACTTCGGCCCGAACGTCACCACGCTCGACGCCGGCCTCGATGCCCTCCACCTCGGCGAATACCCCTTCGATGCCTCCTTCGGCGGCCTCTTCTTCTCCACAGAGGAGCCCTTCTTCTCATCATCGCAACAAGCAACCATCGGCCACGGCGATCTCCTCTCCGACCGCGGCTTCGTGCTCGCCACCAACCAGCAGCTCCTCGCGCCCTTCGAGCCCGCCTGCGCCATCGAGCCATGCCAGTTCGATTTCGGCCTCGACGGCCTCTGGATCTTCCCGAGCGGCGAAATCTGGTTCTCCGTCGAGGAAGGCTTCGTCAGCCACCGCCTCGGCTTCATCTCCGATGGCGCCATCCTTTCCTCCACAGGCGTCGTCGTCGCCGACAACCTCGACCTCGTCTGGCAGTGCCAGCCCGCCGAAGATGTGGACAACTTCGGCCTCGACGCCCTCGACGTCGATCGCTGCCCGCCCTGCCACCTCCGCTGCCGCTTCGACATCGATGGCGATGGCTTCATCGGCGCCACCGACCTCGCCCGCGTCCTCGGCGCCTGGGGCGTCGTCTGCATCCTCCCCTGCGAGGAGGACTTCGACGGCGACGGAACCGTCGGCAGCGGCGACCTCGCCATCCTTCTTGGTAAGTGGGGCCCCTGCACCATCGTGGTTCCGCCCGGCGCGGGCGGGTGACGGCCATCGTCCCCGCCGAACCACCCTCCTGAGCCCTTGGGCCGCCGCGGGAACTCGCCAGTCCGCGGCGGTCCTTTTCCACAGTTTTCGCGAAGTGAAACTGGTCAAGATGGGGCAAGGACAGGGTTCGGGAAAGGCTAGGAATCCCCGAACTTTGTGATTGAACCCCCCCTACCTGCTGGTTAGTCTCGGGACGAGGAAGGGAAACACGTCGCACCCTTGCGAACGTGGTCGAGGTGGGCTTTCGGTCTGTGTATCTGTCGATGCGCGGCGGCCCTTTTGGCGCCCGGACAGCAACAGGACTTGACGCTCCCTCGCGCTCCGCAAGGCCGACGAGGCCCAGACAGTTCGGCTTCGTTCAACCGCATCGAGAGGAGAAGAAAACATGTCCAAGCGCGAAAGCGCGATGCTCGCGGCAGTGATCGCCGCGGCCGGCGCCACCGCCGGAATCGCCCATGCAGGCGTGGCCAGCGCCTCGATCGTCGCCGCCATCGGCGATGAAATCGCCCCCGGCGTCGCCATCACGTCGCTCAACGATCCCTTCACCAACGGCAACGGCCTGGTGGGGTTCACCGGCGGCGTGAGCGGCGATAACTTCGTCTGGTACGACACCGGAGTCATCTGGCTCAACAGCAGCGGACTGCCCGATGTCCTCACCGGCGCCGAAGGCACCATGGGCATCGGCAACTCAGGCGAGTTCATCTACAGCCCCAGCACCAACGGCAATGATTCCGTCTGGAACCACAACGGCGTGCTCGCGCAGCGCGGCGATGCCTCCCCTGACATCCCCGCCCAGTTCATCACCTTCGCCAGCCGTCCGATGATGACCCCGGGCGGCTCGTCCTACTTCGTCTCCGGCCTCAACCCCACTCAGGGCAGCGGCACCACGATCAACCGCACCTTCATGCGGGCCGATTCGAGCAGCAATCTCTCCACCGTCCTGCACGCCGGAAACACCGTCATCGACGGTCTCACGATCGCAACCGGCAGCGGCATCGATTTCGACTACGCGATCTCCGACAACGACGCCCACCACATCCACGTCCTCGATATGGACACCGGCTCAACCGCCAACGATTTCCACGTCTACCTCAGCGGAAGCCTCGCCCACCAGGAAGGCACAGCCACCGGTCAGGGCGATAACTGGGCCAACTTCGATTCCGTCGGCGTCAACAACGCCGGCAACTACGTCTTCTCCGGCGACACCGATGGCGCCACCGGCTCGGATGAGTTCATCGCCTACAACGGCTCCATCGCCCTCCGCGAAGGCGATCTCATCGATAGCGTCACCCTCGGCACGTCCGTCACCCAGGCCTCCCTCAACAACCTGAACCAGGTCGCCTACCTCTGGAACATCGCAGGCGGCGGCGAAGGCCTCTTCTTCGGCGATGGCGCCGATCTCGGCCTCTCCTCCATCCTCCTGCTCCAGACCGGCGATGGCATCGACACCACCGGCGACAACATCGCCGATTTCACCGTCACCGATTTCAACGCCTCCGCCGTCATCGGTCCCGGCCTCGATTTCGCCGAAGACGGCTTCATCCACGTCAACGTCGATCTCGCCTCCATCGCGACCGGCGCAACCACCGAGGCCATCATCCGTGTCGTAATCCCCTCCCCGTCAGCCGCGGCTGTCTTCGCGCTCGCCGGCCTTGCCGGCCTCCGCCGTCGCCGCTGATCGAACTCGAGCAGTTTCACCGTCTTTGAGCGGGGATCGGGTCGCGGGAGGAGCGACCTGATCCCCGTTTTTCTCATCCCGGCGCGCACTCCACGCGCCTGCGCCCATCCGGACTCCAACGCGCCGCGCACTAACCCTTCACAGGCCCGCGCCGCGCCAGCCCCAGCACCAGCCCCAGCAGGAACAGCACCAGAAACACGAAGAACAGAATCTTCGCGATCCCCGCCGCCGCGCCCGCCACGCCGCCGAAGCCCAGCGCCGCGGCAATCAGCGCTATCACCAGAAACACGAGTGCCCAGTACAACACGGGTCGCCTCCAATCATGCGTCGTCGGGCGACGCGCGACAAACATGGTCGCCGTCACCCGCGGGTTGAGACTGCAGCATCTTCACCCTTCCCGAGTCCTGAATGCCACCTCCCCCGCGCTCGATGACGGCGCCGCCGCCCGCGCCCATCAGCGCCGCCCCCGCCATCACGCCCAGAATCAACGGCAGAAACTCCGACAACCGCCCACCCCACGCCGAGCGCATCCGTCCCACCCGCGCCGGCGATTCGCCTCCGTCGATCCAACCCTCGTCGCCGCTTTCGTCGGCCTCCGCCCCGGCCTCCGCCCCCGGAGCGGCCCCCGGAGCAAACGTCTCATCCACTGTGTGCGAAGCCCCGACATTTGTCGCCAGCGCCGCCCCCGCCAGCAGACACGCCGTCAGCATGCCGCACGCCGGCTGCTGCTCCCGCGGCGCGCACCGCATCTCGATCAGCGCCGAATACACCGCCGCGCCCGAATCCCGCCCGATCGCCTCCGCCGCGCGAGCCAGCGCCCGTAGCGAGAGCCAGATCGCCCGCGCCGGCGTCCACCCCGTCTCCGCCGCGGCGCTCAGCGCACCGCGCACCACGCCGCGCTCCACC
>CAZGVW010000273.1:0-33413 GCA_964529265.1 uncultured Phycisphaeraceae bacterium
GAGCGGGTCGCTCGCCGCTGCGCGGCGACACAGGCAGGGACGCCTGTGCCACCATGTGCCACTGCCACCAAGCCTCATTCCGCCATCTCAGTGGCGGTGTGAGGAGATGGATTCGCGGAGGGGGGCGAGGATGAGGGAGGCGACGCGGGTTTCGGCGAGGCGTTCGGCGTCGTCGGCGAGTGAGCGGAAGAGGGCGGGGAGTTCGGTGACGTCTTCGAGCGGGCCGACCTTGCGGATGGTGAGGTAAGCGCTGATGGGATCTTCGCGCTCTTCGCGTTCATCGCGGGCGGCCTTGCGGGGGCCGGAGCGGGCCTTCACTTCGAAGAAGACCTGACGGTCGCCGCGGCGGGAGATGGCGGCGCCGATGATGGGCTGGATATCGATGGGTGAGAAGCCTTCGCCCTCGGTGAGTTGGGCGAGTGGGCTGCCGGCGAGGAGGGCGTCGCGCACGATGGCGTGGTGGTTGCCCGCGGCTTCGAGATCGAAGCCGAAGACGACTTCGAGGCCGGCGACGTCGAGGGCGTTGACGCTGAGGTAGAAGGGGGCGAGTTCCAAGGCGAGGAGGTGGAGGGCGTAGGCGTCGTCCATGGAATCGGCGTTGACGACGCCGATGCGGAGGGAGTTGCGCTGGATGGCGAGCCAGCGTTCGGGGGCGTCGCGGCGGGGAGCGGATTCGAGGGCGAGTTCGTCTTCGAAGCGCTTGAAGCGCTTCATGGAGGGGATGTCCTTGCGGACGCGCTCGAAGAGCCCGAGCACCGTCTCCCGATCAGCCGGAAGATCCATCTTCACGGTGAGCTTGGAGTTGACGTAGAAATCGGTGCAGAGGGCGCCGAGGCTGGTGGGCATGTGGTCGGACTCCTCCTTTTTCCTGCGGCAACAGTGTAGGAGGGATCGGAATCGGTGTCATCAGGGTGGTTTGAGGGTGATGCGACACGTTGTTTGGAAGGAGGGGGGAGGGGGATTCTCGGGCATGAGGGGGGAGTGGTAGGTGGTAGGTGGGGGAAGACGGTAGTCGGTAGACGGTAGACGGGGGAAGAGGGCGCGCGACGGGTGCGTGGGGTGGATGTGCGCATGGGGTGCTTCGGCACTGGTGGGCAAGCCACCAGTGGCACACGGGTGAACAGGCTGGTGACACACACGCGATCAGGCGCGGCGCATGGGTTGGGGGGCGCCGTAGGTGAGTGAGCGCCAGAGCCATTCGGCGGGGCCGAAGCGATAGTGGCGGAGCCAGATTGGGCTCCAGATGAGTTGCGCGGCCCATACGGCGAGGACGACGGCCCAGAGTTCGAAGCGCGTCCACTTGCCCCACTGCGCGAAGCCGAAGCCGTAGAAGATGGTGGTGCAGATGATGGACTGCGCGAGGTAGTTGGTGAGGGCCATGCGTCCGACGGCGGCGAGCGCGGCGGTGACGGCGCGGAGCGCGCCCAGGCGGCAGATGAGCATGATGAGGCCGATGTGGCCGGCGGCGACGAAGAGGCTGCCGACGTAGTTGAACTGGATGCCGAGGCGGAACATGTAGATGAAATCGCGCTCGTGGGCGGCGGTCTGCTGCACGCCGACGGCGATGATGGGGAAGCCGACGGCGTAGCCGAGGGCGGCCATGGCGGCATAGAAGCGCGGCGAGCGCGCGCCGGTGAGGACGCCGAGTCTGAGAAGGCCCATGCCGATGAGCATGAGTCCGCCGGCGCGCCAAAGGCCCCAGACGAAGAGGCCCATGGTCTGCATCCAGAAACTGGACTTGGCGCGGGCCGCGAAGGCTTCAGGGCCGTACTCGAGGTACATGGCCTGCTCTTCCTCGATGTCGCCGGGGCCGACAACGAAATCGGAGCGGGTTTCATGCCAGGCTTCGACGGCTTCGAGTTGCGCTTCGGTGGGGACCTGGGCGGAATCGAGGATGGCCTGGGCCTTGCCGGCCTCGTCCTTCAGGTAGTCGAACATGAACGCCATGCCGACGTTGATGGGAATAGCGATGAGGACGAGCGCGAGTCCGAGCGCGATGAGGGTCGCGGGGCGCCGGCGGCGGAAGAGGAAGAGAGCGGCGCCGCAGACGGCGTAGAGGACGAGGATATCGCCGTACCAGATGAGGTAGGCGTGGACGAGGCCAATGACGAGGAGCCAGAAGATGCGGCGGTAGTAGATGCGGGCGATGGAGGCGGAGCGCTCGGCGGCGCGCTGTGCCATGAGGGCGAAGCCTGCGCCGAAGAGCATGGAGAAGATGGACATCATCTTCATATCGAAGATGAAGTGGCTGACGAGCCAGGCGAGTTCATCGCGTCGGCCTTCCCAGCCGTGGATGGAGGGATCGATCCAGGCGTGCTCGGAGAGGGCGAAGAACGGGATGTTCATCGTGAGGATGCCGAGGAGCGCGAAGCCGCGGAGCGTGTCGATGGCGCTGATGCGGTCGCGCTCGGCGACGGGGGCCGGCGCATCGACGGGCTGGGGGGGCGCGAGATCGGCGGCCTGGGCGCTCAGCGGCGACCGTTGCTGCTCGTGCTCGTGATCCATGACTCGATCTCCTCGACGTCGGCGAGATCATCGACGGCGAGGTGGGCGCCTGCGCCGGCGAGGGTGGCACGATCGTACATGCCTGTCGCGACGGCGAGGGCGCGGCAGCCGTTGGTGAGGGCGCAGGCGACATCGTGCGGCGTATCGCCGATGATGACGACGCGATCGAAGGGGAGGCGTGCGCCGGTGCGCTGGAAGTGGCGCTCGACGGCGACGGGCGGGAGATGGTTGCGCGAAGGGGGCGTGTGCGGTGAATCGCAGCCCCAGGCGCGGATGGGGAAGAGATGGGGATCGAGGCCGGCGGCGCGGAGTTTGAGTTCGCCGGTTTCGGGGTAGTTGCCGGTGAGGAGGCCGAGCGTGAGATCGGGGCGGTGCGCGAGGCGATCGACGAGGGCCGCGACGCCGGGGAGGGCGCGCGAGACGCCCGGAGTTGCGAGGCGGTGGGCGAGCCACCTGGCGTAGCCGTCGCGGAAGCGGGCGACGGTGGCGTCGGTGATTTCGATGGCGTGGGCGCGGAGGAGGTCGGCGATGATCAGAGGATCGAGGCGGCCGGCGTATTCGACGGTGTCTTCGCGGAAGTGGGGGCCGAAGAGTTCGCGGCCGGAATCGCCCATCGCGGCGACGCCGGCGCGGGAGGTGGTGACGAGCGTGGCGTCGATGTCGAAGAGGATGAGCATGGGGAGGGGGGTAGACGGTAGGCGGTAGGCGGTAGACAGGGTGCGTGACGGGCGCACGCGGCGGGTTGGATCACCGACGCTCCGGGACGCAGCATCGCAGCGGGGAGGAAACGGGCGTTCAGTAGCGGATTTCGAAGCCGGCGTAGTCGCCGCGGGACTCGGATTCGGAGATGGAGGCTTCGGAGATGAAGTTGTTCATCTCGGCGCGGAGGGCCTTGAGGAAGGCGTCGAGTGTGGGTTTTTCGCCTTCGGCGACGAGCATGACGCTGCCATCGGGCTCGTTGCGGACCCAGCCGACGAGATTGTGCTGGAGGGCGAGGCGATGGGCGGCGGCGCGGAAGCCGACGCCCTGAACGCGTCCGGTAAAGCGGGCTTCGTACCGCATGGCGGGGGCCAATATAACCGGGCTGGGGGCGGCGGCTTGGGGGTCGGCGGGCGTGGGGCCCCGGAGTGGGGGGTTTTCGGAGTGGCGCGCGTGTTGCAGGCGGAAGATTTTCCCCATCCGGCATGGTTGACCGGACCGTCACAGGTGCTAGCGTTGCAATGCGCGGCGCGCTCGACCCCCCGGGTCAGGCGGCCCGGCTTCGGCCGACGGCCCCGACCAACCTGTTTCGCGAGCGCCTCCGAGCACTGATCGTTTTTCGTGCAGACCCTGGTCTGTCTGCGGTCAGCGGCTTGAGGTTTTGAGCGAATGGGTCGGTCCTGAGCGACGTGGGCGAATCAGTGTTCGAGCACGGTCAGACGATGCGCATGGCGCGGTGAATATCGTGCGCGCGGGCGCGAGAGTGTGGTGCGCGCGGGAGCGGGCGCATCGTCGTGACCGGGTGGAGCGGTGAGGAGTGGTGCGCAGCGTGGGCGATCGGATGAACGACAGGCAGCGCGTGCTCGACGCCACGGACATCGTCCGGCTGGTGGGCGAGCACATCACACTGCGCCCGAAGGGGCGCGAGTACGTGTGCCTGTGTCCGTTCCACGACGACCACAAGCCCTCGATGTATGTGGTGCCGGCGAAGCAGATCTATCACTGCTTCTCGTGCGGGGCGGGGGGCAACGCGATCGACTTCGCGATGAACTATCACCGGATGGAGTTCCTCGAGGCGCTGCGGTTCCTGGCGGACCGGGCGTCGATCGAGTTGACGCCGGTGAAGCGGGGCGCGGGGGGCGGTTCGGGCGGAGCGGAGGCGGGCGAGGATGCGGGGCCGTCGCGGGCGGACCTGGCGCAGGCGAACGATCTGGCGGCGGGGTTTTTCCGCACGATTCTGCGGCATCCGCAGCACGGGGCGGCGGCGCGGGCGGTGGTGGAGCGGCGCGGGATTGCGCCCGAGATGGTGGAAGCGTTCCAGATCGGGGCGGCGCCGGAGCGGTGGGACGGTCTGGTGAAGACGATCGAGAAGCGCGATCTGCCGATCGAGTGGTTCGACGCGGCGGGGCTTTTGAAGCGGCGAGAGCAGGGCGGGTGGTACGACGCGTTCCGGAACCGGCTGGTGTTCCCGATTCACGATCAGATCGGGCGGGCGATCGCGTTCGGGGCGCGGAAGATCGACGAGGCGGACGAGCCGAAGTATCTGAACTCGCCGGAGACGCGGCTGTTCGACAAGGGCGCGACGCTGTACGGGCTGCACCAGGCGTTCCGCGCGATTCAGAACGAGCGCACGGCGGTCGTGACCGAGGGGTACATGGATGTGATCGCGTGCCACCAGGCGGGATTCCGCAACGTGGTGGCGACGCTGGGAACGGCGCTGACGACGAAGCATGCCGCGGCGCTGCGGCGGATGTGCGACGTGGTCGTGCTGCTGTTTGACGCGGATGACGCGGGCGCGCGGGCGGCGGATCGGGCGCTCGAGGTGTTCTTCGCCGAGCAGGTGGACGTGCGGATCGCGGTGCTGCCGGAGGGGAAGGACCCGGACGAGTTGTTCAAGGTGGAGGGCGGGGCGGAGAAGTTCCGGCTGGCGGTGGAGCGGGCGGTGGATTCGCTGGATTACTGGTTCCGGCGGCGGTCGGAGCGGCTGGCGGGGGCGGGGCTCTCGGCCCGGACGCGGATTGTGGATGAAGAGATCGACCGGCTGCTCGAACTGGGTCTGGACGGGACGACGCCGATCCGGAGGCGGCTGATCGTGCGGCGGCTGGCTGGGCTGGCCAAGGTGGACGAGGGGACGATTCTGACGGCCCTGGAGCGGAAGAATCGGCGTGCCGGCAGGCCCGCGGCGGCGGCGGGAAGGGACGGCGCAGTGGCGGCGGAGGCCACGCAGGCGGCCTTCGGGCAGGCGGAGCATGCCTTGGGGTGTCTGCTGTGCGACCCCTCCCTGGCCGGTTTTTTTGGGGCGGAGGTTGACGACATCCTGGAGGAGGGGGCCTATCCTCCCGGCCCTGCCCGGCAGGTGGCGCAGGCCGTGGCGGCGCGTATCTCCTCAAGTGCACATGAAGACGCTCCTGACGCAACGCTGTCGCACGTGCTCATCGCGCTGGAAGACGCGGAGGCACGGCGGCTGGCGACGAGGCTTGCGGCCGAGACGGAGCGGATCACGGACCATGATTCCAATCGACTGCGGGAGCATTTCCGCGCGTGCGTGAAGGGCGCGAGGCTCGTTCTCGAAAGAGCCTCGCGGGACCGGATGGCGGCGGCGGAGACGGCTGCCGGTGTCGAGACGGTGGATGGGGTTTCGGCGGGGTCCGGGGCGGAAACGGGTATGAACGGAACACTGATTGAACGTCTGGAGCGACAGCGGCGGCTTCACGCGGATTTCGGGGGCGATCGGAAGACGCTGCCTCGGCCCGCGGCTGCGCCGGGGGTGTGAGGGCGTTTGGATGGATGGCTCACCTCGCTTTGCGGCGGGTCGGGGCGATTGAGATGCAGTTCCGCGGCGAGTGGCCGCGGAGAGACAGGTGAATGGCTTCCCACGTGCGCTTCGCCCGCCAATTCCGGGGCGGGGGCGAGGCAGGGGCCGCTGAAGCGAAGTCGCGCCGGATCGGCGCGCTCAGGAGCAGCACTCACGTGATTGCAGACACGCACCCGGCCGTCGCAGAGCTCCTCGAACTGTCCCGCCGCCGCGGCTGGCTCAGTTACGACGAGATCAACAACACGATTCCGGACGAGATGGTTGATCCGGAGAAGATCGATCACCTGCTGGTGACGGTCGATGGGCTGAGCATCGAGCTGGTGGATCTGCGCGAGTGGCGTGCGCGGCGCTGGCGCGAGTCGAAGAAGGCGGGCGCCAACGGCGTGGCGACGCAGGTGGTGGGCCTGCCGACGGGCCCGACGGCGCCGAACGTGCCGGGCGAGAACGGCGCGGCGATGCTGGCGGCGACGCAGGAGGAACTGGATGCGCGGCGCGAGGACGAGGAGACGCGCAAGGCGATTCAGGAGGCGCTGGCCGAGGGCGGCGGGAAGCGCATCGACGACCCGGTGCGGATGTACCTGACGCAGATGGGATCGATTCCCCTGCTGACACGGGACGAGGAGATCCGGCTGGCGAAGAAGATCGAGACGACGCGCATGATCTTCAGGCGGAGATGCCTGGAGGGCGATTTCGCGATTTCGCAGGCGGTGGAGACGCTTTCGGCGGTGCACGCGGGCGAGTTGCCGTTCGATCGGACGATGCGGATCTCGACGGCGGAAGTGAACGCGAAGGACAAGATTGCGAAGCGCATTCCCTACAACGTGGCGACGCTGAAGCGGCTGCTCGAGATGGGGCGGCAGGAGTGGGATGCGCTGGACGCCGCGAAGGCGGCGAAGGACGAGAAGAAGGTTGCGGAGCTGACGGCGCGGATCATGTCGCGTCGGCGGCGGATGGCGGCGCTGGCGGAAGAGTGCAGCCTGCGGACGAGCCGCATCGTGCCGATTCTCAAGAAGTTGCGGGCGGTTTCGCGGAAGATGACGGAGATTCAGGAGGAGCTGAGGAAGGCGGAGAAGAATCCGGGGCGGCACGATCCGGAGGATGTGCTGGTGCTGCGGACGGAGCTCGACGGCCTGCGGGCGCTGGTGCAGGAGGACGCGGATTCGCTGCGGCGGCGGGTGCTGTCGCTCGACAACGTGTTCTGGGAGTACGAGCAGGCGAAGCGCGACCTTTCGGGCGGCAACCTGCGGCTGGTGGTCTCCATCGCGAAGAAGTACCGCAATCGCGGGCTTTCGTTCCTGGACATCATCCAGGAGGGGAACACGGGCCTGATGCGGGCGGTGGACAAGTACGAATACAAGCGCGGCTACAAGTTCTCGACGTACGCCACGTGGTGGATCAGGCAGGCGATCACGCGGGCCATCGCGGATCATGCGCGCACCATCCGCATTCCGGTGCACATGATCGAGACGATGAGCAAGCTGCGCAACATCCAGAAGACGCTGCTGCAGAAGAACGGCGTCGAGCCCTCGATCGAGGAGCTGGCGCTGGTGGCGGGCATGAGCGTGAGCGAGTGCCAGCGCGTGATGAAGATCAGCCGGCATCCGATTTCGCTCGACCGGCCGGTGGGCGAGAGCGAAGACTCCTATTTCGGCGACTTCATCGAGGACGAGCGGCAGGAGAGCCCCTCGAACACCGCCGCGAACGAGATGCTGAGCCAGCGGATCGAGCAGGTGCTCAAGACGCTGACGTACCGCGAGCGCGAGATCCTGAAACTGCGCTACGGCATCGGCGACGGGTACACGTACACGCTGGAGGAGGTCGGGCGCATCTTCAAGGTGACGCGCGAGCGCGTGCGCCAGGTGGAGGCGAAGGCGATCCGGAAGCTCCAGCACCCGGTGCGGTCGCGGAAACTGGCGAGTTTCGTGGAAGGGAACGTGACGGAGGAGGAAGGCGGCGATTGAGGCGATTTCGCCTCGAGCGATCCGCTTTCGAGCCGCCCCGTTATTCGGGCATCATCTTGAGTTCGTCGCGCAGGATGGCGGCGAGTTCGTAGTTCTCCTGCTCGACCGCCTTGCGCAGGCGGTCGCGGAGTTCGCTGCGCGCGCTGACGGGCAGTTTGGGGGCGAGCGCATCCCGCATGCCGCGGAGCAGCTGCACTTCGCCCGAGCGCTCGAAGGCGTCGGGCTCGCCGATTTCCGCGAAGTGGCCCTTGATGCGCTCGAGGGCGTCGTCGAGGGCGAGGATGCCGGCCTTGGGCTCGCGGTCGCGCACGGCCTGGCTGGCGACGGCGCGGGCGCGCATCATGAGGATGTAGGGGCGGAACTGCTCGAGGACGAGGCGGTCTTCTTCGCTCTCAGCGCGCTGGGCGCAGAGATCGAGCACGCGGAGGTTGCGCGAAGTGTCGCGCACGACGCCTTCGTAGTCTTCGAGGATGAAGAGCGCGACGTAGCGGTGGTAGTACTGGGCGGCTTCTTCGCGCAGGGCGCGGCAGGCGTCGGCGTCGAGCGTGGGGGCTTCTTCGACGGCCTCCTCGGCGTCCTCGGGGGCGGCGCCTTCGGGCCCTGGGGGGCCTTCGAGGGCTTCGCCCGCCGCGGCGTGCTCGTCGAAGAGGGTCTCGTAGTGCTCGAGGAGGCTCTCGGCGCCCATGGGCCGCTGACCGTCGGGGCGACCCTCCATCTCCATCTGGATCATGCCGAGGTCGAGGCGCATCTGGATCTTGGGCCGGCCATCGTCGCCATCGATGACCCGGACCGAGAGTTGCCCCGGCTCATAGGGCCATTCCCGAAGCATCCCTGAGAGATCCTGCGACATCGGCTCCTTGCCCTCGCGGCTGGCTTGTTCCTTGCGACCCCTGCCCTGGAAGCCCCTGCGGGAGTGCGTCACCCTCGTGCCCGCGGCGGACCCGGAGTCACGCCTGGGGGGTTTGGAAGATGGTGACATTATGCGGACGCTGGGCGGTCTTCCACGGGCGCGGATCGCAGGGATCAGGCGGCGCGCTTCCGGACGTTTGCGGTTCTCGACCCTTGCCAGCATCGGCGGAGAAGGGGGGCGGGCTCAAGCGCCGGGAACACCCCGCCGATCTTTCACGAATAACACGGCGGCGAGTGATCGATTCCCATCCTGACACGCCGTGACTGCATCGGGGCGCGCCGGATCCAGACGTGTTCGGCGCTGCGCCCATTGTGTGTTTCCGCGAGTCGCTCCGGGAATGAGCGGCGGCGGGCGGCCGGCGCGCGCCGGCCGGGCAGGCGAGGCGGCGGAGGGAGGAGACAGCCAGCGGATGCCCAGAGCGCGCGTGCAATCCGATCTCGAGGTGTACCTGCGCGAGATCAATCGCGTGGAAATCCTCACGCCCGACGAGGAGAAGACGCTCGGCTGGCGGATCATCAACGAGAGCTGTCCGGACGCGCGCGACCGGATGGTCCGGGCGAACCTGCGGCTGGTGGTCTCGATCGCGAAGCGGTATTCGAACCGCGGCCTGTCGCTGCCGGATCTGATCGAGGAGGGCAACATCGGGCTGATCCGCGCGGTGGAGGGATTCGACCCGGCGCAGGGCGCGCGGTTCTCGACGTACGGCTCGTGGTGGATCAAGCAGGCGATCAAGCGTGCGCTCATCAACGCGGTGCAGCCGATTCACATTCCGGCGTACATGGTCGAACTGATCGCGCGGTGGAAGCACACGTCGAGGCGGCTGGAGGAAAGGCTGGATCGGCCGCCGACGATGCAGGAGCTGGCGGACGCGCTGGATCTGCCGCTGAAGAAGGTGCGCATCATCCGCAAGGCGGTGAAGGCGTTCCACTCGCCGACGCAGGCGCCGGTGGGCGAAGACGGCGAGATGATGAGCCTGGCGGAGATGATCGCCGATACGCGCGGCGTGACTCCCGACGACGAGGCGGTGCTGGCGGACGAACTGGCGACGATCCAGAAACTGCTGGAGGCGATCGACGACCGCGAGGGGCAGGTGCTGCAGATGCGGTTCGGCCTCGACGGGCGCGAGCCCAAGACGCTGAAGCAGATCGGCGAGGAGATCGGCGTGACGCGTGAGCGTGTGCGGCAGATCGAACTCGAGGCGCTGCGGAAACTGAACCTGCGCCTGAACGACGACAAGCCGAGCCGCTTCTTCCGGAAGCCGGAGGAAGACGACGATGCGCCGCCGCGGAAGGGCGAGCAGGCGGCCGGAGAGCAGCCGAAGAAGCGGCGCGTGCGGAAGGCCGTCTAGCGGGGCGCTGGGGCCGGGGCGCCCGGCTCCGAGCAGCGGCGACCGAGTTCATTCCAGGCTTTCTCGAGGCGTTTTCCAGAGATGGGGACGGCGGTGCGGAGTTCCTGCGCGAAGAGGGAGACGCGCATCTCCTCCAGCAGCCAGCGGAATGATTCGGCGTGTTCATCGCGGCGGCGCTCCGCCGTGAGGCGCGACAGGCGCTCGCGCCAGCGCTCTTCCCAGGGCAGGATTTCGCTCATGGCCGCGGCGTCGCGGGCAGCGGAGCCGCTCATCATGATCTTGCCGGCGCGCATATCGAGGGCCTTGAAGTAGCGCGGATGCTGCGTGAGCCATTCCCACGGCGCCGCCGCGAGGAAGCCGGGGCTGGAGAGGCGCGCAAGGTGCAGGCGCATATCCGCGGCGGAGGCGCTGAAGGTGGGGGCGGTGATGCGCTCGACAGCCGCGGCGGCCGCCTGGCGGGCTTCGAGGATGGCGCGGGCGAGGTCGATGACGGCGCGGCCGACATCGGTGAGGCGGTTCCAGCCGGCGTCGAGCATGGCTTCGAACTGCCTGGCGGTGCGGATGTCGGGCGTGGGGCCATCGCCGAGGAAGGCGCGCTCGGCGATGCGCTCGGCGAGTTCGGCCTTGAGTTGCTTGGCGGCGCCGAGGGGGGCGAAGAGCAGGAGCAGGCGATCGATCCCCGGGGCGTTCTCGATCTGGAAGGCGATTTCGCGGGCCATCTGGGCGAGCGCGAGGCGCAGCAAGCCGCGGCGGGAGGCAAGGCGGGCTTCGTCTTCGGTCGCGAAGAGGCGGAGTGCGGCGCCGCTTCCGGGGGCGGGGGCGGGGGCGGGGGCGCTTCCGGGGGTGGCGGCTTCGCTGTGGTCGCGCGGATCGACAATCGCGGGGAAGGCCGTGAGCGCGAAGCCGCTGCGCTTCACCTGCACGCTGCCCGGCACGTCGCCAAAATCCCATCTCTGCACACCATCGCGGACCCAGGGTGAATCGCGGAACGTTTCGAGCATGCGCGCCACTTCGCCATGCAGGCGGGCGCGGAGTTCGGGCAGGTCGCGGCCCGCGGCGACCGGGCGGCCGCGGTCGTCGGTGACGCGGAAGTTCATGCGCAGGTGCGTGGGAAGGGCGTTGATGTTCCACGCTTCGAGCGGCACGCGCACGCCGGTGAGCGCGGCGAGACGGTTCGAGAGCGCGTCGAGGAGCGAGCCTTCGCCGAAGGAGAGCCCGTCGAGCGCCTTGGCCGCGAAATCCGGCGCGGGGACGAAACTGCGGCGGTATTCGCCGGGGAGCGTGCGGATGAGTTCGGTGGCTTTCTCGCGCAGCATGCCGGGCGTGAGCCACTGGAAGGGCGCTTCCGGCGCTGTTTCCACGGCTGGAAGCGGCAGCACGGCCGTGACGCCGTCTTCCTCCGCGCCGGGGTCGAAGCGATATTCGAGCGGGACAGCGCCGCCCGGCAGGGCCACTTCGTCGGGGTAGTGCGCCGGCGCGGGCGTTTCGACGCCGGGCTGCATGAGATCCTGCTCTCGCATGAAGAGCAGCCGCGGGTGCTTTTTCTCCGCCTCCTTCCGCCAGCGCTCGAAGGCGGCGCCGGTGTAGACATCCCGCGGGACGCGGGCCTCGTAGAACGCGAAGCGGGCCTCGACGTCGGCGAGGATGTTGTGCTTGCGGGCCTTGTCCTCCAGCGCCCGCACGCGCTGCTCCATCTCGCGGTTGTGCGCGAAGAACGCGCCCTCCGTGCGCACCTCGCCCTCGACCAGCGCGTGGTGGATGAACATCTCGCGCGAGACCTTCGGATCGACCGGCCCATAGTGCCCGCGCCGCCGCACGACCACGGGCAGACCGAAGAGCGTCACCGTCTCGTACGCCGCGATGCGCTGCCCGTCGCGCCGCCAGTGCGGCTCCGACCACGAGCGCTTCACGAGGTGCGGCGCGAGGTCCTCGATCCACTGCGGCTCGATCTTCGCCGCGGTGCGCGCGTACATGCGCGTGGTCTTCACGATTTCGGCCGCGACGATCCACTGCGGGCTCTTCCGGAAGAGGCCGGACCCCGGGAAGATGAAGAACTTCACGCCGCGGGCGCCGCTGTATTCGCGCCGCTCGCCCAGCAGGCCGATGTTCGAGAGCAGCCCCGTCAGCACCGCCCGATGCACGCTCGAAGACTCCGCCGGCGCCTCGTTCAAGCGCATGCCCATCTCCGTCACGAGCGCCTTCAGCTGCCGGTGCACATCCACCCATTCGCGCATGCGCACCACCGAGAGATACTTCGACTGCCGCCACTTCCGGTGCTGGCTGTTGGAGAGCCGGCGCATCTCCTCCTGGTCGGTCCGCCACAGGTTCAGCCAGCCGATGAAGTCCGACGCCTCGTCGCGATGCTCTTCGTGCGCCGCATCCGCGGCATTCTGCTTCTCGATCGGCCGCTCGCGCGGATCCTGCACGCTCAACGCCGCGGCGATGACCAGCATCTCGCTCAGGCAGTGCTCCTTCTCCGCCGCGAGAATCATCCGGCCCAGGCGCGGATCGATCGGCAGCCGCGCCAGCCGCGCCCCGAGCGCCGTCAGGTCGCCCTTTTCATCCACCGCGCCGAGTTCCTGCAGTGTTTCGTACCCATCCTGCACCATGCGCCGATCCGGCGCATCGATGAACGGAAAGTCCTCCACGCGCCCCAGCCGGAGCGCCTTCATCTGCAGAATCACGCTCGCCAGGTTCGTGCGGAGAATCTCCGGATCCGTGAACCGCGGCCGCGCGGCGAAATCGCTCTCGGCATACAGCCGCACGCACACGCCCGGCCCCAGCCGCCCGCACCGGCCCTTGCGCTGATCGGCCGAAGCCTGCGAGATCGCTTCGATCGGCAGCCGCTGCACCTTCTGCCGCGGGCTGTATCGACTCACGCGCGCCAGCCCCGTATCCACGACGCACCGAATCCCCGGCACCGTGAGCGATGTCTCCGCCACGTTCGTCGCCAGCACGATGCGACGGCCCCCGTGCGGCTTGAACACGCGCTGCTGCTCCTCCGTGGACAGCCGCGCAAACAGCGGAAGAATCTCCGTGTGCGGCGGGTGATGCGCCCGCAACGCTTCCGCGGCCTCGCGGATCTCGCGCTCGCCGCTCAGGAACACCAGGATGTCGCCGCGCCCGAGCGACGCCACTTCGTCCACTGCGCCCAGGATCGCGCTTCGCATGTCCGCATCGCTCGCGTCGTCATCCTCCGCCGCCACCGGCCGCCACCGCACCTCCACCGGATACGTGCGCCCCGAAACCTCGATCACCGGCGCCACCTCCGGCCCGCCGAAGTGCTCGCTGAAGCGCTTCGGATCGATCGTGGCCGAGGTGATGATCACCTTCAGGTCCGGCCGCTTCGGCAGCAACTGCTTCACGTATCCGAGCAGGAAATCGATGTTCAGGCTGCGCTCATGCGCCTCGTCGATGATCAGTGTGTCGTACTGGTTCATGAACCGATCGTGCTGCGTCTCCGCCAGCAGCACGCCGTCGGTCATCACCTTCACCATTGTGCTCGGGCCGGTGCGGTCGCCGAAGCGCACCTTGTAGCCCACGACGGCGCCGAGCGCCGTGCCGAGTTCCTCCGCGATGCGCGCCGCCACCGCCCGCGCCGCGATCCGCCGCGGCTGGGTGTGGCCGATCGTCCCCGCCACGCCGCGCCCGAGTTCCAGACACATCTTCGGCAGCTGCGTCGTCTTGCCCGAGCCCGTCTCGCCGCACAGCACCACCACCTGGTGCTTCTCAATGGCGCGCAGAATCTCTTCCTTCCGCGCCGCGACCGGCAGATCCGGCGGATACTCCGGTTTCGGCAGCCGCGCCGCCCGTTCCCGCCGCCGCTCGCGCGAACGCTCGATCGCCTCCGCAATCGCCCGGAGCGTGTCGTTCGCCGGCGGCGCGCCCGAACCCGCGATGTGCCGCCCCCCGCCCCGCCGCGGCGATGGCGATTCGGCCGAGCGCAGCCGGGCGCGCAGCCGCGGCTGGTCGCTCAGCATGCACTCAGCAATGGCGTCTCGCAGTTGGGATGAGGTGGTCGCGTCGGCGGGCACGGTTGAAGTTCGAAGAAGGCCGGAAAGGGAAGAGGATAGGGCGCAGGCGCGCCTCCCACGGCAGGACCGGCGCCACCGGCCGCCCTCCGCCAGCCCCGCTTTACAACCGGGCTTTCACGTCATCTAGATACGCCTCGATCTCGCCCAGCGCCTTGGCGTTCCCCGCCGCGTCCGCGGCTTTCGCCCCGTTCTGCAACGTGCCCGCCGCGGCGGGCAGGTCGCCCATGGCCTCCAGCGAACGGGCCTTGTGGAAATGGGCGTAGTGGTACGCCGAATCCGCCTCCAGGCAGCGGTCATACCACGAAACCGCCGCGGCATGGTCGCCCGCCCGGGCATGCTCCTGCGCGAGCATGTACAGCACATCCGCATCGTGCGGGTCCGCGGCGTGGAGTTTCTGCAACTGGGGAAGACGCGACATGGGACGCACAGAATAGTGAGTGCGCCGCTGGTGGCATAGGCGTCCCGCCTGTGTCGCTTTCTCCCGGTGGCATAGGCGTCCCGCCTGTGTCGCTCCCCTCCGGTGGCATAGGCCCGCCTGTGTCGCGGCGAAGCCGCGAGGAGACTGGACGTGGGCGCTGTTTGCTCGCCGCTTCGCGGCGACACAGGCGGGACGCCTATGCCACCGCTGTGACAACACTCACCCCGGCTCCTCCAGCGGCGCCAGTTGCGGCCGCCGACGCCGGGCCCGCGCCGCATCCACCCAGTACAGCGCAATCGCGCCCCAGATGCACGCAAACGCCACCGCATGCGCGCTCGTGAACGCCTCGCCGTACACCGCCACCGCCAGCAGGAACTGCCCCGTCGGTGCGATGTACTGCAGAATCCCCATCGTCGTCAGTCGAAGCCGCCGCGCGCCCTCCGTGAACCAGAGCAAAGGCAGCGTCGTCACCACGCCCGCCATCGGCAGCAGGATGTCGAGGCTCAGCGAACCCGCGAGGAAATGGCTCTCCCCCCGGGCGCCGAGCCACGCGAGGTAAACGATCGCCGCGGGGAGCAGCAGCGCCGTCTCGATCGCCAGCCCCGTGATCGAATCGATCGAGATCTTCTTCCGCACCAGCGCATAGAAGCCGAAACTCAGCGCCAGATAGATCGAAATCCACGGGAACCCCGCCGCGGAGAGCGCCATCCACGCCACGCCCGCCCCGGCGAGCGCCAGCGCACCGATCTGCACACGCGTCAGCCGCTCCTTCAGGAAGATCACGCCCAGCGCCACGTTCACGAGCGGGTTGATGTAGTACCCCAGGCTCGCGTGCAGAATGTGGTCGTGCGACACCGCCCAGATGTAGAGGAACCAGTTGCCGCCGATGAGAAACGTGGTGAGCGCCAGCGTGAGCAGGCATCGCCGCGAAGCGATGACCCTTCGCACCACCGGCCATCGCCCCTTCAGCCACACGAGCAGGCCGAGCAGGATGATCGACCACACGACCCGGTGCGCCAGCACCTCCATCGCCGGCGCCGCATCCACCGACTTGAAGTACAGCGGCGAAAGCCCCCACGCCAGATACGCCGCGATCGCATACATCACACCCGCGGCCAGGTTCGATCGCGAATCGCCGCCGTCGGTCGGGGCATCGGCCATCGCCGCCGTGCCCGATGGCGCGGGCATCGACGCCGCCTCCAGGGCGGGAGGCGGCGCGGACGGCGCATCCACCGCGAAGGGCGGGGCGGTGTTCGTGGTCGAGGCTGTCGTCAAGAACGTCCTCCGAGGAGCCCCGCGGCGAACCGCCGGGAGGGGAGCGTAGGCAGCCCAATGGTGGCATAGGCGTCCATGACGGTGGCACAGGCGTCCCGCCTGTGTCGCCGCGAAGCGGCGAGAGAGGTGTGCGGACACACACCGGGGTCTCTCCTCGCGGCTGCGCCGCGACACAGGCGGGACGCCTATGCCACCACTGGCCGGACGCCTACGCCACCAGAGTCAGAACGCCTGGGCCACCACCCTCATGAAGCGGATACCGGCGCCGCCTGCTCGCCCTCCACCTGCAGGCGGAGCAGTTCCGCATACCGCCCGCCGCGGCCGTTGAGCGTCAACAGCTCCTCGTGCGCGCCCACCTCCACGATCCGCCCGTCCTCGATCACCACGATGCGGTCGGCGTGCCGCACGGTCGAAAGGCGGTGCGCGATCACGAACGACGTCCGCCCTCGCATCAGCCGCTCCAGGCTCCGCCGGATGAGCAGTTCGCTCTCGCTGTCGAGGTTGCTCGTCGCTTCATCCAGGATCAGGATGAGCGGGTCGGCCAGCAGCGCTCGCGCAATCGCAATGCGCTGCTTCTGCCCGCCGGAGAGGCGCACGCCGCGCTCGCCGATCATCGTCTCGTATCCCTTGTCGAGCCGGTCGATGAACTCATCCGCGTTCGCGGCCCGGGCCGCCTCCGCGATCTCATCCCGCGCCGCCGCGGGCCGCGCATAGGCGATGTTCTGCTCCACCGTGCCATCGAACAGGAACACGTCCTGCTCCACAATGCCCAGCAGCCGCCGGTACGACCGCACATCGATGCGCCGCAGATCGACGCCGTCCAGCGTCACGCGCCCCTCCGTCGGGTCGTAGAACCGCGCGATGAGGTTGCACAGCGTCGTCTTCCCGGATCCGCTCGGCCCGATGAGCGCAATCACCTCGCCCGGCTGCACGTCGAGGCTCACGTCATCGATCACCGGCGGGCGCTTTGGATCGGCGCCGGGATAGCGGAACGAGACTCGCTCCAGCGCAATCCGCCCCCGCGCCGTCTCGCGCGACACCGGAGCCAGCGGCTCGCCGTCCTTCGGCGTGGCCTTCGCGAACTCCATCTCCTCCGCGAACAGGTCCAGCACGCGGTCGAACCCCGCCAAGTTGTTCTGCACCGCCGTCGCCGTCGCCGTCAGCGTCTCCAGCGGCGAGAGCAGCATGATCAGGTACGCGGAGAACATCATGACATCGCCGATGGTCAGCGTCCCGCGCAGCACGCTCCACCCGCCGTAGAGCAAGACGCCCACCGACGCCAGCGGAATCAGCACCGCCCACACCGCCTCGACGATGCGCGATCGCCACCATGCCAGCATCTCCTGCCGAAGCATCAGGTGGTTCGTGTTCACGAACTGCGCCGCCTCGCCGCGCTCCCGCCCGAAGCCGCGGACCACGCGCATCCCGCCGAACGCCTCCGTCGCGCGGGAATCGATCGATTGCCGCGTGTGCCGGATGTCGCGGAACACCGGCCGGATCGAGGTGATCCACGCCCGGTGGCTCAGCCACATCGCCGGCAGCAGCAGCAGCGACCCCGCCAGCAGTCGCCAGTCCACCACCGCGAGGATGATCAGCGTCCCCACCAATTGCACGATCGCCCGCCACGGGTTGTAGATCAGGCTGAACACCAGTTCGCCCGCGCCGCCCGCGTCCTCGCGCAGAATGCTCGCGACGCCGCCGCTCTTGATCGATTGCACCCTGTGCAGCGGCAGCCGCACCGCGTGATCGAACGCCATGCGCCGCAGCCTCGCCTGCGTGCGCTTGGTGAGTTGCGTCATCTGCCACCGGCCCCACATGCCGATCGCCACGCCCAACAGCGCCGCCGCCAGCATCGCGCCGGAGAGCAGGAGCAGCAGCGACATCGGGTCCCGCGGCAACCCGAGCCACTCCGGAATCCCCGCGGGCCCCGGGTTGTCCGTCAGGATGTAATCGATCACGAACTTCGTCGAGGCGGGCATCACCAGCCCCAGCCCCGTCGCGACCGTCAGCGTCGCCAGCGCCGCGGCCATCGTCGTCCGATCGCCCCGCAGCAGCCGCCAGAACCCGCGCAGCAGCGCGCCGAACGACCGCGTCCGCTTCTTCTTGCGCGCCGCCTCCTCATCGCCCCGTGCCGCGAGCACCAGCGCCTCGCCCGAAACTTCCGGCGTGTGCGCACGGCGGCGCGAGCGATACTCGGCGAACCGTCGCCTGCTGGTGGTCCTGCGGAACGGCATGGAGGGGATGGTATGCCGCCCCCGAACGAAGTCGATGCGCACGACCGTTGGGGGCGCTTCAGGGCGCTTCCGGGGGCGGGGGCGCTTCCGGGGGCCGGGGGGGTCAGCCGATCCGCTCCGCGCCTCCCATGTGCGGACGCAGCGCCTTCGGAATCGTCACCGATCCATCCTTCTCCTGGAACATCTCGAGGATCGGGATCAGAATCCGCGGGCTCGCCAGCACCGTGTTGTTCAGCGAGTGCGCCACCATCGGCTTTCCGCCCGTCGATTCGCCGCGGTAGCGCATGTTCAGCCGCCGGCACTGGAAATCGTACAGGCGCGAGGCGGAGTGCGTCTCGGCGTAGGCGCCCGTCGGCCGGCCGTCCGCGCCTTCCGGCCCGCGCCCCGGCATCCAGCACTCGATGTCGATCATGTCCGCGTTCTTGGGGCCGAGGTCCCCCGTGCAGCACTGCAAGAGGCGATACGGCAGCCCGATCGTCTGCAGCAACTCCTCAACGAACGAGATCATCTTCTTGTGCCACTCGCGGCTTTCCTTCTCATCCGCGCGGCATATCACCACCTGCTCCACCTTGTCGAACTGGTGAATGCGGAAGAGGCCCGCCGTGTCCTTGCCCGCCGCGCCCGCCTCGCGCCGGAAACACGTCGAAACCGTCGTATACCGTCGGGGGAGCGTCTCCTCGTCCAGAATCTCCTCCTGGTGCACGCCCATCAGCCCCACCTCGCCCGTGCCCGTGAGGAAGAGATCGTGCCCCGAGCCGCGCTTCGACTCCTCGATGTGGTACGCCTGATCGCGCCCGGCGGGGAAGAATCCGGTGCCGACCATGCACTCCTCGCGCACGATCACCGGCACGCTCATCGGCGTGAAGCCGTGCTTGTTCACCATGAAATCGAACGCGAAGCGCAGACACGCCTGGTGCAGGCGCATGCCGTCGCCGGTGAGCACGTAGGACCGCGCCCCGGCCATCTTCACGCCTCGCTCGAAATCCGCCAGCCCGTGATCGCGCAGCAGTTCGAGGTGAGTCTTCGGCTTGAAACCGCGATTCGCCTCGAATGGCTTGCCCGTGTCGAACCCCGGCGGGTTCCACATCCGGATCTCGACGTTCTCCTCCGCCGAGGCGCCCACAGGCACATCCGGATCGGGCGGCAGCGGAACCTGCAGCAGCAGTTCATTGAGCGCCGGCTCGATCTCAGCCACCGTCTTCTCGAACTGCTGAACCTTCTCCTTCAGCCGCGCCGGCTTCTCGCGCAACTCCGCGAGTTCCGCCTCCAGCGCTGCGCGCTTCGGCCCTTCCGTCGTCTTGATCTCCTTCGACAGGCGCCCCATCGCCTGCCCCGCCTCCTTCTCCAGCCGCTTCTGCTCCGCCCGGAGCGATTCCTGCTCCGCCAGCGCCCCGCGGCGGCGCGCATCCAAATCGAGGATGCGGTCGATGTCCACCGCAATCCCCTTCCGCCGGGCCCCCTCGCGGAACCGCCCGGGATCATCCCGCAGCGCCTTCAGGTCAATCATGCCCGCGCATGGTACGGCGGGAAACAGCGACCTGCATGCCGCGCCCGCGCCGCCCGCGCGCACCGGCTGCCGCTCACTCCTCGCCCTGAATGATCCGCGTCGGCAGCACGATGTCCCGCGTCGCCCGCAGCGCGCCGTCCTTCCCGCGCTCCGGCCGCAGCGCCGCCCCCTCGCCACCCACGCCGCGCAGATGCCTTCGCTCCCGCTCAGTCAGCAGCGGATCGTCCTCGAACACGTAGTCGTCGATGTACCGCTCCGGATACCCCGGACCGCCGACGATCGCGTGGATGTGCGCCGGGATCGTCTCGCGCGGATACGCCGCGGGCCGGATCGTGCGGAACTCGTACCGCCCGTCCTCCCCCAGTTTCATCCACGCGTGCAGACGGCCGTGCCGCCGGATCGCGCGCGGCGCATCCTGCGCCGGCGGATACACGCCGTTCACATCCGTGTGATACACGTACAGAACGTATCCCTCTGCCGGCGTCTCCCCGTCCGGCAGGCACACCACGCCGGAAACGATGAGCCGTTCGCCCGGCTCGCCCTCCGGAGCAATCTGCGCCACCGGCCCGGCATCCCGCGGCGTCAGGGCGCACGCGCCCGGCCCCGACCACCCCGCCTCCTGCTGCGCGCCGGGCCACTCCGGATGCGCCTCGACCTGATTCTCCGCACCGGCGCATCCCAGCGAATGCCCAGCGCACACATGCAGCGCCGCAATCCAGGCAACCTTGAGCGGAAAACCCCGCATGGCGATGCCTCCATCCTCGTCGTGCCGCGAGTCACGAACGCGCCATGCGCTACCGGACGCGCGCGCCGCAAGTTGCCCCCGACTCCCGGCGCGCACGTTTCGCAAAAAAAGCCACGGCCACCGAAAAGGTGGCCGCGGCTTCTGCCACACAACGCCTCTCGACGTTGCGTGTTCGGTTGAGGTGGTGGGCGTCCCACCCTCCCCCTATCTCTGCATTCGCCGGGTGCTTCCATCCCGGCTGACGTGTTTCTCGCCGCCAGCGCCCACTGACGGCATATCCCTTTGGCCCGGTGAGGGCTCCGGGCCTCCTCAGGAAACCTGAGGTTGACGTGTTGCCCCGAAGGGCAGTTCCCTCCGACCCACTGGACGCAAATCCAATGGGTGCTTCCACTCCTACCGAGGAACAACGTACCGGCTGTTTGCCCTTTGGGCCAGAGCTTTCCCGCTTTTTGGGCAAAATCGGCAAGGTCCGCACAAACCGCCAACCTTCTCAGACCGGTGGAAACCATCCAGTCTTCCCAGATTCACACTTGACGTGTCCCGCCTCACCTGAACAGGTGATTCACCGCTCATCGGTCCCGATGACCGGATGCGCCCCGAACGTCACGCCTTTGCGCCCGGCGCCGCCGCCCAGTGCAATTTCCGCAGCAAAGTGCGCCAGTACGACGTCTCAGGATTGTGCACCAGCCGCAGTGATCGCTCATACCTGCGCATGGTGATCAGATCACCTTCGCGCAGGCGTGTCTGAACCTGTCCATCCAGCACCAGAGTCGTGCCGCCGCCGTCGCCTTCGTTCGCTTCCGTCACTTCCAGCGTCACGGCGCTCTTCGCGGCGATCACAATCGGGCGAAAAGCGAGCGAATGCGCCGCAATTGGCGTAATCGTGAGCGAATCCAGATCCGGCGACACGATCGGCCCCCCCGCGGACACGTTGTAAGCGGTTGAGCCGATGGGGGTTGAAACAATCACCCCGTCGCCCCGCAGGCTCGGCCCCGCCTCGCCATCGATCCGCAGGTCCAGCGTGATCATCCGGAAGGGGGGGCCCGCCGTGACGGCGCAGTCATTCAGCGCCAAGCCGGAAAAACGCGCCTTCTTCGCGCCTTTTCCCGCCACTTCGGCCCGGATCATCATCCGCTCCGACAGCGTCAGCGGCTGGTCGCCCAGCAGGGCGTCCGCCTGCCGCCGCAGGGCCTCGAGGTCGAACTCCGCCAGGAACCCCAGATTCCCGAAGTTCACACCCATCATGGGCAGCCCCAGGTGGACGCACCGCCGGGCCTGGGCCAGAAGCGTGCCATCGCCCCCCAGGACCATGATCAGGTCCGCCGAGGTCCCTGCAGGCAGGGAAATGGGGTCGCCGTTGGCGTCAAACTCCCCCGCCAGCCGCCCCCGCCCCGGAGCGTCAATCAGGCCCCGGACCTCGTCCACGGCCTTGACCGCCCCGGGCTTCTCCCGATTGACCAGCAGCAGGACGGAACGGCCCATTGGGGGGCAGTGTAGTCAGGCGGCTGGGAGCGGAAGGGGGGTCACCGGGGCGCGGGGGCCGGGATGGGCGCGGTCCGGGTCGGGGCCACCTTGGTCTCGATCTCGACCGTCCGAACCCCCGGAACCCCCGGAAGGGCCGGGGACTCCAGCCCCTCGATCGCCGCGCGGATGGCCCGGGCGATGGCGGGGGCATCCAGCCCGGCTTCGGCGAGCTGGCTGTTGCGGGAATCCTGGTAGATCCACTGATCCGGAAGGGCCAGTCGGGTGATGAGTGCCGAATCGAGGCGCATGTCCGCCGCGGCTTCCAGAACCGCCGCGCCGAAGCCGGCGACGATGCTGTGGTCCTCGACGGTGATGACCGGCACCCCGCGGCGGAGGTAATAGGCGATCACCTCCGTATCGACGGGTTTGGCGAAGCGCGCGTCGTATACGGTGGCGCGGACGTCCGAGGCCACGGACTCCGCCGCGGCGACCGCATTGAGCGCCAGTGTGCCGAGCGCCAGCACCGCGACCTCCGCCGTTTCGGGATTGCCCAGCAGGCGGCGGGCGCGGCCGAGTTCGAAGGGCGGGCAGGGCTCGGACGTAAAGCGATCCGAAACCTCGTCGCGCGGATAGCGCACCGCGGAGAGGCCTTCCTCATATGTGCGCATGAACTCGAGCGAAGCCCGCAGCGAAGGCTCATCCATCGCGGCCGTGATGGCCGCGGCGGGCAGCGTGCGCAGCAGCGCGATATCGCAGAATCCGTGGTGCACGGCGCCATCGCCGCCCACGAGGCCGGCGCGATCGAGGCACAGGCGCACCGGCAGCCCCTGCAGCGCCACTTCCTGGAACGCCTGGTCGAATGCGCGCTGCAGGAACGTGGAGTACACCGCGAAGAAGGGCTTGAACCCCGTCTTCGCCAGGCCAGCCATCATGTCCATCGCGTGCGATTCGCAGATGCCCACGTCCCACGAGCGCGTGGGGAACTTCGGCAGCACCTTGTTGAGGCCCGTGCCATCCGGCATCGCGGCGGTGCACGTCACCACCTTTTCGTCCCGCTCCATCACGTCGATGAGCGCATCGGCGAAGGCTGTGGTGAACGAGCGGCCCTTGCTCGCGATTTCGACGCGGCAGCCATCCCGCTTGAACGCGGCGGGCGAGTGGAACTTGCACGCATCGCCCTCGGCGAGGTCGAAGCCCTTGCCCTTGATCGTCTTGACGTGCAGCACCATCGGCCGATCGAAATCCCGCGCCTCCGCCAGGCACTCGATGAGCGTGGGAATATCGTGGCCGTCGATCGGGCCGACCGTCATGAGCCCGAAGTGCTCGAACCAGGAGTTCTCCGCGATCATGGCCTTGGTGGCCTCGCCCGCGCGGTGGTACGCCTCCTCCAGCAGCGAGCCGCCGGGGATGTGCCCCAGCACCTTCGCCGCGGAGCGCTTGAAATCCGTGTACAGGTGGCTGATGCGCAGGCGATCGAAATACCGCGACACCGCGCCCTGCGGCTTGGCGATCGACATCCCGTTGTCGTTCAGCACGACGAGGAATTGCCGCCGCAGCGTGCCCGCGTTGTTCAGCCCTTCCATCGCCACGCCGTTCACGATCGAGGCATCGCCGATGATCGTCACCACGCGCCGCCCGTTCGCGTTCGATTCGCGATCGAACGATTCACCCGTGAGCAGATCGCCCCGCGCCATGCCCACCGCCGTCGAGATGCCGGTGCCCGCGTGCCCGACCGAGAACAGGTCGAACGACGATTCCCGCGGCTCCGGGAACCCCGCCATGCCCTTGCGCGTGCGCAGGTCGGCGAGCATCGGCAGCCGCCCGGTGAGCAGTTTGTGCGGATAGCACTGGTGGCCGACGTCGAACAGCAGGCGATCGTGCCCGAAATCGAAGACGTAGTGCAGCGCGATCGTCAGTTCGACCACGCCGAGATTCGGCGCCAGGTGCCCGCCGGAGCGGCTCACCTGCTCGCAGATCGCGGCGCGGATCTCCGCCGCGAGATCAGGCAACTGCTCAATGGAGAGCCGCCTGAGGTCGGCGGGGGAGTGGATCGTCGGCAGCAGCGTCATTCGGGTGGTTTCCGGGGGGCCCGACGGCCCGGTTTTTTCTGCGGGAAGTTGGGAAGCACTATACCTGCGTGGAGATTCGGAGGCCGGTTCGCCCTGTCGCATCCGCGTGTCGCACGCGCCGGCGCCTTCCCGGACCGGGACCATCGGCCTCATCTCGTTCGTACGGCCAGAAAGTCGGCCAGTTCGCGGAGCGGCAGCGCCCGTTCGCCCAGCGGCGCGATCGCCTTCAGCGCCTCCCCGCGCAGGCGATCCACTTCGCGCTTGGAAACCTCCACACCCCACACGCGGGGATACGTCATCTTGCCCGCGTCGTGGTCCTTGTTCGTGCGCTTGCCGGTGTGCTCGGCCGTCTGCTCGATATCGAGCAGGTCGTCCACGATCTGGAACATGAGGCCGAGCGATTCGCCGAACACCGTGAGCGCCCGCAGCGCCGGTTCATCCGCGCCGCCGCAGATGCCGCCCATGCGGCACGCGGAGCGCATGAGCGCGCCGGTCTTGTTCTCGTGAATCATCTTCAGCCGCGCGGGATCGTCCAAGCCTGGCGGCAATCCGCCCAGCGTGTCGTACACCTGCCCGGCGATCATCGCGGTGGTTCCCGCGGCCAGTTCCCGGCACAGGTCCGCCGCGACGGGGTTCGTCTCCTCCGATTCGACCACGATCTGGAACGCCAGGCTCATCATCGCGTCGCCCGCGAGGATCGCCATCGCTTCGCCGAACTCGACGTGCACCGTGGGCAAGCCGCGGCGGAGGTCGTCGTCATCCATCGCGGGCAGATCGTCGTGCACGAGGCTGAAGGCGTGGATGAGTTCGATCGCCATTGCCGCGGGCAGCGCGGCTTCCACGGTCCCGCCCACCGCCCGGCACGCCTGGATGAGCAGCACGGGCCGCCCCCGCTTCCCGCCCGCCAGCAGGCCGTGGGCCACGGCGTCCCGAAGGTTGCCCGGCAGCGGGGCGCCCCGCAGACGGCCGTTCATGTAGGCGTCGATCGTCTCGACGAACTCCGTCAGGGCCCGCGGCGGTTCGATAGGCGGCGTCATGACCGCGGCCTCCTGCTGCGCGGCAGGGGAGACTTCGACCGGCGCCCGGTGCGTGGCTTGGTGCATCGACACGGGGGGAAAGTGTAGGGAAGGGGCATCAGGGGCGCCGCGGGCCCTGCGGCGGACCGACTGGACCGCGCGCCAAGCACATGCCGCTCTTCGATGCGGGCGAGCACCGACGGCCGCTCACGTCGCGATCTGGTGCATTTCCTTGTACTGCCGGAGGTTCTCCTCCGAAGCGAAGTACCGCGTCTGTCCCTTGTGCTCCAGCGTCGCCGCGGCGTCGGCCCGCAGGAATCGGGCGTGGGTGATCGGGTCCTCGACCATGGCGCGCCGGAGGTAGAGTTCGTTGTCCTGCACACTGAGGTACGCCTTGACGCAGGAGATCAGGCAATCGTCGATCCAGGCGCCGATGGCGTCGTGGTTGATCCTGTCAAGCGGCATTTCGAGACGGGCGTGGCGCTCGTACTCGAAGTACATCGGGACGATCAGGAGGTCGTAGTCGAGCACGAGCCCCGTGACGTCCGAGTTGGCCGACGCCGTGAGCCTGAGCGTGATGCCGGCGAGGTCCGTGAGGAACTCCATCTTCGCCTCGCGCTGCGAGGGTGTGACCGACGGCGTGACCTTGATGTGCTCGCCGAACTGCTTCGCGAACTCCTCCAGCCGCGGGCGCCAGACTGCTCGCAGATCGTCGCACACTCGCGCGAACTGCGCCAGGCGCTGCTCGCGCTCGTCCGCCTCCTTGTGGCGGGTCTGCTCCGCCTGCTCGGCGCGCTGGGCGCGGGCATCGAACTCCGCCTTGATGCGCTGGGTGAGGGACGCTGCCCCGGGCTTTGCCATGACGGTGCTCCTGCGCGCGTGCGCGATTGCGGGCTTCTTCCTCCGGGACAGTGTACCGGTTGCGGGAAGCGAGCCGCAACGACAAAACTGCGACCACCGACCCCCGCGCCCGCTTTACCCGCCCGAACGGGGTTCGGCTTCCATCCGCAGCGCCTCGACAGCATCCGCCACCGAGGTGAAGCGATCGATGCGGCCGATGCGCTCCTCCAGCCCCTCCAGCCTCAACTTGTCACGCACGGAGGACCTCGCCTCCACGATCCGAAGCCTCGCGCCCACCGTGCGCAGCTCCTCATCCAGGCTCTTGAGCATTTCCGCGCCCGCCAGGTCCACGTGCGGGGCAGCGGAGAGGTCGCACAGCACCGTGGTTGGAGGCGGCGTCGTCTCTCGCGCGCGCTCGAGCACCGAATCGCGAACGTGATCGGCGTTGAAATAGAGCAGGCTGGACTCCGGCCGGAAGATGAGGACATCGGCCGGCTCGATGTTGTCCGGGTGGCGCTCCAGGTCGGAATATCTGCGTGCGCCGGGAATCTGACCCAGAAACGCGACGTGGGGGCGCGAGGCGCGGCGGATGAGCAGCAGCATCGAAATAATCGCGCCGATGAGCACGCCCCGCAGAAGCCCGGACATGAGCACCCCGGCCAGCGCCACGGAGGCGATGAGCAGTTCCTGCCTGTCGGTCCGCCACAGGCGCCGGAGCGCGGCGACGTCCACGAGCCCCAGCACGGCCATGAACACAATCGCCGCGAGCACCGGCTGCGGCAGGTTGCGCAGCATGCCGGAAAGGAACAAGGTGACAATCAGAATGAGCGCCGCGGCCATCGCGCCCGAAGCGGGCGTGCGGGCGCCGGCGCCCTCGTTCACCAGCGACTGCGACATGCCGCCGCTGACCGGAAAGCCGCGGCCGAGCCCCGCCGCCAGGTTCGCGCCGGCGAGCGCGAGGAACTCGCGATTGGCGTTCAACCGGCCGCCGTGCTTGGAGGCGAACATCCTGCCGATCGCGGCGGTCTCCACCGCGCCCAGCAGAAAACACGCCATGGCGAGGGGAAGGAGGCGGTTCAGGTCCGACCACGCCACGTCCGGAAGCCCGACCGGCGGAAGCCCCTGCGGAACTTCGCCGAGCATCTTGACGCCGCGGGCCTCCAGGCCGGCGGCGCTCGCGGCGATGATCCCGCCGATGACGACGAACAGCGCCACGGGCCTGTTCTTCAGCAGCGCCTTGCCGAGCAGCAGAACGCCGAGCGCCGCGGCGCCCACGGCGAGCGACATGCGATTCGTCTCGCCGAGATGCCCGAAGAAATGCCGCGCGCACTCCCCGAAGTTCCCGTGCGCCGGCGTCATACCGAAGAGCTTGGGCAGTTGCGTGCCCGCGAGCGTGAGCGCGACGCCGGCTTTGAACCCGATGAGCACGGTTTCCGAGACGAAGTTGACGAGTGATCCCGCTCGAATGAGCCACGCCGCGAGCGCGAGCGCGGCGACCATCAGCGCCGTGCAGGCGGCGAGCGCGGCGAACCGTGTCGAATCCCCCTCGGCGAGGTTGCCGAGCGTCGTCCCCACCAGGAGTGAGATCGCGGACGTCACCGTGACGGCCGTGTGACGCGAACTGCACAGCAGCCAGAACACCAGGCCGGCGAACATGCAGGAATAGAGGCCCGCCTCAGGCGGAAGCCCGGCGAGGGACGCATCGCCGATCCCGGCGGGTATCATGTACGCGGCCAGCGTGAGGCCGGCGACGGCGTCGGCGCGGAGCGTCGCCGGGCGATACCCGCGCATCCATGGCGGCGGCCAGCCGCGCCGGGATTCGGTTGTCCGCCGAGCGCCTTGAGCGTCCGCGCTCATGTGGCGGTTCGCCGCGGCGGCGCGCTCCCGGCGCCAGGGCTCGATTCCGCGGGGATCGTCGGCCGGAACGGGCGAACCTCAATCTCGCCCGCTCGAACTCGCACGAAGGAGCCCTCCGGGACAGCGACCCACGCCTTCCGCGCATCGCCTGTCGGCTCCGACGCGATGAGCCGCGTCGTGGGCGAGAACCTGCCCCTGAGATCGGGGTTCAGGCGGTAGACGTCCTCCACGTCGCGCGTGTGGAAGAGCGTCGGCGCCTTGCCGTCGCTGGCGTAGCGCACCGCGTAGAAGGTCTCGCCGTCGGTGAGGCCCAGCGTCATCCAGAGCGTCTCAGGAACACCGTGCGCGCGGGCCACGCTTTCGACGAACCCCGCCATGCGCGAGAGCGCGGCTTCAGGGTCCTGCTCCAGCCCGAGGGTGAGGGCGAGATAGAACATCACCTCCGAATCGGTGGTGCCGAGGATGTCGGGGAAGAGTTCGTCCGCCACGGCTTCCACCAGCCGCTTGCGGAACTTCTCGATGCCGTGAATCTCGCCGTTGTGCACGAAGAGCCAGTTCCCGCGCCGGAACGGATGGCAGTTGGTCTCCTGCACGGTCGCGTGCGACGTCGCGCGCACGTGCGCCACGATCAGCCTCGCATCGATCTGCGCGGCGAGGTCGCGGAGATTGAAATCGTTCCACGCGGGGCGGATGCTGCGGTAGAGCCCGGGAGTGGGGCGGGCGCCGTACCAGCCGACCCCGAAACCGTCGCCGTTCGTCGGCGTCTCCGCCGACTTCGAACTCAGGCTCTGATCGATGAGCGAGTGCTTCGGTTTGAACAGCAGATCCTCGATGGGGATCGGGCTTCCGTCGTACGCCAGCCATCGGCACATAAAACCCTCCGGTTCGCTCACGCACAGGGTTCAGTAGACCTCAGGCACAAAAGCCCGCGTTTCGAGCGTCGCCTGGTCGTCGTACGCGCCCTTCTTCGAGCGCTCCGGCAGATCCACCTTCTTGCGCGGAACGCGCTCATAGGGGACCGAATCGAGAATGTGGCGGATGCAGTTGAGCCGAGCCCGCTTCTTGTCGTCGGAGCGCAGGATGCGCCACGGCGCGTGCTCGGTGTCCGTGGCGTCGAGCATCATGTCGCGGGCGCGGGAATAGTCGTACCAGCGGCTGCGCGAGGGAAGATCCATCGGGCTCAGTTTCCACTGCCGCAGCGGGTCGTCGATGCGCGCTTCGAACCGCCGCTTCTGCTCCTTGTCGCTCACCTCCAGCCAGATCTTGAGCAGCGTGATCCCGCCGTCCACGATGTACTTCTCGACCTCGGGGCAGAGTTCGAGAAACCGCTTGTGCTGCTTCTCCGTGCAGAAGCCCATGACATACTCGACGCCGGCCCGGTTGTACCAGGAGCGATCGAAGATCACGACCTCCCCCGCCGCGGGGAAGTGCGCCATGTAGCGCTGGAGGTACATCTGCGATTTCTCGCGGTCCGACGGCGCCGGCAGCGCGACCACCCGGAACACGCGCGGGCTCACACGCTCCGAGATCGCCCTGATGACGCCGCCCTTCCCCGCCGCGTCGCGCCCCTCGAACACGATGATGACCCGCTGGCCCGCGTGCTTCACCCACTCCTGCAGGTGGCACAGTTCCGCCTGGAGCTTGCGCAGCTCTTTGTCGTACGCCTTTCGCTTGAGGCGATTGGCTTCACTGTTGTCGTCGGACTTGGGCATTGGCTCGAGGCCTCGAACGGAGCAGCACCGCATCCTACCCGCAATCTCGCCGCCGCCCGGAAACGCCCCCGTCGGCCGGTCATCTCCGTTCTTCTCACCCTGTGGTCCGCGTTCCCCCACATTCCACCTACCACCTGCCACATTCCCTCCCGCTCCTCCCCATCGCCCTTTGCCTCCGCCATATCATCCGCCCCATGCTCTCCGCCGCGTTCCAGACCGCCAGAGACGTCTTCGCCGCGGGCGGAGTGGTCATGTGGCCGCTCCTCCTGCTCAGCGTCGTCTCGGTGGCGATCTCCCTCGAGCGCGCGATGTTCTGGATCGGCATGAGCCGCGGCAGCCGGCGCGCCTGGCTGGCGCGCCTGGCCGACCGCCTCCGCCACGGCGATGAGCCCGGCGCTCGCGCCGTCATCGGCCGCGACGATTCCATCTATTCCCGCATCGCCCTCGGCCTCATCGAGCGCGGCGCCTCCGAAGCCGCCACCATCGAACTCACCGAGGCCAATCGCCGCCCCATCGAGCGCTTCTCCGCCACGCTCTCGACCATCATCACCGCCGCGCCCCTGCTCGGCATCCTTGGCACGGTGACGGGCATCATCGAGAGCTTCCGCCTCATCGGCGGCGGATCGGCCGCGGCCGGCGGCGCCGCCTCGCCCGGCTCATCCGTCATCAGCGATCCCACCGCCGTCGCCGGCGGCATCGCCGAGGCGCTCATCACCACCGCCGCGGGCCTCACCGTGGCGATGCTCACGCTCTTTCCCTATGCCTGGCTCCGCGTCGCGGCCGATCGCTGCCTCGGCCGGATCGAAGCCCTCTCCGCCGCGGCAATCCAGGGTGCTTCACACCGCGCGGCGGAGCGCCCCTCGCCCGCCCGCGGAGAAAACGCCCCCCGCCCACTTGCCGCGGCCGGCGCGAGCGCGCACTGACACCCCGCGGCTGCCGGCCCGCGAAGCGATCATCCAAATCAGCCCTGATTCACCAGCCGCCGCGCCGGCCGCCACCGCCGCCGCCACCGCCGTAGCCGCCGCCGCCGCCACGACCGCCGCCGTAGCCGCCACCGCCACCGCCGCCACGCTCCTGACGCGGACGCGCCTCGTTCACCGTCAGGGCCCGGCCGTTCATGTCTCTGCCGTTGACCTCCTCGATCGCCCGTCTCGCGGCGTCGGCGTCCGGCATCTCCACGAACCCGAAGCCGCGGGAGCGGCCCGTCTCGCGATCGATGATCAACTGCGTTCCGTCAACTGCGCCGTATTCCTCGAACATGGCGCGCAGATCAGCCTCCGTTGTGCTGAACGGCAGATTCCCGACGTAGATGTTCATCTTCTGTCCACGATCCTGACCCGAGCATCTTGCGTGTTGTCCACTGGCTCCCAGGGAGACGCTCGGGCGCTCGTGCTTGCGTCGGCCCGTGGTGAACCGCCTGCGCGGGCGACCCGGCCCGCGGGACCGGGGCAGTATACCCATCTTCATCCGAACAACCGCCCGCCGATGGGGGCTGCCCGGACCGGGGGCGCGGCTCAGCATCCGGATTTCGAGGTCTGCTTTGGCTTGTCGAACCGGGGGGCCTACGACGCCACCGATTGCTCCTGCTCCTGGAGCATCTCGTAGATCTCGTCCGGCGACGTCGCGTTGTAGATCCGCTCGCGGAAATCCTCGCGACCCATGAGCCGGCTGATCCGCGCCAACGCCTGGATGTGGTCGCTCGTCTTGTCCAGCGGGCTCGCCAGCAGCACCACCAGCCTCACCGGCTTCTGATCGATCGAGTTGAAGTCGATCGGCGCCGCGGGCTTGCCGACCGCCAGCGCCAGACGGTTGATCCCGCTCGATTTCCCGTGCGGAATCGCCAGCCCGTGCCCGATCCCCGTCGTCCGGGTCTGCTCGCGGCTCCACACCGCGTCCTTCAGCGCCTTGGGGTCGCTCACGCGCCCGCACGCCGCCAGCACATCCACCAGCTCTTCGATCACGCCCTTCTTGTCCGTCGCCTTCAGCGGCGCCTTGATGCAATCCGGCGTGATGATGTCCAGCAGCGTCATGGCGCGAACCTCGGGCATGGGAGCAATCCGGAACGACAACGCGCCGGCGATTCGGCCGCGGGCGCTCTCTTCTCATCGGCCGACCGAAGGGGTCAGGATGGTACCGCCCCCGAAGGATCGGGGAAAGAACCCGCCCGGGGCGTTCTTTCCGGCCCTCAAGGGGCTTTTCGGCCGGATTCGCCTCCCTCAGGACAGCAAAGCCGCGAACGCGCCGTCGCTGTACGCCTCCGGCGGCTCCCCCGGCCCCCCCGAAGGCGCCCGCGTGTTCACGCGCGAAGCGCTCAGACTGTGCCACCGCGACGCCCACTCCACCTGCCGCTCGTTCTCGCGCGGATCGAGACTGCACGTCGAATACAGAATCATCCCTCGATCGTTCCCGCCGCCCCCCCGATGCAGCAGCCGCAGCGCATCCGCCATGATCTGCCGCTGCATCGCCGTCAGTTCGTTCGTCTTCTCCTCGCTCACGCGATACCGCGCCTCCACCCGCCGCGCCAGCACCCCCGTGTTCGAGCACGGCGCATCAATCAACACCAGGTTCGCCTTCCCGTTCCACTCCTCGAGTTCCCCGAACCCCACCACGCGCACCCGCTCATGCCCACCGAACGCCTCCGCCAGCGCCCGATGTCGCTCCGCGTCAATGTCCGTGGCCACGATCTCCGCGCCCGGAAACGTGTGCGCCAACTGCCGCGTCTTCGTCCCCCGCCCCGCGCACACGTCCACCACCACCCGGGGCTTCAAGTCCGTCACCGACATCACCGCCAGCGACGACGCCGGATCCTGCGCCCACACATCGTCCCGCTCCCGCAGCAGACGCGTCAGCGCCGCGTGCGACCCCAGAAACACGTGATGCCCCGGCGCCATGTGCGGCCGTATCTCAAACCGCTCCGCCTCCGCCCCCTCTCCATTCCCAACCACCGGCGCCCGCGCATGAAGCGTGTTCAGAATCACCGGCGGCTGCGCCAGCCCGTGCAGCGCCAGCCGACGCGCCTCGCGCATCGAGATCGTCCGCGCCCACGTCCGCAGCAACTCCACCGGATGACTCGTCGCCGCCGCCAGCCGCTCCAACGGATCAACCGGCAGCGCCTCCCGCGTCAAAACCAGCGCCCGCCCGTCCGAAAGCGGCAGCTCATCCCGCTTGTCGCTCCACCGCTCGCGGAACTGTTTCTCCTCCGCCTCCCCATGCAGCGCCAGTTGACACACCTGCCGCAGCGCCGCGTTCACCAGCCCCCCCGCGCCCGGCCGCACCGCCGTCTTCACCCACTCCACCGATTCATTCACCGCCGCCCGCGCCGGAATCCGCTCCATGAACAGAATCTGCGCCGCCCCCACCAGCAGCGCCGCCCTGATCCGCTCCTGCAACTCCTCGAACGGCCTCTTCAGCGCCGCCGCGGCCAGCACGCCCTCCAGCGTCAACCACCGACGCACCACCGCGTCATAGATCGCATGCGCCAGCGCCGCGTCCCGCGCCTCCAGATGCCCCGTCTCGATCGGCGACAGGTCCAGATCCGGAAACCGCTTCGCCTGCCGCGAGATTCGCCGAAACACCACCTCGCGCGCGCTCAAATCCCGCTTTTCAGCAACCCGCTTCACCCACCGAGTCTACACACCCGCGCACCCCCCCGGGTTCTCCTCTCTTCCTCCCCGTATTCCGTATTCCGTATTCCTGTCTTCCCCCGTCTACCGCCTACCGCCTACCGTCTCCCCCCACATTCCACATTCTACCTACCACATTCCCCTCTACCCACCTACCACATTCCCCTCTACCCACCTACCACATACCCCACAACCCACCTACCCCATCCCCACACTCACATACTTCACCTCCAGAAACTCCTCCACGCCCCACTTCCCGCCCTCGCGCCCGATCCCCGATTGCTTGAGCCCCCCGAACGGCGCCTGCGCCGCCGAGGGCAGCGCATCGTTCGCCCCCACCACGCCATACTCCAGCGCCTCCGCCACGCGCATCAGCCGCGA
>CAZGVW010000274.1:0-32471 GCA_964529265.1 uncultured Phycisphaeraceae bacterium
AGGCGACCTGACAGGCGATCAGATCGCGGTGGTGATGCTCGCCGGGCGTGGCGGCGTGGAGGCGCGTCTCAGTCACGGCGAGACTCCCGGTCCAGCCGCCTCAGCAGGGGCGCCACGGCGCGATCGACCCGGCGGGCGTGAAGCCGCCAGACCTCCAGCAGGTCGCGCAGGACGGCGCCGGCCGCCGGAGCCGCTTCCGGGGCGCCGTCGTCGGCTTCGACGCAGCGCTGGCGCAGCAGCGAGACGAGGTCGCGCAGCGTGGCGTGGTCGGTCAGCGTCGCGTCAAGGGTGCCGGTCTCGAAAGGCAGGCGGGCCCGCAGCAGCGGGTACACGGATCGTTCTTCGTCCGCCAGGTGGGCGACGATGTCGCTGGCGCAGCGCTGGACCGCGACCGAGGCGCGTCCGGATCGGCTCGGGTCGGGCGCTGCTGTCCGCGCCCGCCAGATCACATCCGCCCGCGACAGCCGCGTGAGCAGCAGCCTGTGCTCCCGGCGCGCCTGACGCAACGGCGCAGTCACACGCACGGCCGTGTTCACGAGCAGACGGTAGCCGGCTTCCGCGACGTGTCCTATGACCGATGCCTGCCGGTGACCGGCGCGGAAATCGGGCGATCCGCCGTGCGGTATGATGCCCGTCATGTCATCCGGACACGCGCGCGAAGCGGAGCCGGAGATCACCTTCAACGAAGCCGTGGAGAAGATCCCGGCGCTGAGAGTGCTGAGCCGTGCCCAGCTCGACACGCTTCGACCGCTTGCCGCCGTGCGCCGGATCTCGCGGGGCGGCACGATCTGGAACCTGGATGAGCCGACGCGCGACTTCCTGTTCGTGGTCGAGGGCCACGCGAAGCTGCTTCGCTCGCGCGAAGACGGGCGCGAGGTGATTCTGGACATTCGCGGTCCGGGCGATCTGCTGTGCGCCGGCGCCGTCTCGTCATTCGCGCCGTACTGCTGCACGGCGCAGGCGCTCGATGGCGAGATGACGCTCGTCGCCGTTCCACGACGCGAGGTGCACCGGCTGCTCGAGGAAGACAGTGCCGTCGCCGCCCAGTTCTTCCGACAACTGACGTCGCACGAGATGCGGCTCACCGATCGCATCGTCGAGCTGGCCAGCGGCCAGGTCGAGCGCCGGATCGCCGCCCTGCTCCTGCGTCTGGGCGACCAGGTCGGCCGGCCGGACGCCGCGCATGGCATCCGGATCCGCGTGAAGCTGTCGCGTCAGGATCTCGCCGACCTGTGCGGGACCACGCTCGAAACCGCGATCCGCACCATGACGCGGCTGGCGCGCGACGGCATCGTCGAGACGGTGCCGTTGGGGTTCCTGATCAGGGACCGCGCGAGGCTCGAACAGCTCGCAAGAGGGACGTAACATCAAGAGCCGCGTCGCTGGAAGTACTTCCGCGTCGCTGCAAGTACTTGCCCTTCGCTGGAAGTGCTACAGCTGTCGCCCGAAGTACATGCGGCTTCGCGGCGAAGTGCGGGCGGTTCGCTCGAGGCATGAAGACATGCGCGGCCTCATGGACGATTGACGACGCGGCGTGACATTCTACTGCCCGTAAGCGGGTCGCAGCATGCGGTCCAGTTCGGAGGGCAGATCGCGACCCCGATCGAAGCCCCGCGCCGCAATGAGCAGCGTCGACGCGCGCGCGCGCGCGACGTCCGCAGTTGACGCGACCTTGATGAGCGCGCGCAGATCGACCAGGTCCTGAGGCCGCCGTTCGTCGTCGCGAGACAACGCCTTCAACGCGATCAGATCCCCGACCTGGGCGACCGGAAGCGTCAGACCCGCGAGCACCTCCAGGGGCGTGGCGTCGCGAACCAGTTCTGGCTCTATCCCTGACGACGCGAACAGCAGATCGATGACAGGACCGCGAAGCGCGGCTCCGTCCGTACGGATACGGCGAGACCGCCGACGAGCGCAAATCTGGCGCCCGCGCCGGTCAGATCCGCAACCGCTTGACGGAGTGTCTCCTCCAGGCCGCTCACGTAAGCCGGCGGCCAGGATCGATGGGCCGCCCCGGACAGTCGCCTGACTCGGCGCCCGGCCGGTGGCGAAGCCAGGACCGCAGGCGGCGCTCGATCTCCGCGTCAGTCGCCTCGGGATGAGATCGGCGAAGATTCTGCCGCATGAGCTCGACGCCGGCATCGAACAAGTCGATGGCAGGACGGAGCAAGTCTCTCGAACCAGGATCTGCTGGAGCCACCGCGGGAATTGTACGCCGCTCCGGACCAGGTTGGCTGCACCGAGCCCGCGCCGGCAGTCCCGGCCGACGCTGTGGATGGTGAGCGGCTTGCCGCTGAGCGCCGTTGCAGGGACCATTCTGCGGGAGCACAATACGCGCGCGCGAGTCACGACTTTGAAACGTGCTTTAGCAAGAGGGGTGCGCAGATGATGCTCAGCCGCTCGATAGCCGCGGGGGCCTTGCTGGCTGGGATGTGCGTGTCCGCTGGCGGCGCGACATCCGGCGCGCCGGGGCCGCGCCAGCCGGTGGGCGAGATCGTGAACCCGTCGGCGGAATTGCTGGAGGCCGACGGGCGGCCGGCGCAGTGGATCATCGACCCGCGCCCGCGGCCCGGCGCGAAGCCGGGAGCGGAGATGGCATCGGACTCGTCGCACGCGGGCGAGCGCAGCCTGGCGCTGACCGCCGCTCGCGTGGCGTGGACCAATAAGACTCTGGTCCGGCCGTATGCCAGCTACAGGCTCAGCGGGTGGATCAAGACGGAAGATGTGCCGGCCGGCGACGACTGGGGCGCGAGATTCGAGCTGCGCGGTGGCGTGAAGGTGACCTCAGCGGGGCAGAGAATCACCGGAACGACGGACTGGGCGCGTGTGGACATCACGTTCGACACCGAGGGGCAGGACAGCTTCATCCTTGCCGCGACGCTGGGCGGCCCGCGTGGCGGGCGAGGCGCAGGCGCAGGGCAACCCGGAGTGGCAGCGGGCAAAGGCTGGTTCGACGACCTGAAGCTCGAACTCACCGCGGCGCGGGAGTTGAAGCCTGCGATGGTCATCCAGGCCGGCAAGACGCGCGAGCCGATGCCCGACCTGATCTACGGGCAGTTCATCGAACATCTCGGGCGAAGCATCTACGGCGGGATCTGGGCGGAGATGCTGGAGGACCGCAAGTTCTATTCAGCCGTCGGCGAGACCCGGCGCGATCGCGAGCACGTGCCGTCGCCGTGGCAGGCCATCGGCGAGGCGGGCGCGGTGACGATGGTGGCCGAAGGCGCGTTCGTTGGCGCACACACCCCGCAGGTGGACCTCGGCACGGGCGGCGAGCCGCGGGGGATCGCGCAGGCAGGGCTGGGCGTCGTGGCGGCCAAGGGCTACGAGGGCTACGTGATTCTGGCTGGCGATGCCTCTGCCGCGCCGGTCGAGGTGAGTCTGATCTGGGGCAGCGGGCCGCGCGATCGGCAGGTGGTGACGATCGGCACACTCACGCCGGAATTCGCGAAGCAGGCGCTGGCGTTTCGTGCGGGCGCGGCGAGCGACGACGCGCGGCTCCAGATCGTCGGCCGAGGCCGCGGCAGGGTCCGCGTGGGCACGGCGTCGCTGATGCCCGGCGACCACGTCAACGGCATGCGGCGCGACACGCTCGATCTGCTGAAGCAGCTCGATGCGCCGATCTACCGCTGGCCGGGCGGGAATTTCGTCAGCGGCTACGACTGGAAGGACGGGATTGGCGACCGCGACAGACGGCCGCCGCGGAAGAACCCGGCGTGGACGGGCATCGAGCACAACGACTTCGGCATCCACGAGTTTTTCGACTTCCTGCGCGAAGTGAACGCCCGGCCGTTCATCGCGGTCAACGCCGGTCTGGGCCACGCCGAGTCGGCGGCGCAGCAGGTGGAGTACGTGAATGGCGCGCCAGACACGCCGATGGGCAGGCTGCGCACGCAGCACGGGCGGCGCGATCCGTGGGGCTGCAGGTACTGGGCGGTCGGCAACGAGATGTCCGGCAACTGGCAACTGGGGAATGTGCCGATCGACGAGTTCGTCAAGCGGCACAGGGTGTTTTCGCAGGCCCTGCTCGCGGTCGATCCGTCGATCGTGCTGATCGCCTCGGGCGAAGCGGTGCGTCCGAGCAGCGACTGGGACCGGCAGCTGTTGGCGCACGCCGCCGATTACATCCATCTGAACAGCAAGCACTTCTACCGGCAGGACTGGCACGGCGGCGGGCTGCTGACGCACGTGCGGCAGATCGGTGACGCCATCCGCGCGATCGCGGACGCCCATCGCGAGTACGTGCGGACGATTCCGCAAATGCAGGGCCGCGACATCCGCGTGTCGCTCGACGAGTGGAATTACTGGTACGGGCCGCACGTGTTCGGCGAGCTGGGCACGCGCTACTTCCTGCGCGACGCGCTGGGCATCGCCGCGGGAATCAACGAGTACAGCCGGCAGACCGATGTGATCGCGATGGCCAACTACGCGCAGACGGTCAACGTGATCGGCGCGATCAAGACCAGCAAGACCGCGGCCGTGCTGGACTCTACAGGCGAAGCGCTCGTGATGTACCGGCGGCACTTCGGAACCGTTCCTGTGGAGATCACCGGCGCGTTCGAGCCGCTCGACGTGGCCGCGGCATGGACCGCGGACAGAAAGGCGCTGACGGTGTCCGTCGTCAACCCGACGTACGAGACCCAGCGGCTGGCGTTTCGCGTCGAAGGCGCGCGCCTGGCGTCGCAGGGCACGGCGTGGGTGCTCACCGCCGATGACGACATGGCGTACAACGAGCCGGGCAAGGCGCCGGCGGTGCGGTTTGCCGAAAAGCGCGTGACCGGCCTGCACGAGGCGCTGGAACTCGCGCCAGCGAGCGCGACGATTTTCAGGATCGCTGTGCAGTAGGAGTACGCGCGACCGGACGTAGGCCGGGCCTTCAGGCCCGGCAGGCCCCGGCGGACCTGAAGGTCCGCCCTACGTACTACACGGAAGCGCAAACCGCTCTAAAGTGGCCATCGCTCTAGTCGGCGACGGTCACGGCGGCTTGATCGAAGAGACTCAGGATCGCGGTGTTCGTCCGAAAGTCGGCGAGGATCTCGCGGCGGCGGCTCGACGACTCGCCGCGGACATACGCCAGCGCGGTCGCCATGATCGTGCCTTCCTCGCTCTGCGTCGCGCGGAAACGGCGCTCGAGATCCTCGAGCGTCGCCGAGAACGCCGGTGTGTCCCACGCCTCGGGCGGCGCGCTGAGGCTCACGAGCTCCTCGAGGAGCATCGCAAAGGCAACCGGCGCGGGGCGCGTCCAGAACGACACGTCGCGACCGAAGACTGAGTGGTGCTTCGGCAGGTAGAGCGTCGCCCCGGCCGGCACCTGTTCAACGAGCGCCGGGTTGTAGCGGCGAATCTCGTCCGCCGTGAGCCCGGTGCGCGTCGCGATCTCGGCAATCGGAATCGCGCGAGGCGTCCGCATCGCGAAGATGCCGCGCTGCGGGATCTCCGTGACGGCGTCGGCAATCCTCGACATGTTTCCGAAGACCATTTCGGCGTACCGGTACGAGCGCGGACCGTAGGATCCGTAGATGTCCTTGTATTTGCCGTCGGCGACAGTCCGGAGGCCGACGGCGAACCGGGAGCCGAGAAAGTACTGGTCGCGTGGGGTCTGCCCGCCGAGACGCTCGCCATTGACCAGCACGCGGCCGACATTGGTGCCGCCCGCGTGATGCGCCGACAGCGCCGGAATGAACGAGTCGTACTTGGTCGCGAGAATCGACACGTATGCCGCGCAGTACGCCGCCTGCGTCGTCTGGTTCTCGATCTGCAGCGTCGCCGGGTCGATCCGATCGAGCGTCTGCCAGTTGCCGGCGAGCCACTGGCAGAGACCGATCGCGTCCGCTTCGGACCGGCGCGTGCCGTCGAAACCCGATTCGAGCATCGCCTGCGCGAGGCCCAGTTCCGCTGGAACCCCGAACCGCTCGTAGATCGTCCCCCACTCCTGAAGGAAACGCCCGTACCTGGCCAGACCGGGAGCGACGAAGCTGCCGCGCGTCGCGTTGTGCAGCACCGGACCGGACTCCGCCTCGATTTCGCTGGCGATCGACTCGCGGGCGTCGGAGCTCAGCGCCCGAGCCACGACGTCGAGGCGGCGGCCATCGGCCGCACTGCCGAAGACGACCTGGCCGTCGGGGATCGCGAAGACGTGGCGCCAGAACGGATAACCTGGCCGGTGCCTCTGCATCGCCTCGAGGTCGACCTGCAGCCGTGTGCTCGGGCTCTTTGCGGTGGGCAGAGCGAACGCCGACGGCGCCAGGCCGGCGAGGCTCACACCCTGTGCGGGCGGCGGCTGGCGCAGATTGACGCCTCCCGCAGATACAGCGGTGACACCGGCAAGGACACTGAGACCGATGGCCCGGAGTTTCTGCATCGACAACCCCTCGAATCGAATCTGAGCCGGCTGCCGAGGCTGAAACGCGCGCAGCCGAACGGTTGAATGTGCTGAAGAGACTCGAGATCCAGTGTAAGGGTCGCAACCGGATCCCGCAAGCCGCGGAGCTGATTTCCTCGCTGAGCGGTACTTCGAGCGTTGCCTCCAGCCGCTTCCGCGTCCTTGACGCGCATCGGGTCGGGCAGTAATGTGACCACATGAGGAACCACCTGGAGCACAAGCCGCGCCGGCGCGCCCCGCGGCGGGTGGTCGGCGTCCGCGAGCTCAAGACCTACGCCGCGCGAATCCTCCGCCAGGTCCGGGATGCCCGGGCGTCGTACGTGCTGACCCACCGCGGGCGGACCGTCGGCGTCATCCTCCCCCTGGACCATCTCGACGAACCCTCGGCGATCGTCGACGATGCCGGCACCGATGCCGCGTGGCGGGCGTTTCTCGCCGCCGGCCGCCGCCTCGAGTCTCGTTTCCGCGCCGGGACGAGCGGCGTGCGGGCGCTGTCCGAAATGCGCCGCTGACCCGGCATGGCTGCGAGTTCACGACCGGCGCGGACCCGCACGCCGCGCCGGCGCTCACGCGCCCGACGGTACACGATCGACGCCAGCGTGTTCGTGAACGCCTTCAATCCGCAAGAGGAAGGCCACGAGGCGAGCTTCGCCCTGCTGGCGTCGATACAGGAGATGAGCGACCCGATCATCGTCCCCACGCTCCTCGTGCCGGAGGTGGCCGCGGCGATCGCCCGCGCCACGGGCGACGCGACGGGCGCGGTTGGCTACGCCCGCTCGGCGGCCGCCCTGCCGCACCTCGCACTGGCGCCGCTCGGCCCGGCGATGGGGCGGCAGGCCGCCGAGCTGGCGGCCGCGCACCGCCTGCGCGCCGCCGACGCCGTCTACGTGGCCGTGGCTCGGCGCTACGGGACGTCGCTGGTGTCGCGAGACGAGGAGCAGCGCGCGAGAGGATCCAACGTCGTCGCCTGTCGGACACCCGAGGAGGCGCTCGCCGACCGCAGCCCGGCCCAAAGATTGCCGCGGAGGCGTCGGAAGGCGTCGAAGCGTCGAACATCCTGAGGCTTCACACGCCGCGCCCGTATCAGCGGTTTTCCCGGTGCCCCCTCTGACACAGAGTCCATGGAGATGATTGCAGCCAAGAGCTTTCACCATGGAGTCCATGGAGAAGATCACAGCCAAACGCGTTGCACCATGTAGCTCATGGGAGCGTGGAGAAGATCAGCGAAGAGCGTAACCATGCGGGCGATCGGCGTCACCGAGAGCGGATACGACTGACAACAACGTCGAGATCGGTGATCTCGTCACCGGCGGCTACAGCCAGTATGTCGTCGCGCAACGGGACGCCGCCGCGTCGAAGCTCGACGACCTGAAGCGGATCGGTCAGATTTGCGTTGCGGAACACCGTGACGCGATATCGGCCCGGCTTCAGGTTGACGATCCTGATCGCGCCGTCGGGGCGTGAACGGACCGGCGCAAGCGGCAAGACGTCGCTCCTCGGCGTCTCTGGTTTCAGCGAGACGAATACTGCCGTTTCGTCTACGGCCTTGGGTTCGACAACCACCTTTGCCGACACGGTCGCGGTGGCTTCGAGCGTCAGAACGAGATCCGCGACGTCATCGCCATTCACGTCGACGCGACGGTGGTTCCAGAGCACGCGATTCGAGTCCGATCCCGCGCGGATCGTCTGTTCGGCGATCAGCCAGTACTCCCCTGGCCTGATGTTCTCGAACTCGAACGTGTTGCCGGGTTGCCGGGCCGACGTCGACGGCGGAGTGTCGGCCGCGCTCGCCGCGCGTTCCAGGGGTACAAGTCGAACTGAGATATAGCCGTCGCCAGCTCCTGCTCGGCGCTCGACTGTGCCCGAGACTTTCGCCAGCGGGAGAAGTGCGAACTGCATGTCCATTCCTGACTTCTCGTCGCCTTCCGCCAGCGAGATTTCGACAGCGCTCGAACCGTCGCTGCTGTCCGGAAAGAACACGACGCCGTATCCGAATCGTCTGGATGATCCTGGCCGTGGCAGCCGTTCGTCTGCGGCGCTGACTTGCGGGCGAGTCAACCGCTCGAATAATGCCGGATCGGTTACTTCAAGCCCCGCCGCCGGCCACGCGCACGTCGGCCAGGCTGGCGCCCGCATGCGCCTCGAAGCCGCCTTGCGTGGGCCACAACGCCGACGCGGTCACGTGGACGCGATCGGCCGCCCGCCAGTCGGCGCGCGCGCCGTCGAACATGCGTTGGTACATCGACCACTCGAACTCGCCTACCAGCCGCGAGTCGAGCCGCTGCCGCTTGACGGCTTCGATCGCCGGGTCGCCCGACGCCGCTTCGGCGCCGGACGTGTACGGCATCCGGCCGCCGCGGATGTGCAGTCCCGGCAGGACGTTCCGGATCTGCACGTTCGCCAGCCGCAGGCAGACATGGCCCGGGTTCGTGTCGCGCTGATGATCGAAGTACGTGGCGCCGGTGCCGAGCGGCCCGGGGCCAATCGACCGCTCCGGAAGGCCGCCAAACTGCACGTACTGCGCGGCCGCGGTCCACTCGAAGCGCGGCCGCGTCTGCCGGACGCCCGCGAGCAGCCGGAATCCGAACGTCGTGTAGACCGGGTCGCCGCCGCCGGCGTGCGGCTCGAAGAAGCGCCAGTGCTCCACGCGAATCGTATTGCGCGCGAACACCGTGACGTCGCCACCATCCCGTGTTGGTTGCGCAGGTGCGGCCGGGCTCTGCTGCGCCCAGGCGACGGCAGGCAGGACCAGCGACAGGAGGGCGAGCATCGCGGGGAGCCACTGCCCCAGCCGACGTCTCGCGTCAGGCCGGAAGCGAACTGTCGTCGACATCAACGTAGATATGCGACGCGATCCCGCGTTCGACCACGAGTTCCGTCTCATCGCACATGAACACGATACCGGGGAACGTCTGAAGGACCCGCACCCGAGCGCCGCGCGTGACGCCGAGCGCGACGAGACGGCCCGCGCGCGCGGGGTCGTCGTCGCGCAGGCGAACGACCACGCCGGCTGCGCCACGCGGCAACGCGGAGAGCGGCCGCACCACGTCAGAACGATACGCCAGTTCTCGTAAGCCCATAGTGCAGCGCCGCGCCGGTCAGCACGGCGAGGATGGTCACGAACACGAAGATCGCCGAGGCGACGCGCACGCCGCGCTCCCGCGCGATCATCAGCAGGTTCGCGACGCACGGCATGAACAGCGTCATCACCGTCAGGGCCACCACCGCCTGCACGGCCGTGAGCTGCCCGGCAGTGGTCAGATCGAACAGGCCCGCGGCGCCGTAGTCGCGTCGCAGGAATCCCATCACGAACACCTCGGCGGTCCGCGCGGGCAGACCCAGCCAGCCGGTGACCACGGGACGCGCGGCCTCGACGATCCACGCGAGAGCGCCGGTACGGTCGAGCGCGAACAACAGCGCCGTGCCGATGAGGAAGATCGGCACCGCCTCGCCGAGATACCACCGCACCCGCAGCGCCGTCTTGCGCAGCACGTTCCCCAGCCGCGGCATGCGCATCGGCGGCAGCTCGAGCATGAACGGCGATCGATCCCCGGGCAGCACCCGCGCCGCCAGGAAGCCCACCAGCAGCATCTGCAGAATCACGACGGCAAACAGCAGCAGCAGCGCGCTGAACGAGATGCCGCCGAGGATGCCGAGAATCGTGGCGAGCTGCGCCGAGCACGGCACGCCCAGTGCGAGCAGGAGGATCGCGATCAGCCGTTCCTTCGGCGTCCCGAGAATCCTCGTCGTCATCGTCGCCATCGTGTCGCAGCCGAGGCCGAGGACCATCGGCAGCACGGCCTTGCCGTTCAGCCCCATGCTGCGGAAGATGCGGTCGCCGAAAATCGCCAGACGCGGCATGTATCCGCTGTCCTCGAGAAAGCCGAAGACGAGAAAGAACGTCGTGACGATGGGCAGGACGATCGCGAGGGCGTAGGTCAGCCCCATCGTGATCAGCCCGTATTCGCCGACGAGGAAGTCGCGCGCGATCGCCCAGGGCAGCAGCGCATCGGCCACGGCGATCGCGGCGGGATTGACGGCGCGCCCGAAGAGCTGATCCTCGAACAGGGCTACCAGCGTTTGCGCGCCGACGACGCCGACGACGAGGTACATCGCGTAGAGAACCAGGGCCAGGATCGGCAGGCCGGTCAACGGCTGCCGGACGGCCTGGTTGAGCCACTGCTCGATCGGCCCGAGCGCCCGTCCGCGGCGCGTGCGAAACCGCTGCGCGAGATCGTGCGCCCACGCGGCGCCGTCGCCGGTCGGGCGCGATCGCACGTCGGGGATCGCTGCATTGGCCAGGGCACTCCGAAGCTCAGGGATGCCGCTGCCCTCGATCGCCACCATCTCGATGACGGGAATCACGAGCGTGGCCGCCAGTCCGTCGACGTCGATGACCACGCCCCGCGCGCGCGCCTCATCGGCCATGTTGAGCACGAGCACCATCGGCTTGCCGAGCGCTGCCAGCTGCGCGGTGAGCATCAAGGCGCGGCGCACGTTCCGCGCGTCGGCGATCTGAACGATCGCGTCGGCGCCGCCGCTGGATACCAGCTCGCGCGTAATCCGCTCGTCTTCGCTGAGCGCGCCTTCGATCGCGTTCACGCCGGGACTGTCGATGAACTCGCAGAGCTCACCGCCGACGAGCGTCTGCCCGCGCGTGATGCCCACCGTCGTGCCCGGATAGTTGGAGACCGTCGCGTACCGGCCGGTCAGCCGGTGAAAGAGGACGCTCTTGCCGACGTTCGGATTGCCGACGAGGACGATCTCGAGCGGCTTCGCCCGCAGCTTGAGCAGAGGCTCGGGCGACGCGAGTCGAACCGCTCGGGCGCAGGACATGATGAACCGTGCGGCCGGCTTACATGAACGGGGCCGCGCGCGCGAGGAGCTCCTCGAGGCCCGGCTCGTTCGGAGTGCGCGGCTGACCCGGATGGATGATCGACACCTGGCAGCTCTCGGCCGCCTCGACGAGCTGTGCGTAGGTGCCGGCGGCCGGATTGGCGATGTACGCCTGGCGGTTCTCGTTGTAGGCGAACATCCGGTCGTTGATCTTGCGGCACTCGTCGCACGTCGTGCAGCGCGCGGTCTCGATATAGGGATCGGTCGAGGACGCCGGCTCGGCCGGCGGCGCCGCGGACGGGCCCGGTGGATCGTTCACGGTCGCTGGCGCCGCGTTCACATCGTCCTGACGCGGCGCTGCGGCGGCCGGACGATCGATCACGGCGTCACGCGGCGCGGCCAGCGACTGGAGCACGCGCCAGCGCGCGAGACAGCGGGCCGTTTCTCGAACGACGAGCCCGTCTACTCGCACGCGATGCAGGCGGTCGTCCTCGTCGATCATCAATAGCGTGCCGCTCGCGTCCTCGCCTGGCTCGATCGGCGCGAGATGAGCGGCGAAGCGCTCGTCGGCCGCCAGGAAATCAGCGGCCGTGAAGGGCACGTCCCGGGCGACCCGCTGCACCGCCGCGTCCTCGTACTGCAGTGCATGCACCGGCCAGTCCCGCTCGGGCTGTGCATTGCCGGCCAGCGACAGCCGATCGTGCGAGTCCGGTCCCGCGGCGGGATTGACCGTGACAATCGGAAAGACGCGCGATTCGGCTGCCGCGGCGGCCACCAGGTACGGCCGCGTCGTGGTCCAACCGCCCGCTCCGGAGAACACGCTGAACAGCGCCGGCCCGCGCGACTCGATCGCCTCGACGATCGCCGGCAGGCAGCGCACCAGGTGCGAGGCGGGCGCCTGGACGACGGAGACGTCGTTCTGGCCCATGGCCATGGCGGTCAGCTGACGGCTGCGTGCGCCCAGACCGAGGTGCTCGTCGCCGGGGGACGGCTCGTCGAGCAGGTCGTCGGTCTGCACCAGCATCTTGATCGGCAGTCCCGCCGCCAGGATCTCCATCACCGCGGCCAGCTCGATCGGCGGGCAGTCGGCGGACATGCAGACGAGATACTCGGGGAACCGCGCGAGGTCGCGCGGATCCGGCTCGATCGCGTCGAACGTCTCGAAGAGCGCGTCGTGCCGCGCCTCGTTGTAGCGTCCGTCCACCTCCAGCCGTGCCATCGCCATCGTCCGCACGAAGTCGAGCACCTTCGGGGACTGGCGCCGGTATCGATCGAGCGCGGCCGAGGGGCTCGTGAAGGCGAACACCGCATCCGCGTAGAACGTCTGCGAGTCGAGCGCCTCGATCAGCGTCTCGATGCGTTGCCGCTGCCGCGTCGAGAGGGTCGCCAGCGGCACGCTGGTCGCGAGGACGCGCGCCATCGACGCGAAGTCATACAGGCCCGCCTGCGGAGAGGCGAACGCCGCCTCCAGTCTGGACGCGTCGAGGCCCGGCTGCGAATGCGCGGCGTCGCCCTCCAGTTCCTCGCGGAGCCGCCGAATCAGCGCGTCGATCTCGTCCTGGAACTGACGCCGTTTCTCCGCCTGCGCCGCGGTCCAGATGTGTGTAATCACACGCGCCGGCGCGTCGGCGTCGCAATCGATCACCTCGCCGTCGAGCTCGCGCGCGCTGCGCGCGTGGGCGAGCGGGGTTCCCTCGAGCCATGTGGACAGCCGGTCGGTGTCGCCGCGCGACACGTCCGTCCGAATCCACCGCTCGATGGTCTGGGCATCGCGCCAGAGCCGCTCCGAGAGCGCGCCATCCGGCTCGTCGGCACTGGCGGTGAGCAACTCGTCGATCAGCGCTGACAGCGCGCGCACGCTCGCGCCGACGGACCGGTGCTCGAGCAGCACGACCGGATAGTCATAGCGGAGCGCGGTGAGATCGCGGAACCGCGCGAACAGCGCCGGCCGCCAATCGATCGTCTGGACGGGGTCCGCGGTTACTGAGGCCATACCGTGACCTTGTCGAATTCAGCTTCCAGACCCGCGCGGATCAGCTCCGGTGTGCGGACCGGCCCTCCCGCGCAAAGATCCTCGTAGCACGGCACATCGGGATTGCGATAGAGAATACCGAGCGGAATCGTGTCGGCGTCGGACGCGATCTCGCGCGCGCGATTCAGATTCGAGGGATCGTGCCGCTCCCGGTTCGGGTAGATCCGCGCGGCCGCCGGCGCGATCGTCAGGCCGTGCTCGTGCTCCAGCAGCCGCAGCCGCGACGGGTCGTGGAGCGTCGACTCGTGCAGCGACGGCAGCCACTCCGGGCAGCGCTGGACGATCCGCACGAACGAGAAGCCCTTGTGATGGAACGCGGCGGAGACGATGTCGTACAGCAGGTCGGGAATCCAGTCGACCGCCTGCGCGACGAACGACACGTTCTGAATCCCGAGCGTGACCGTCAGCGGCTGGAGCGCCTCGAGATACGTCCCGCGCGGCGTGGTATTGCTCGTGAGACCGCGCGGCGAGGTCGGCGAGGCCTGCATCTTCGTCAACCCGTAGATCTGGTTGTCGTGCAGGAACACCGTCATGTTCATGTTGTAGCGGACGGCATGGATCCAGTGCGCGGCGCCGATGCTGCAGCAGTCGCCGTCGCCGGTGTTGACGAACACCTGCAGGTCCGGCCGCACCATGCGGATCCCTTCCGCGATCGGCAGCGCGCGCCCGTGGATCCCGTGAAACCCGTACGTGCGCATGTAGTGCGGGAAGCGGCTCGAGCAGCCGATGCCCGACACGAAGACCGTCTTCTCCGGCCGCAGCTGCTCGTCGCGGCAGAGGCGCTGCACGGCGGCCAGAATCGCGTGGTCGCCGCAGCCCGTGCACCAGCGCGGCACGCCGCCCTGATACGCGTCGAGCCCGCGCCGCTCTTCGCACGACTGCAGTGCACAGGCAAGGTCGGTCAACATGTGAGCCTCTGGCGCAGGACGCGACAGATGGTGTCCGGCTTGATCGGCTGTCCGCGTACTTCGGTCCAGCAGTCGACGTCAACGAGATAGCGGGATCGGAGCAGCATCGCGAGCGCCGAGTAGCGGCGGTTCGACTCGTCGATCAGCGGCTCGTCGGCGCGATCGCTCCAGTTCGTCTCGATCGTCATGACGCGCGGGAAGCGGCTCATGATCCCCTTGAGGCCGGGCGCCATCGGCTGCAGGAACGTGAGGTGCAGCGACGACACGCGCAGCCCCTCGCCGCGCAGCCGCGTGACGGCTTCCTCGATCGCGCCCTGCGTGCTGCCCCATCCGATCACGAGCAGCTCGCCCTCCGGATCGCCGAAGACCGGCGGCGGCTTCAGCGTCTTCTGGAACGCCGCCAGCTTCAGGCTGCGGGCGCGCAGCGCCTCTTCGTTGATCTCGGGGTCGTAGGCCACGCGGCTGTCGCGGTCGTGCGCCAGCCCGGTCACCGTGTGCATGCCGCCGGGCTGTCCCGGCACGAAGCGCCGCGACAAGCCGGTCACCGGATCCCAGTCGTAGGGTCTGGCGCCGGCGGGTACCGGACTTTGATCGATCGGCGGGGCCAGCCACGCCTCGCTGAAGACCGGACGCGGAAACAGCGTCTGCGCCGTCGCCAGGTTCGCGTCCGACAGCAGGACGACGACCATGTTGAACGTCTCGGCGATCTTGCGCGCCGCGATCACCGAATAGAAGCAGTCCTCCACCGATCCGGCGGCCATCACAATCTTCGGGGCGTCGCCGTGGCTGCCGAACATGGCGGCCAGCAGATCACCCTGCTCGGCCTTCGTCGGCTGTCCCGTGCTCGGCCCGCCGCGCTGCACGTTCACGACGACGAGCGGGATCTCGGCCATCACGGCCAGGCCGATCGCCTCCTGCTTCAGCGAGAAGCCCGGTCCGGAGGTGATCGTCACGGGGCACTTGCCCGCATACGATGCGCCGATCGCGAACGCGCACGCCGCGATCTCGTCCTCGGCCTGATGGACAACGCCGCCGACCTTGTCGAACACGTCCGACAGGTAATGCGATGCCGATGTCGCCGGCGTGATCGGATACATCGCGCACAGCTCCATCCCGGACGCGAGCACGCCAAGCGCCAGGGCGGTGTTGCCGTTGACGACGATCTGCGGCACGGTCGGACGCACCGCCGGAATCGCGAACCGGAAGTCGAGGTTGGCCTCGGCCCACTGATAGCCGGCGTCGAACAGCGCGTGGTTCGAGGCGACGACGCCCGTCTTCTTGCGTCCGAACATGAGCGCGATCTGCTCGCGCGCGAGCGCCGGGTCCAGGCTGTACGTCCAGCACAGCAAGCCGAGCGCGAACATGTTCTTGCCCCGGCGGGCGTCGGCGACAACCGCCTTGCAGGCGCGCGCCATCGGCACCTCGATGACGTCGTAGGCGTCGCGCCGCAGCGCCTCGACGGTGCGCGCGTACGACGCCGCCACGTCCGGATCGCTGTCGTCGCGCCACTGGCTCTCCAGCAGGATGCGGCAGCCGGCCTCGAGTTCGCCCGCGCGCACGCGTCCGAGCAGGGCCTGTTCGTTGAAGGCCACCGCCAGGTTGGTGCGATCGCCGCCGTTGGTGACTGGTCCCGATCCGAGCCGGATGCGGTTGCCGCTCGCGCCGGCGATGCTCCGCGCCGGCGGCCGGATCTCGGCCGGGATGATCTCGACGGTCCACACGCCGTTGCCCATGCGCGCGCCGATCGCGGCGAGCGCCTGGCCGCACTTCTGCGCGCCTTCGCCCGAGTCGCTGATCACCTCGATCACGTGCTGCGTGAGGGTCACCACGGCCGCGGCGGCGGGGTTCACGTTCGGCGGCGCGGCATCAGTCACGCTCACGACAGATCCGGTCTCTGGCGTCATGACCATTCCGCCCTGACCCGCACGAAGTTGTGCTCGCGCGCGTCGATGCCGAAGATCGGCTCGAGCGCCGGTGCCTCCTGCGCCGTTGCCCGATCGCGAAGCCCGAGATAGGCCTTCATGCTGCGCGCGGCCTTGCGTCCCGCGCCCATCGCTTCAATCACCGTCGCCGCGCCGGTGACGATGTCGCCGCCGGCGAAGACGCCGGCCATCGACGTCGCGAGCGTCGGATCGGTGTCGATGTAGCCGCGGGCGTTGAGCCGCAGACGCGACGTCTGGCCGATGATCGGATTGGCCTGCGTGCCGATCGCGAACACCACCAGATCGACGTCGATGTCGTGCTCGCTGTCGGCCACCGGCAACGGCCGTCGTCGACCGGAGTCGTCTGGCTCGCCGAGCGCCATCCGCTGACACCTGACGCCCCGCACGCCTCCGTTGCCGTCGTCGTGAATCGCGATCGGCGCCGTGAGCCAGTTGAACAGCACGCCTTCCTGCTCGGCGTGATGGACTTCTTCGGCGCGCGCGGGACATTCGGTCTTGCTGCGGCGATAGAGGCAGACAACCGATTCGGCGCCGAGCCGGAGGCTGACGCGCATCGCGTCCATGGCCGTGTTGCCGGCGCCGATCACGGCGACGCGCCGGCCGCGCGGGAGCGGCGTGTCGAAGAACGGGAACTCCTTCGCGCGCATGAGATTGCAACGCGTGAGCAACTCGTTGGCCGAGAGCACCCCGTTCAGCGAATCGCCCGGGATCCCCGGCATCGCCGGATATCCCGCGCCCGTGCCGACGAAGACGGCGTCGAATTTCAGCTCGTCGAGCATCTGCTCGAGCGTGAAGAGCCGGCCCACCAGGGTGTGGCATTCGAATGCGACGCCCAGCGTCTCGAGGTGCCGGATCTCGGCGTCGATGACGGTGTTCGGCAGGCGGAAGTCGGGAATGCCGTAGCGCAGCACGCCGCCGGGCAGGTGGAAGGCCTCGTAGACCGTGACCTCGCATCCCGCCTTGGCCATGTCGGCCGCGCACGCGAGACCGGCAGGTCCGGATCCGACGATGCCGATGCGGAAGCGATCGCTTGTGACGGCGTCCCTTCCCCACTCAACATCTGGCTTAGAACGCGGAGTTGGGGACGGAGGTCGGCCTTGATCATCTGCCGACCTCCGTCCCCTCACGCCGGCAGGGTCTGTCGGTGTTCCTGGGGTTCGGTCTGTCTGCGCGCTTTGGCCCCATCCGTCTGCAATGGCCGTGTCGCCGATGAACCGCTCCAAACGGCCGATGGCGACAGGCTCCAGTGAATCGCCGACGGTGCAGACGCCTTCGCACTGCGACTCCTGCGGACAGACGCGGCCGCACACGGCCGGCAGCAGGTTGCTCGCGGTGATGACGTCGTACGCGCCGCGGAAGTCGCGGTCGCAGATCTTCTGAATGAAGCCGGGGATGTTGATCGCGACCGGACAACCGGCGATGCACGGCTGCTCGGGGCACTGCAGGCAGCGCTCGGCCTCGAGCAGCGCCTGGTCGCGGTCGTAGCCGAGCGAGACCTCGTCGAAGTTCCTCGCGCGAACGGCCGGCTCCTGCTCGCGGACTGGTGTCCGCTGCTGCGGGATGGTCCGGATCGTCTTCTTCTTCTTTTTCGCGGTAGCGAGCGTCATGGCGCGCCCACGCTTGCAGTGCCGTCCGCTCGCAGCCGGCAGGCGCTAGTTTCCCAATGATCGAGCGCCTGGCGTTCCTGCTCCTTGAAGCGCCCGAGGCGCGACATCAGATCGTCGAAGTCCACCTGGTGCGCGTCGAAGTCCGGGCCGTCCACGCACGCGAACTTCACGCGGCCGCCTACCTTCACGCGGCAGCCGCCGCACATTCCCGTGCCGTCGATCATCAGCGGGTTCAGGCTGGCCATCGTCCGGATGCCCCGCGCGCGCGTGGCCTCCGCGGCGCCCCTCATCATCAACGGCGGGCCGATGGCCACACACTCGTCGATGTCCGGATGCGCGTCGAGAGCCAGTGTGATGCCGTCGGTCACGAGCCCCTTGATACCGGCCGTGCCGTCGTTGGTGCACAGGATCAGCTCGTCGCAGCAGCGCCCGAACTTGTCCTGCCAGAAAATCAAGTCTTTCGTCCGATAGCCGAGCACGCCGATCACGTACGCGCCGCGTTCCTTGAACGCGCGCGCCTGCGGAAACACCGGCGCCACGCCGAGGCCGCCGCCCACGCACAGGACCTTCGCGGCCGATCCGATGAGGCTGGGGATGCCCATCGGACCGGCCACGCCGAACAATGTCGACCCGACTTCACAGGACTGCTGCATCTGGCGGGTCGTCTTGCCGACAGCCTGAATGACGAGCGTGATCGTGCCCGCCTGCCGATCGAAATCGGCGATGGTCAGCGGGATGCGCTCGCCGCGCTCGTGCGACATGACGATGACGAACTGCCCGGGCTGAGCGGCCCGAGCCATCTGAGGATGGAAGATCTCGAGCAGATAGGTCGCGTCGGAGAAGTCCTCACGCGCGACGACTTCATAGCGGGACAGCCCTGCGGAGTGCATGGCGATTGCCGTAGCTGTTCGCACATTCCGTGCCGGTGGAATCGCATGACACGCGCCCAATTCCGGCCGCTGGCTCTGCGGGATTTCTCGCGCGGGCTGGGAAATCGTCGGCGGGAAGCCGCGAGCGTCCTGGCCGCTGCAGGGTGCGGCGACGCGGCCGTACGGCGGCCGGGCTCAGCCGATCAGAGGCACGAGATATGCGTGCGTTGGCATGCACGGATCACGTCTATGCCAAAGGAACAGCAGTGCACGATCACCAGCATCTGGCTCACCTGGCTCCTGATTCCGGTGCTGGCGATTTTCATGGGGTGGCGCGCCGGCTGGCCGACCGGCGTGGTGATGGCCGTCGTGGGCGTGCTCTTCCAGATGTGGTACGTGCGCATCTTCCCGAGAGTCTCGCGCGCGATCGGCTACGGCTCGGTCGAGGATCGAGCCCCTGATGCCGGCAGCAGCATTCCCGCTGACGTGCCGCTCGTCACCATCTACACCGCGAGCGCCTGCCCGTTCTGTCCGATCGTCAAACGGCGGCTGAGCGACCTGCGGCAGCAGCACAGGTTCGACGTGCGCGAGATCGATGTCACGTTCCGACCTGAGTTGGTGCGCGCCAAAGGGATCCGCAGCATCCCGGTCGTCGAGGTCAACGGCCGCACGCTGGTCGGCAATGCGACCAGCGCACAACTGGCGGACTTTCTGCGGAACAGCACAACGGCTGTCAGGGCCGCGCCACGCGCCAGTTGAGGTCGGGATGCCCGTGCCGGCGCGACGCCGGGATCACCCGGTCGCCGGCGACGGCCGATCGATGCACATCGCGCAGACGCGGCCGAGCGCACGGAAGCCCTCGATCTCGACGTCCGGTGACAGATAGCCGTCGCGAACCGGTTCGATCCGCAGCAGATCGGTCGTGAGGTACTTCTTGTTGCTGTCGGGAAACACGGTGACCACTGTCGCCGCCGGACCGAGATCGGTCTGCACGCGCAGCGCCCCCAGAAAGTTCGCGCCCGACGAGATGCCGACGGCGAGCCCGTGCCGCGCCAGCGCCTGCGCCATGAGGATCGCGTCGCCGTCGTGCACGCTGATGACCGGGTCGAGCTCGTTGAGGTTCAGAATCGCGGGGACGAACTCGTCTGAGATTCCCTGAATCCGGTGATGACCGGTCTTGTAGCCGATCGAAATGGTCGGCGACTCGGCCGGCTCGAGCGGATACGCGAGCACCTGCCGCCGCCGCGATTTCAGGTACCGGGCGACGCCCATGATCGTCCCGCCGGTGCCGACGCCCGCGATGAACGCATCGGGCACCAGACCCGCCTGCTGGAGCTGCATCCAGATCTCAGGCCCGGTCGTCTCCGCGTGCGCGCGGATGTTGGCCTCGTTGGAGAACTGACACGGCAGGAACACGCGCATGTCGCCGGCCGCCAGCTCTTCGGCCAGGCGGATGCTGCCGAGAAAACCGCCCTGCTCGCGACTCACCGGTACGACCGTGGCGCCGAAGCTCGCCATCAGCGACATCCGCTCGGCGCTCATCCAGTCGGGCATGAAGATCGTGACCGGATGCCCCAGCGCGCGGCCGATCGCGCAGAACGAGATGCCGGTGTTGCCGCTGGTCGCTTCGGCAATCCGATCGCCCGGCCAGATCTGACCGTCGCGATACGCCTGCTCCAGGATGAACAGCGCCATCCGGTCCTTGATGCTGCCGGTCAGGCTGAGCGATTCCTGTTTCGCGTACAACGTTCTGGACCGGCCGCGGTACGTGAAGTCGATCGCCACCATCGGCGTGTTGCCGACGAGCCGGTGCAGGCCGCGAAGACGCTGGGCGATGGCGGAATCCAGGACCGTCCTGTGCATGGTGAGCGTCGGGCTTGCAACAGCTGTGCCTCGTAGGCGACCGGCCGGCGTTCGACGCTGCCGGCCACGGTCGCGCCAGGCGCCTCCGTGTCCCGTGCGGGGTTTTCCCGCGGTGCTCGGGAATCCTCGACGCCCGATCGCCCATCGACCGGGCGCGCCAGCACAGATCCACGGACGCCGGCCTCGCTCGGTCATGGCATGGCGCCTGCATCCCGGTGCGGCCGTGAGCCACGATCCCGAAGCTGATTTCGGCCATCCGCGCGGCACGCTTGTCATCGTCGGCCTGTTCGGGCTGCTGTTCGCGGCAGCCTGGTTCGCGCTGTACCTGATCCGATTCCTCGGCGCCGGCGCGCCGCATCACTGAGATGCAGGTCGAACTCTACGAGAAGATCTGGATGTGGATGGCCGGCGTGCTGATCGTCGCCTTTCTCGGCGCGATCGTGCTCGCGGCCGGACTTCAGGGCATACGGCCGCCCGGCCACATCGAGACCGTCAATCCCGCCACGCTCGACACGCACCCGGAGTTTGGCGCGCCCGGGGTGCGCGTGCGGGAGGACGGCCGCCAGGTGGTGTCAATCGTGGCGGCGATGTTCGCGTACACGCCCGATCCCATCACGGTTCCCGCGAACACGCCGGTGACCTTTCGCATCACCAGCGCCGACGTCCTGCATGGCTTCCAGGTCGTGGGCACCAATGCGAACGTCATGGCGGTGCCGGGCTACGTCACGCAGTTCACCTTCACGTTCGAGACGCCCGGCGAGTACCAGATCGCCTGCAACGAGTACTGCGGGACCGCGCACCACTACATGACCGGCACGCTGGTCGTCGCCAGCCACGAGCGCGGCCGATGACGCGCACGCACAGGCTCGCCGCCACGCACGTGGGCGTCGCCATCGCGGCGTTCGCGCTCGCCTCGCTGATGGGCGCGCTGCAGGCGCTGTCGATCGCCGACGTCGAGTACCCGCTCCGCGCCGAGGCGTTCTACTACATGCTGGTGACCGCGCATGGCGTCCTGATGGCGCTGGTCTTCACGACGTTCTTCATCATGGGGCTCGGTTATGCGTTCGCCGAGGTCAGCCTCGGCCGGCTGGTCGGCCGGCGGACGGCCTGGCTGGGGTTCTGGGTCGCGCTCGTGGGCACCGCGCTCGCGGCGACGACGATCCTGCGCGGACAGAGCACGGTGCTCTACACGTTCTACCCGCCGCTCCAGGCGCATCCGCTGTTCTACATCGGGGCGACGCTCCTCGTCGTCGGGTCGTGGCTGTGGGGCGCGGTGATCATCGCGACCTACCGGTCCTGGCGCCGGGATCATCCCGGCGAGGCCGCGCCCCTCGTCATGCACGGCCTGCTCGTGACCATCGTCGTCTGGTACCTCGCGACGACGGGGCTCGCCATCGAAGTGGTCGGCATGCTGATTCCGTGGTCGCTCGGGTTCGTCGAGACCGTGGATCCGATCGTCGCGCGCACGCTGTTCTGGTGGTTCGGCCATCCGCTCGTGTACTTCTGGATCCTGGCCGCGTACATCGTCTGGTACACGATTCTTCCGCGCGTCGCGGGCGGCCGGCTGTTCAGCGATCCGCTCGGCCGCATGGTGTTCATCCTGTTCCTGCTGCTCTCGACGCCGGTCGGCTTCCATCATCAGTTCGCCGACCCGGGCATCAGCGCCGGCTGGAAGCTCGCGCACACGATGATGACCTACGCGGTGATGTATCCCAGCTTCGTCACCGCGTTCACGATCATCGCGTCGCTCGAGGTCGCGGGCCGCATGCGCGGCGGCACCGGGCTGCTCCGCTGGGTCGGCAGCCTGCCGTGGCGCGATCCGGTGTTTCTCTGCATCGCGCTGGCGATTGTCTCGTTCATGTTCGGCGGGCTCGGCGGCGCCGTCAACGCCGCCTACGCGATGAACGCGATGGTGCACAACACCGCGTGGATCCAGGGGCACTTCCACGTCACGCTCGGCACGACGGTCGTGCTGACGTTCATGGGCATGACGTACTACCTCCTGCCCCGTTTGCTCGGCCGCGAGCTGCGCTTCCCGAGCCTCGCGCGCCTCCAGCCGCTGCTCTGGTTCGCGGGCATGGCGCTCTTCAGCACGAGCTATCACATCGCGGGGCTGCGCGGTCTGCCGCGCCGCGTCTACAGCGCGGCGCTGGCCGGCGAGCCCAACCCCGCGTGGACGACGCTGACGCAGGTGGGCGCCGTGGGCGGGGTGATCCTGTTCATCAGCGCGCTCGCGTTCGTGGCGGTCGTGGCCGCGACCTGGACCTCCGGCCGTCGCATCACCGCACCGGCCGTCGAGTTCGCGCAGCCGCTGCGTCCCGTCGGGGCGGCAGGTCTCTGGGACCGTTTCGGCCTGTGGACGATCCTGGCCATCGTCCTCGTGCTGCTCGCGTACGCCTATCCGCTCTACCACCTTCTCTCCCAGCCTCGCTTCGGCTCCCCCGGCTACCAGCCGTTCTGACCCGACACGTCTTTCGATCGTCAGTTCCCATATCATTGCCGTTCGCCATGGCGAAGCCGGTGATTCTGACGGTCGATGACGACGCGGAGGTGCTCGCGGCGATCGACCGCGATCTGCGTCATCAGTACGGGCAGAAGTTCGTGATCGTGAAAGCCACCTCCGGCGAGGAAGCGCTCGAGGCCGCGCGCGAGCTGAAATCGCGCGGCACGCCGCTGGCGCTGGTCCTCGCCGACCAGCGCATGCCGGGCATGACCGGCACGGAGCTCCTCGCCGAGATCGCCCAGCTGCATCCCGGCGCGCGCAAGGTACTGCTCACGGCGTACGCCGACACCGAGGCCGCAATCGCCAGCATCAACGTCGTCGGGCTGGATCACTACCTCATGAAGCCGTGGCATCCACCTGAAGAGCGGCTGTATCCGGTGCTCGACGACCTGCTGGATGTCTGGAAGAAGGAGTTCAAGCGGCCGTACGAGGGCATCCGCGTCGTTGGCGCGCCCTGGTCGGCGCCGAGCTACGCGGTCAGGGACTTCCTCTCGCGCAACCAGGTCCCGTATCAATGGATCGACATCGATCAGGATCCGGCGATGCGCGAGCTCGTCACGTCGCTGTCCGGCGACGCGATGCAACTGCCGGTGGTGCTGTTCCCGGAAGGCAGCCCGCTGGTGGCGCCCACCGACCTCGCGCTGGCGGCGCGGCTCGAGATGCGCACCAGCGCGGAAAAACCGTTCTACGACCTCGTCGTGATCGGGGCCGGTCCGGCCGGGCTTGCCGTGGCCGTGTACGGCGCGTCGGAAGGGCTGCAGACGCTGGTAATCGAGCAGAAGGCTCCGGGCGGGCAGGCCGGCACGAGCTCGATGATCGAGAACTACCTCGGGTTCCCGGGCGGCGTCACCGGCGAGGATCTCGCGCGCCGGGCGACGGCACAGGCGCGGAGATTCGGCGCCGAGCTGCTCGAAGCGCAGGAAGCGACCGGCCTGCGACGCCACGACCCGTACCGCCTCGTCATGCTGTCGGACGGCAGCGAGGTCGCCTGCTACGTCGTGGTGCTGGCCAGCGGGATGTCGGTCCGCACGCTCGATATTCCGGGCATGCAGCCGCTCATCGGCGCGGGCGTGTACTACGGCGCGGCCCAGACCGAAGGCGCGCGCTATCGCGGCAAGGACATCGGCATCGTCGGCGGCGCGAACTCCGCGGGCCAGGGCGCGCTGTTCTTCTCGCGGTACGCCCGGAAGGTGACGATGGTCGTTCGCGGCGGGTCGATTCGCGACTCCATGTCGCACTACCTCGTGACGCGCATCAAGGCGGCGCCGAACATCGATGTGCTCGAGCGCGTGGAGGTGTGCGGCGTGCACGGGTCGCCCACCCTGGAGCGGCTGATGCTCCGCCGTGCCGAGGACGGCCGGACATCGAGTCTGGACGTGTCGGCACTGTTCATCTTCGCCGGCGCAACACCGCGAACCGAGATGGTGGCGGGCGTCGTCGAGCGCGACGAGCGCGGGTTCGTGCTGACCGGCGGCGATCTGCTGCACGACGGCAAGCGGCCGGCCGACTGGACACTCGACCGGGATCCGCTGCCGTTCGAGACGAGCGTGCCCGGCGTGTTCGCGGCCGGCGACGTCCGGGCGGGCTCGAACCGGCGCGTCGCGGCCGCCGTGGGTGAAGGATCGGCGGCCGTGCACATGATCCATCGGTATCTGCAGACGGTCTGATCGCATGGACGCGGCGGCGCTCATCGATCAGCTCACGCGGCACCGCACGCTTGGCGAGGCGCCGCGCGAGGAGCTCGCCTGGCTCGTGGCGCATGGCGAGGTGCGCCACTTCGAGGTCGGCCAGATCGTCTCCCGCGCGACAGAGCCCATCGAGTCGTTGTATGTCGTGCTGTCGGGACGATTCTCCATTCACGTGGATCGCGGCGCGGGGCCGAAGAAGGTGATGGAGTGGAGCGGGGGCGACGTCGGCGGGCTGCTGCCCTATTCCAGACTCAGGAATCCCCCCGGCGAAGCCCTCATCCAGGAAGCCACCGACGTGCTCATGGTGCACCGCACCTGTTTCCCGGATCTCATCCAGCGGTGTCCGACGATTACCGCCGCGCTGGTGCACGTGATGCTCGATCGCGCGCGCGTGTTCACGTCGAGCGACCTGCACGACGAGAAGATGTTGTCGCTCGGCCGCCTGTCCGCCGGACTGGCGCACGAGCTGAACAACCCCGCCTCGGCGGCCGCGCGAAGCGCGACCCTGCTCGGCGATGCGCTGGCGACGGCGGAGATGGCATCGCGGGCGCTCGGCACCGCCCGCCTCTCGGAGGACGCGCTGGCGGTGCTGGATCGGCTCCGTCGCGCCTGCCTCTCGCGCACGTCTCGGCTGTCGGCGATCGAACGGGCGGATCGCGAGCAGGCGCTGTCGGACTGGCTCGAAGCGCGGGAGCTCGATCCGGGCGGGGCCGGGCCGCTGTCGGATGCCGGCGTGACGCCGGCGGAACTGGACAGGATCGCCGAATCACTTGACGGACCGGCGCTCGCGACCGCCCTGGGATCGCTGGAGGCCGACTGCACCGTCCGGTCGCTGGCGGCCGAGATCGAAGCGGCCACGTCGCGGATCCACACGCTGGTCGCGGCGATCAAGCGCTTCACCTACATGGACCGGCAGGCGCCGGAGCTGGTTGACGTCGCACAGGGGCTGCACGATACCGCGACGATTCTGTCGCACAAGGCGCGGCTGAAGGGCGCGCAGGTCGCGGTGCACGTCGCCGACGGCTTGCCGCGCGTCCGCGCGTTCGGCGGCGAACTGAATCAGGTGTGGTCGAACCTGCTCGACAACGCGCTCGACGCGGTCCCGCCGCGCGGGCATGTCGAGATCGAGGCCGACCAGCGGCTCGGCTCGGTCATCGTCCGCATCATCGACAACGGCCCGGGCATCCCGCCGGCGATTTGCGAGCAGATCTTCGATCCGTTCTTCACGACCAAGCCGGTCGGCGCGGGCACCGGCCTCGGCCTCGACATCGCGCGCCGGGTCGTGCGGCGCAACGACGGCGAGATCGACGTCGAGTCGCAGCCGGGCCGCACGCAGTTCATCGTGACATTACCGGCCGTACAGCCGTAACGCGACCGTGAGACGCTCCGACGCACGTGGTGCCGCCGTACGTAGCGCCGACCTTTAGGTCGGCGTATCCGACGGCGCTGGCGCCGATCGTCAGCTCGTCATGAACGTTGGTGCGATGCTTGACAACATCGCTCCAGGTGTGATGCGGAATCTTACTCTTACTTTTCACTTGTTATCCCTTTGTTCATGTGATTACGTAAGTTGACTGGAGTGTGAACATGGCGAAACGAGGTCGCAGAGGAAACGCCGCGCTGAACCGGACCGCGGCCCAGTTGGGCCGGGTGCTGGGCACGGTCGCCGCGCGCGTGGAAGCGCTGGCCGGCGAGCGGTCGGTGCTGCGCGCCGAGCTGCAAAGCGTGATCGACGGCGCGACGGCGATGATGCGCGAGCTCGGCGACACGGCCCAGACCGCCGGACGCGCCGGGCGCCGCGCCGCCACGCGGGCGGCGGTCGCCACGGCTCGCGCCAGCGCGGGCCGCCGGCGCGGCGGACGCGCGAAGCGCGTGTTTTCGCCCGAGGCGCGGGCGCGCATGGCCGAAGCCGCACGCAAGCGCTGGGCCAAGGTTCGCAAATCGCGGGGCAAGTGACGACTCGGGGCGGGGCGTCGGCCCCGCCCCCGTCCACCCGGTACCTCACCGAGAGGTACACACCTTGCAGGTTCTGTGGCAGAGGTGTGTCATGGCCGCACGCGCGATCTGGAAGGGTCATCTCCGGCTGAGTCTCGTGACGATTCCGATTCGGGTCTACCCCGCGACCAATCCGGCCGCCACCATCAGCTTCAATCAGCTCCATCGCGTGTGCCAGACGCGCATTCAGTACAAGAAGTGGTGCCCACACTGCGAGCGGGAAGTCGCCAGGGACGAGATCGTCAAAGGCTACGAGTTCGAGCGCGGACAGTACGTGCCGGTCGAGGAGGAAGAGATCGACAAGGTCCGCCCCGAGTCCACGCGCGTCGTGGCGCTGTCGCAATTCACCGACGCCCACGCCATCGACCCGGTGTTCTTCGACACGCCGTATTACATCGGCCCCGACGGCAAGGTCGCCGCCGAGTCGTTCGCGGTGATGCGCGAAGCGCTCGAGGGGAAGGCGGGCATCGGCACGCTGGCCATGCATGGACGCGATCGGCTCGTCGCGATCGAGCCGCGCGGCCGCGGCCTGATCATGTTCACCCTCCGCCACGAGCGCGAGATCCGCGACATCGAGGCGATCGACGAGCTGAAGGACGCGCCACACAAGGTCAAGGCGGAGGAGCTGGCGCTCGCGCGCAAGGTGATCGGCGGCTTTGAGGATCGGGTGGACTTCTCGAAGTACCCCGACACCTACGAGGAGGCGCTGCGCGAGATGGTCGACGCGAAGATCAAGGGGCGGGAGATCATCTCGACCGAGGAGCCGGTGGAGCGGCCGAAGGTCGTCAACCTCATGGATGCGCTGCGCAAGAGCCTCGACGAGGCCAGCCGCGCGAAGAAGCGTCCGGCGAAGGCGCCCGCCGCCCCAAAGCGCCGCGGCACGAAGGCCGCGCGCCCCTCACGCCGCCGCGCGTCCGCCTAGAATCGAACCTTCACTCCATCCGCAGCGCGCTGACCGGATCGATCCTCGCGGCCCGGCGCGCGGGCAGCCACGCCGCCAGCACGGCCGCTGCAGCCAGCGTCACGGCGGCGGCCGCGTACGCGACCGGATCGTGAGGCGCGGTGGCGTAGAGCAGGCTGGCGACCGCCCGGCTGGCGAGATAGGCGACGCCGATCCCCACCAGAAGTCCGATACCCACCGGCCAGACCGCGTCGCCGACGAAGGCGCGAACGACGGTCTTCGCGTGGGCACCGAGGGCCATGCGGATCCCGATCTCGCGCGTGCGGCGCGCAACGGTGTAGGCCGTGACGCTGAAGACGCCGATGAGCGTCAGCATCAGTCCCACGACGCCGAGCAGCCCGAGCAGCTGCATGCGCCGCCGCGGCACGACGACACTGTCGCCGACGTACTCCGCTCCCGTGCGGATGCGATCGATGACGACGGGCGGTCCGACCGACTGCGCCACCTGACGCAGCCGGCCGGCCAGATCCGATGCGCCGGGGCGCGGACGGACGAACACCGCCAGCTGCGTTCCCGACGAGAGCTGCTCGGTGCCGTCGTAGATCCAATACACGTTCGCGCGGGCTGGAAGCCGTGCGCCGTTCTGCAGCATGTCGCCCACGACGCCGATCACGACGGGATTCCTGCCCTCGACGCCCATCGGAAAGGTCCGTCCAACCACCGGACCGTCGCCGAAGATCTGCCGCGCCGCGAGCTCGTTGAGGACGATCACCGATGCCTCCGTCGCCCGATCCGCGTCAGCCGGAAGTCGCCCTTGTTTCGCATGCAGGCCGATCGCCTCGAAGTAGCCGGGCAGCACCCAGCGCTGATCGACGCGAATCGCATCGGCCCCGGGCGTGAGTCGGACGAATCCCGCGCGCCGGGCGCCGCCGATCGGCCGCTGGTTGGACGCGCCCGCGGCGGCGACGTCCGGCAGGCGTCGAATCGCCTCCACCAGCGCCGGATAGTACGCCGCGGCGACGGCGGCGCCTGGATCAACCGGTGTCACTTCCATCGTCAGAAACGAATCCGGATCGAACCCGAGATCGACCGACACGAGCCGCGCGAAGCTCCGCACCATCAGGCTAGCGCCGATCAGCAGGACGACGGCGAGCGCCACTTCGATCGCGATCAGCGACTGCCCGCTTCGCCGCGGCAGCGACGAACCGCTGGTGCGCTCGCTGCCGGCCAGCGCCGTCTGGATGGCGACGCGTGACAGGCGAACGGCGGGCACGATGCCGAACGCCAGCGCCGAGAGGATCGCGACCGCGCCAGCGAAGGCGAGCACCTCGATGTTCAGCGACGGAATCGCGGTGTCGGGAATGTCGAGCGGGACCATGGCGACCAGCGTGTCGAGCGACAACCACGCGAGCAGCACGCCGGCCATCCCGCCCGACGCGGCCAGCACCACGCTCTCGGTCAGAAGCTGGCGCACCAGCCGGAGGCGGCCTGCGCCCATCGATGCCCGCACGGCCAGCTCGCGCTGCCGCGTCGCGCCGCGTGCCAGCAGCAGGCCCGCGACGTTGACGCACGCGATCAACAGGATGGCGGCGACCGCGATGCCCAGCGTCCTGACCGTGGCGCCCTGCCCGGCAACGAGCCGATCAAAGATCGAGTAAAGATCCACGACCGTGCCGGCCGGCCGGCCTTCGGCCTGATCCCGGCTGTCGGTGAACCGGGAGAGCTCGGCCGCGGCCGCATCGCGGGAGAGAGCCGGCCGCAGGCGTCCGATCACTTCGGCGCCGGTTCCGCGCATCCGCGCGAACCCGTCGGGCCATCGGATGGGCTGCCAGATCGCGACGTCCGGATGGAATCGCGGCGGCAGAATGCCAACGATGGTTGCCGGTTGGACGTCGATCCGGATGCCACGGCCGAGCACCCGGGGATCGCCGCCGAAGTGCGTTTGCCAGTACTCGTGACCGAGAAGGGCGACGAGAGGCGCGGAGGGACTGGTGTCGTCGAGCCGAATCAGGCGGCCCGCGATCGGCGCAATGCCGAACAGCTCGAAGTAGTCTTCCGAGACCGCCTGCACGCTCAACCGCTCGGGCTCGCCTCCGGCTTCGATCACGAGCGCGTCCGTGTGGCGTTCGACGGCCACGTGCGAGAAGATGCGGCCGTCGGCCCGCCAGGCGCGCACGTCGAGGAGCGACGGGCCGGTCGTCGACGTTCGACCTCCCGTTCTGCGTGTCGTGACGCTCACATCGACGAGCCGGTCGGGTTCCGGAAACGGCAGCGGCCTGATCAGCGCCGCGTGAATCACGGTGAACAGCGTCGTCGACAGGCCGACGCCGATGGCCAGCGTCAGGATCGCGGTGATGGCGAATCCGCGCAGCCGCCGCAGCAGCCGGAGACTGTATCGAAGATCCTGCAGGACGGTTTCCATCACGCCGCCTCCTCGAATGTCATACCCGCGGTCCTGCTGCACCGCGACGTTGCCGAACCGGCGCAGCGCGCGCCGCCGTGCGTCGTCTGATGGCAGTCCTTGCCGCGTGAACTGCTCGACGCGCATGTCGAGGTGAAATTCCATCTCCTCGCGGATCTCACCCGCAATCGCATCGCGCCGCGTGAGCGCGCGCAGACGGGCGAGCAGGCCGCGCACGAACGACACCTCAGCCCTCCAGCACGGCGCGCACCGCAAGCGTGAGGCGGTCCCAGCTGTCCTGTTCGGCGGCGAGCTGCGCGCGGCCGGTGCGTGTCAGCTTGTAGAACCGCGCCCGGCGGCCGGTGTCGGTGACCGACCACTCGGAGGACAGCCAGCCACGCCGCTCCATGCGGTACAGGGCGGGATAGAGCGACCCCTCTTCCACGCGCAGCACCTGATTCGACAGCTGGTCGAGGCGCAGCGCGATGGCGTAGCCGTGCATCGGCCCGGTGCTCAAGGTCTTGAGCACGAGCATGTCGAGGGTGCCGTGCAACTGGTCGCTGTTGGTCGCTGCCATTCGAGCTACGGGTGGCCCGTGCAACCCTGGCCGTTCTAAGGGTTAGACATTCTAGGCATTGAAGAGGATGAGGTGTCAAGTGGGCTGCCCATGATCTTGTGAATCTCGGCGCGGACGTAGGGGTGCCAGCTGTTCAGATCGGCCTGACTGGCCGGCGCGCCGGTCGAACGTCCAGGTCGTCTTCTGCTGGCCCGGAAAGACAATCCCGTCGCGATGATTCTTCGGACGCGTGTCGGACCACACCAGTCGCGATAGAACGACTCCGGATCCGATCGCGCGTGCTGCATGAACGCCACGAAGTCGCCGAGCGACCCGTGCTTGGCGTGGACGCCGTAGTAGGCGGCCACGCCGTTGGCGTCCTGGAACTTCTCGACGTCCAGGCAGTAGATGACCGCATTCTTGTACCAGAGGTCCGTGATCGCCACCTCGCGTGCGCCGGCGCGAAATTCGTACCGGCGCGCGACAGCCCACGTCACAGGGGCCGCCGCGGTGCGGTCCACGGCCACTGCTCCCGCTCCAGGTCGCGAGCCTTTCGCCACAACACGTCCCACGCGCCCGGTCCGCCGCGATTCCTGATGAACTGGTCGAGTCGGCGCGTCACCAGGGCGAGGTATGCCGAGCCGAGCTCGTCGCGTGCGCGCGCCAGACCGCGGTTGTACGCGCGCACGGCGAGAGGCAAATCGCCGGCAGCGTCATCGAGCAGCAGTTTCATCCAGAACGCCGCGAACCGCGTGGCCTTCCACGGGTTGAAGTACTCCTCGTCCGCCAGCGTGAAGTCCGCTCCGCCGAGCGCGTGCAGATCACGCAATCGCTCGCGGGCGTACGCCGAGGCCTGCGCCAGCCCGAGATCCCGCGTCCCGTCCGTGTTGACGCGCACGGCGCGGTGGTCGAACCACGATTCCGACATCACGATGGCCGCGAGTGTGTCGGCAACGGTCCGTGGCGGCAAGGCATCCGCGCCGCCGACGTCGTAGTACCCCGACCAGTACGCGGTCATCTGCCGGTAGGCCACTGTGCGCATCGGCTGCGGCACGAGATCCCAGTCGGCCGGCGACATCCCATCCCATGCCGCCGGATTCATCAGCAGCGATCGATATCGCTTCAGCATGTTGTCGAACCCCACCCGCCGCACCTCATCCGGCACGCCGTTCCATTCCGGCAGCCGCATCCGCTGCCACAGCAGAACGTCGTGCTGCACGGCATCGACCGTGGTGGACCATTCGATGGCCACGCCATCGATGACGAAGGTGAGCGTGAGAGGCGTGGTGTCGACGAATGCGGCGTACAGATCGACCGCGACAACGGGCGGAATGCTGACCTGTGCGGTATGGTGCAGCCAGACGGCGGTACCGGTCATGGTCGCAGCCGCGAGCGCGGCCACCAGTACGAAAACGACTGCGAGCCGCAAGAGCCATCGGCGTAGGCCCGCGCGCGGCCTGACGAGGCTGACCGGCGCCGCCGTGCTGCTCGGGAGGGGTTGGACGAGCATCTGTGTGTCGAGACTCCGGCCCGGTCCATATGGCCGTCTGTCGCGATGCTCGGGCACGATTCGCGCGCAGCGGCGCACGCTCACTCGCTGCGAAGGGCGCTGACCGGATCGATCCTCGCGGCGCAGCGCGCGGGCAGCCACGCCGCCGCCACGGCGGCGCACGCGAGCGTCAGCGCCGCGCAGGTATACGCAACCGGGTCGTGGGGCGCGGTCTCATAAAGCAGACTCGCGATGGCGCGGCTCGCGAGATACGCCACACTGAGGCCGGCGAGAAGGCCGATGGCTACCGGCCCGATGGCATCGCCGACGAACGTCCGAACCACGGTCTTCGCGTGTGCGCCGAGCGCCATGCGAATCCCGATCTCGCGCGTGCGGCGCGCGACGGCATACGCCGTGACACTGAAGACGCCGATGAGCGTCAGGAGCAGTCCCACACCGCCGAGCAGCCCGAGCAGCTGCATGCGGCGCCGGGGAGTG
>CAZGVW010000275.1:0-19741 GCA_964529265.1 uncultured Phycisphaeraceae bacterium
GCCCGGGAGGCATCAAGCATGCTCGAGTTCAGGAGAGTGTCCACGTGTCTGGCCGCGCTCGCGGCTTTGATGACCGCCGCCTGCGGCCCCGCGGGCAACGCCGCGGAGGCGAAGCCTCAGGAGAAGGCCAAGGCCGAGGCCGCGCCGGGGATACCCGGCGGGTCAACGGAGATTCCTCCGGCGCCGGGCGATGGCTCGTACATCGGCGCGTTCGCGCCGGAGATCACCGTCGAGACCGCGGTGCAGGGGCCGCCCGCGGACCAGATGACGCTCGCGGCGCTCGAGGGCAAGGCGGTGGTGCTGCTCTTCTGGTCCACCAACTGCCCGACCTGCGACAAGGTGCTGCCACACGTGAATACGCTGGTCGAGGCGCTGAAGGATGAGCCGATTCAGTTCATCAGCCTGATGGCGCAGGACAAGGCGACGGTGGAGGAGTTCCTCAAGGACAAGATGGCGGTCAACACGTGGATCGGCATCGACGAGGATCATTCGACCGGCGGCGATTACCTGATGGTGGGCGTGCCGATGGCGATCGTCATCGATCGGAATCGCAACGTCGCCGCGCGCACGCAGCCGCTGAACCTGACGGTGCGAAGCCTGAAGGACATCATCAACGGGCGCACACCGCCGCTGGCGGTGGTTCCGGTCCCGGAGAAGATTCTCTACAACGAGAGGCACACGCAGCTGCCCGTCTTCGAGGTGAGCCTGCGCCCGTCGGAGGCTGAAACTCCGCGAAGCGTGACGCGCGTCGGTGGGCTGCGGGTCCGCGGCGTCATGCTGCGCGAGATCATCTCGATGACCTTCGAGAACTTCCCCGTGCAGGCGATCGTGTCCGAAACGCTGCCCCTCGATTCGAAGTTCGATCTGAACATCATCCCCGGTCATCGCCGGGAGATGGAGTCTTACGAGGTGTCCGGGCGGCTGCTGCGCGAGGTGTTCGGCATGACGGCGGAGCGCGTGAAGCGCCCGACGAGTGTCATCGTGCTCAGGGCGCCGGGCGGTCTGCCGCCGGTCATGGCCCCGGCGCCCGCCGCCACCTCGGAGGTGAAGTTCCGCCACGGCGAGGCGCTGGGCGTCAACGTCACGGCGTCGTACCTCTCTTACTACCTGTTCATGGCCACGGGCCTGCCCGTCATCGACGAGACGGGCCTGGCGCAGACGGCGTGCAATTTCCACTTTGCGTGGGACGCCGACCGGCCGATGTCCGCCATCGCCGCGGCGAGAGAGCAGCTCGGCCTTCAGGTGACGGAGGAAACGCGGGAACTCGAACTGCTCGTGGTCGGGCGCGCATGGGCGAAGGAATGACGGGAGCGCAACCGGCCCCGGCCTCCGCTCGGCAGAAGCCTCAGATCACTCCAGCGCCTGCGCGCCGGAGATGATCTCCGTGAGTTCGGTCGTGATCTGCGCCTGACGGGCCCGGTTGTACTGCCGCGTGAGCAGTTTGCCCATCTTGGTCGCGTTATCGGTGGCCGATTTCATCGCGATCATGCGCGCCACGTGCTCGGAGACGATCGCGTCGCTGAAGCACTGGTTCAGCGTCGCCTTCACCGTGACCGGCAGCAGTTCACCCAGCAGTTCGGGCGCGGGCGGGCTGAACTCGTAGACCACGCCGGAGGGCCCGGCGGGCTTGTCCTCCGAGGCGGCGGACTTCGTGCCCTTCTCCGTGGTGAGCGGTTTCGCCTCGGCCGGCGGCTTGAGCGGCAGCAGTTGCAGCACTTCGGGTTTCTGGCGGCCGGCGCTCAGGAATCGCATGAAGGCGACGCGCACCGCCGTGACGCCCCCGGCCGTGAACCGATCCATGTACTGCTCGGCAAGGCGATCGAGATCCTCCCGCCGCGGCGTATCGCCGAACGTGTGGTGCCGGGCCACGGGCACGCCTGCATATCGCAGGAACGATGCGCCCTTCTTCCCCGCGACCTCCACCTCGACCTGCGCGCCGGACTGGCGGTAGTCGGCCATCGCCGTCCGCAGCACGGAGCCGTTGTACGGCCCGCACAAGCCGCGGTCGGAGGTGATGATCAGCCACAGTTCCTTCGCCTTGCCGTCCGCCGGCTTGCCCGGCCCCTTGAGGAGCGGGTGATCGATGTCGCCCGCGGTCGCGGCAAGTTCGCGCGCCAGTTCGAACACACCCTCAGTGAAGGGCTTGGCCGCCATGGCGCGCTGCTGCGCCTTGGCGAACTTGCTGGTGGCGATCATCTGCATCGTCTTGGTGATGCGGCGGATGTTCGCCACGGCCTTCATGCGGGATCGAAGTGAGCGTGTCTTGGCCATGGGGGGGTGGAGAGTGTAGCGAGGGGTGGGCGGGGGTGGAAGGGGCGATGGGCCGTTCAAATGCCTAACGGCTCGCGGGCGGTGTTTCGCCAAGATGGACTTTTGGTGGTGAACCCCTAGTTTGTGGGGCCTGAGAGGAGTTTGGCATGAGACGTCTACCCATCGAGTGTGTGTGCGCCACTGCGACTTTGGTCTCGGCGACGACTCACGCACATGACAATCCTGCGGGACGAGGGGTGGTCTTTCAGGCTGTGAGCGCCGAGTGGATTGCGCGGGTGCCCGCTGGGGGCGGCCAGCCAGTCATGGCGTTGCGAATCACCTTTGTGCTCCCGCTGGACCCGAACAACATAGGCGACATCAAGTTCTACGAGCGTTTGCTCTTGGGTGGCTGGGCTGTGCCGCTGCCCATGAACGGTCACGTCACGCTAGGACCGGTGTCGCCGGACGCAGATGATGCATTCGCAGTTCTGCTTGCCGTAGGTTCGCACTCCGGGGACGTGGGCATCGCTGCCGATGGGAAAAACGAAGACGAGGACTTCGAGCACGATATCGATGATGATGGTTCTGGAAACGAGGATGGACTTCTATTCTCGATCAACATAGGGCAAGATCGAGGCGCTGCCCCGCTCAGCTTCTTTGGGGACATATATGGTGACGCGGATCACGACGGTGTCGCCAACGACGAGTTTGCCCAACTGCTGACGATTCAGGACGCGATTCCACCACGCGTGGTTGCTGCGGGTTTTGTGGATTGCGACGGGGACGGTGTCCAGGACGCTGCGGGGCTTATGTTTGATGAACCACTTTTCTTTAACGGCGCGAGGCAGGGCGCATCACTCCGAAGAGTCGGAGATGTACTTGTTCACCCCGTGGCGCTCATCGATCGAACAACTGGTGAGCGTCCAGAACGGTTAACGAGTGGGATCTCCAGCATACCCGTCCTGGGGTCGACCCGGCTGCACGCAGACGCAGATTTCTCCGGATCAATCGAAGCGCGTGAGATGAACTCGGTGCTGGCTCTGAAATACGATCCACACACTGTCGATTGGGACGGAGATGGTCTCGTCGGCACGGCCGATACTGACGGAGAGGCGCTGGGTGGTACGGGCGACGCATCGCTTGTCTCCGTAATCTTGAGCGTCGTCAAGACGAATATCGCGGATGCTGCGCTCAACACGGTTGCCGAGGGGTTCTCGGGCCTAACAGATCGTGATCTGGCGGCCCCAGTTGTCGTCGGTGCGAACTATCACTCAGGCGAGAGTGCCGCAGCTTGGTTTCAGTCCTTGGTAGAGACAGACGGAGCACCATGCGACCAGGAACAGAACGATCAGCTTCAGCTGGTGTTCTCGGAGCCGGTCGGACTCTTTCAGGTGGCGCCGACGAGAATCAGATTCGGTCCGGGGCCCACGGATTCCTTCGGCATGGGGGATGTGCTTGGTGTGGGCGGCGTCGACAGCAATCTGGTGATCTTCGTAGACTCGAACGGCGCAGGGCTTGATCCCGGGGATACGATAAACATCCTGAACGAGTCTGGGATTGAGGACTGCGCCTCCAACGCTGTGCCCGGAGTCGTGGTTGGGGAGGCGATTGATACGACGGCGCCATATATTCCTCTCGTGAGAGATCGCTTTGGAAACGTGCGGCATCAGGCGTACAAGATCGATGTGGATTCGGACGATGTCGTGGACGAAATCAAACTGTGCTTTACCGACGCTATCGATGCCGACACGGTTGAAGTGTCAGACTTTGCAATGTCGGGCATACCATCCGGCGCGGTGGCTGCGATCGTGAGCGGGAGTTCAGTCGTGCTGACGGCGCCCCCGTTCGAGCTACCGATCAATGAACCCGTCATCGTGACCTATCGCGGCGCTTCGGACGGGTCGCCCATTGCCTCGTCGGAAGGATGGGCGACGTCGCGAATAGACACGGCGATCCCAATTGGCCTGCTGGACGAGTGCCCACAAGACCTCAATGGTGACGGGCTCGTGAACTCATCCGATCTCGCAAACCTTCTCGCGAACTGGGGCCCCACTATTATGTGCGAGGGGGGCGCTGACTTCAATAGCGATGGCGTTGTCAACTCAAGCGATCTTGCGCGGATCCTTGCGCGCTGGGGAGTGTGCCCGCAATGAAGGGTCGGTGAATGCATTGCCGCGGATGACACGCATGTCAAGGGCTACTTGGAGGTTGTCGCCGAACCTCCCGCGACCTCTAACTTGATGCCGGCGCGTTCGCAGCCCCGCCGGGCGCTCAGCCCAAAACGAGGCCGTCCCACGCCAGGGACATGCCCTCGGGCAGTCGCTCCTGCGTCTCCGCGTGCTTCACCTGGTGGGCCATGTGGACGAACCAGGTCTGCTGCGCGCCGATGCGCCCGGCCATCTCCACGGCTTGATCGACTGTGAGGTGCGTGGGGTGGTGTTTCCAGCGCAGGGCGTCGAGCACCAGCGTGCCGAGGCCTTCGAGGCGCGTCCACGACTCGGGCGGCACGGCTGAGACGTCGGTGCAGTAGGCGAGGGGGAGCCATGAGGGGACCGCCCCCGCCCCCGGACCGGGGGGAGTGGGCATCGCGCTCGGCTCGATCCTGTACCCGAGGATGGGCAGCCGGCCGTGCAGCAGGCGGATGGGCGTGAAACTGAGGCCCCAGAGGTCGATGGTCTGCTCCGGCTCGATCTCGTGCGGGATCAGGGTGGCGACGAACGACTTGTTGACATTGCGCTCCTGGTCGAAGACGTGCTGATACACGCGGCGGAGGGCGTCCATCGTGTGCGCCTCGGCGAAGATATCGATGGGCGATTGCATGACCGCGTTGAACCGCCGGACCTCGTCGAGGCCGAAGACGTGGTCCACGTGGTTGTGGGTGTAGAGGACGGCGTCGCAGCGCATGAGGCGGTGCCGGAGGGCCTGGGCCCGGAGGTCCGGCGTCGTGTCGATGAGGACCACCCGCTCCCGGCCCTCGGGGTCGATCCATTGGACGCACGCCCCGGTGCGGGTGCGGACGTCTCGCGGGTCGTCCGAGGTGCAGGTGGGGCAATCGCAGGCGATGACGGGAATCCCCGCCGAGGTGCCCGTGCCTAGGAACATGAAGCGCATGGCTGGAAGATAGGCGCTGGCCGGGGGCCCGCCGGCTCTCGCCCGGAGGGCTCATGAAGGCCCTCCGTCGGAGAACAGAGGCCCTCCGGCCGACGTATATGGAGGAACCCCGCGGGCCGGGGCCGGGGCGTACCATTCGCCCCTTGGGGGGTTGCCCGCCGGGCCCCCGCTCGGACCCAAGCACGCGCGACAGGAGTCTCCGCCGAATGCCGAACCCAGCCGCGAACGCCGCTCACATCGCCGCGACGACCCAGCCGGCCACTTCAGCCGCGGCGAACGCCGGGGCCGCCGCGGCTCTCGGGCAGGGCGGACACAGGCACGACGATCACGACCATGACCATGAGTCGGACGCGGCGTGCTGCTCCCACCACGAGGTGCAGATCGAGCGCTGGATCTACGTCTATCTCATCGGCGGCGTGCTGGTGCTGACGACGACGCTTTCGAAGGTGTTCGGGTGGATTCATGACGACATCGCGATGATTCCCGCGGCGATCGGCGCGATTCTGCTGGGCGCACCGCTGTTCTGGGCGAGTTTCAAGGAACTGATGCGCGGGCGGCCGACGAGTTCGACGCTCGCGGCGCTGGCGATCATCGCGGCGATGGCGATCGGCGACTACCAGACCGCGGGGTTCCTCGCGTTCATTCTGCTCGTGGCCGATCAGATCGTGCGTCGCACGGCGTGGGGCGCGCAGCGGGCCATCGAGCAGCTGGTGAAACTGACTCCCGACACCGCGCGCATTCTGGTGGATGGCGCCGAGCGCGAGGTCACGATGAGCGAGGTGCGCGTGGGCATGACCGTCCGCGTGCGCCCCGGCGAAAACCTGCCGGTGGACGGCGTCATCACCGTCGGGCGATCGACGATCAATCAGGCGAGTCTTACGGGCGAGAGCGCGCCGGTGGAGGCGCAGCCGGGCGACCCCGTGTACGCGGGCACGACGAACCTGACGGGCGGGATCGACCTGCGCGTGACGGGCGTGGGCGCGGATACGACCATCGGCAAGGTGAGCCGGCTGATCCGCGAGGCGGAGAGCCACCGCACGCCGCGGCAACTGCTCATCGAGCAGGTTGCGGCGTATTTCGTGCCGGTGGCGATCACGGTGGCGGGGCTGGTGCTCTTCTTCACGAAGAACGTCGAGACGGCGATCACCGTGCTGGTGGTCGTGTGCCCCTCGGCGCTGCTGCTTTCGAGCCCGACGGCGATGGTCGCGGCGTTTGCCGCGGCGGCGCGACTGGGGATTCTGATCAAGCAGACGGCGTACCTTGAGGCATCGTCGAACATCGACACCGTGGCGCTCGACAAGACCGGCACGCTGACGACCGGCGTGTTCGCCGTGGCGCGGCTGGCGCCGGCGAGCGGGGTGGAGGGCGCGACGCTGCTGCAATCCGCGGCGGAGGGCGAGCAGCATTCGAACCATCCGCTGGCGAAGTCGATTCTCACGACGGCGCGGCAGGCGCGGATTCAGCCGGCGGCCTCCACGAAGTACGAGGAGGTCCACGGGCGCGGCGTCAAGGCGCAGATCAACGGCGCGGAGATCTGCGTCGGGCGCGCCAACTGGCTCATGGAGCTGAATCCATCGATTCGCGCCGAGGTGGCGCAGGTGGAATCGAAGATCGAGGGCATGACCGGCGTGCACGTGATGCGCGACGGGCGGTACCTCGGCGCCGTGGGGCTGGAGGACAAGCTCCGGCCGAACGCGCGCGGCGTGATCGAGCGACTGCGCGAACTGGGCGCGCGGCGCGTGGCGATCTTCACCGGCGACCGCGCGGCCGTGGCGCAGCGCGTGGGCGCGGCGGTGGGCGTCGATCTCATCGAGGCCGAGTGCCTGCCCGAAGAGAAGCACGAGCGCCTGCAGCACATGGTGGGGCAGGGGCACCGGGTGCTCTTCGTCGGCGACGGCATCAATGACGGACCGTGCCTCGCGACGGCGGACGTGGGCGTGGCGATGGGGCTCTCCGGCTCCGACATCGCGACGAACTCCGCGGGCGTGGCCCTGATGAACGACGACCTGAGCCGCATTCCGTTCCTCATCGAACTGGCGCGGCGGACGCGCGGCGTGATCGCGCAGAACATCGCGGCTTCGATCGTGATCGCGCTCATCGGCCTCGTGCTCGCGGCGACGGGCTCGCTGGCGGTGTGGCTGGCGGCGTTCTACCACTTCGTGGGCGATGTCTTCGTGATCGGCAACTCCTTCCGGCTCATTCGCTTCGGCGAGGAGTTCGCGGATGTCGAGCATCGCTCGCAGGCGCGCGGGAGCGCTCCCGCGGCCGGGCCGCGCGCGGCTGGGGTTCAGGTGAAGCCGGCGCTTGCCGCGGCTGCTGGGTGAGACTGCGCAAGCGCTTCGCCCGATCTGGGTGGGGCTAGGAACCTTCTTTGAGCGGCGCCGGTGAATCACCGGTTGACGGCGCAAGTCGCTGCGCCATCTCGTTCAGCCGCGTGCGCGCCCCCTCGACGAGCGCGGGGTCGTTGAGCAACGGCCCGCCGCCGGCCTTGACGATGTGGTTCAGGATGACGGAGCGGATGGGCGCGGCGTCGTAGGCCTCTCCCTGCGCGGCCTCGATGGCGCGAAGTTCCTCCGCGGCGGCGCGGATGCGGGCGCGGAGCGGCTCGGCGAGCGGCGCTCCGGCGGATTCCGCGGCCGCGGCGTCGATGTCCACGCAGAGGCGGAGCGCATGGACGCTGCGCAGCCAGGGATCGGCGGAGTCGAGGATGGCCCGCCATCGCGCCTCGTTGAATTCGAGAAGCGGGCCCGCCTCTTCGTGCTCCTCGAGCGCGACGAGCCAGAGGCCGAGGGCGGTCTCCCAGAGGAGGGCCTCGAGCGAATCGCCTTCGCCTTTGGCTCGCTTGTCGGCGAGTTCGGTGCGGACAATTTCTATCCGCTCCTTCCAGAATCCTTCGAGATCTGCCGGGTCGGCAAGGAACAGCGAGCCACTGATCCATTCAAGAGTCCACAGGTATGGAAGTATGAATGACGTGGCCCCCGTCGCTTGTCTCATGCGGCTGGACCGAAACATCAACTGTGTGGCCATTTCGTTGCGCGACTTGAACTCCTCCCGCAGCTCCGCTTCAAAGGCCGCTGTCTTGGCGCTCTGCAATGCCTGAATGCCAATAACTGTCGCGACGACCAGGACCGTAACGACCAGAATAACCATCGCCGTTGTCGCCGGTTTGCGGCGCAGCGCAAGGCCAACCCGGCGCGTCGTCGAATACCTGATCCAAGGCACGGGCTCGAAAGCGCGCCAAGCGTCGAGGTCATCCGCCAGCGACGCCGCCGCGGGGTGCCTGTCCGCCGGAACGGGCGCCAGCGCGCGTTGACAGACCGCGTCAAGGTCGCGGGAGACCGAGATCTTGGCGGCGCGCGGCGAGGGCGCCTCGGCTTGCTCAGGCGAGGTCGAGAGCGAAGCCGCGATGTTCTCGGGCGTTTCTCCATTGGGATGGCGCCCTGTCAGGAGCCAGAACAAGATGCCGCCCAGCGAGTAGATGTCGGAAGCGGCAGTCACGGCGCTCTCGTCGCGCCTGTGCTGTTCGGGCGACATGAAGGCGAGGTTGCCGAGCAGACGCGCTTCGTCGGCGTAGGCATCGTGCTTCTTCTCGGCCCCCGCGCGCAGCGCCACACCGAAGTCTGCGATCTTCGGCTCGCCTTCGCGTGTCATGACGATGTTGGTCGGCTTCAGATCGCAGTGGATGAGCCCCGCCGTGTGGGCCGCCTGGAGGCCGCGCGCGATCGTCGCCACAAGCCCGGCAATCTCGCGGGGCGAAGCGCCACGATGCCTCTTCGCCCAGTCATCGAGCGAGCCCCCGTCCACGTGCTCGTAGACGATGTAGTCTTCGCCGCGGTCTGTCACGCCGCGATCGAAGACTCGCACCACGTTGGGGTGGTCGATGCGGCGGGCCTTGGTCGCCTCCTCCACGAATCGATGGCGGGCCAGCGCATCATCCTCGCGCGGGGCGAGCACCTTGATCGCCACCAGCGCCTCGGAGCCCTCATCGGAGAGTTGCCTGTCGAGGGCCAGGTACACGTCGCCGAAGGCGCCGCCTCCGAGGTAGGAGCGCAACTCGTAGCGCAGGCGGCCATCCGGCAGCGCAGGGCCGAAATCGCATGGCAGGCTGCGCTTCAGGCGCGGCGCGGCGGAGCGGCGCAGCCGGCCCGTGGACCAGATCACCTCCGCCAGCGCCGCCGCCTCGCGGATCGGCGACTCCAGGTGCGGATGCAGCGCGATGAGGCGCTCCACCGCATCCGGCGTCGGGCGATGACCGCCCGCGAGCGATCGCAGCGCCACGTCGATCGCGGCGTCGAGCGCATCCGGCCAGGAGCGCAGCGCAGGCAGCGCATCGAGGTAATCAGTCAGGGCCACATCCTGACCCATCTCAAGGCGCGTGCGGCCGTCGGTCTCGATCAGGTCGGCAAGATGGTCCTCCTCGCCGGCGCCCACCTGGCGGACGTAGTCCGCGAAGCGCAGACCGCCCTTCGTCTCGCGCAGGCGCCGCTCCAGTTCGTCGCAGAGCCGGGCGTGGTCCATCTCAGGGACCCTCGACGTCGAGCCGCTCCTGGAGGCGCTCGCGGATGATCTGCCAGCGCTTGCGCACCGCGGCGTGCGTCATGTTCACCGCCAGCGCGGTCTGGCTGTGCGGCGCGCCCGTCAGCCAGAGGTGCAGGATCTCCTGGTCAACAGGGTCGTCGAGCACCTCAAACGCGCGCTGGATCGTGGCGCCGGCGCCGCCGTTGGATGGCTCCCGCTCGAGCCGTTCGCGGAGTGCGCTGGCGAGCCGCGCATCGTCGGACTCCACCGCGTGAAGCCGCTGACAGATGCGGGCCTTGTCGATCACGGCGTGGCGGGCCATCGTCATCACCAACGACCAGAACTGATCCTCCGACTGCGCCGCGACCCTTCCTTCGCGGACGTAGTCATCAAGGCGGCGGCCGAGCGTTGAGAGGATGTCCTGGGAGTCGAAGATGCGGCGCATCGCTGGTCCGAGTTTGCCTCGGACGCGCCGGCGGATGCGTGTGCCGTACTTCGAGATGAACTCAGCCGCGGCTTCGCGATCGCCGTCGCGCATGCGGGAGACAAGCGCCAGCGCTTCGGACGTTGTGCGATCGAGTTCTGACCCTGCCTCGGCTGTGTTTTCCGGCCCGTCGTTCACGCCGTGAGCGTATGCGCTGTAAGCGCAGGTCGGACGTGGCGTGACCCGGGATCGAGGGCATTCTCCCTCACAGGGGGGGTGTCTGAAGCGCCTCTACCCCTGAAGAGGTCCCGCGGGGGGACCAAACCACCACAACCGGGGGCAAATGCCCCCAAGTCGAGGGAGAGAGGCCATGTGTTCACACGGCCGGCGTTATCGGACTGCGCGGAGCGCGGTTCGTCGTTTTTCCATTGCCGCGGTTTCTGTCGCCGTCCTGGCGAGCACAGCGTTCGGCGCATCGGCGCTGACCGCCGGTGCGAGCGCGCGGGACAGGGATGACAGCCTCCTGGACTGCATTGCGCGCTGGGAGATGTATATCGCCTGCGTCCTGACGGGCAATCCCACCTGCAAGGAGCCTGACTGCACGCTGACAGACACCGGGACCTGACAGCGAGGCTCAAACCAGCGTAATCCCCTCCGCGGGAACCCTTTCCGAAGGTGGCTTTTCGGTTCTTTCACCGTAATTCCGCTCACACCCATCCTGCGCCAATCGCCTCTCTTCACGGGCGTCCGGAAAACGCCCTGCCTGAATGGAGGCTGCAGACATGACGCAGGCGTTAGCCCAGCAACGGGCGGAGCGGCTTCCCGGCTCGGAGTGCAGCCTTGGGGATCTGCGCGCGCTGTGTCGGGTCGTCGAGGAGGCGGTTTCTGCGCGGGATGACCAGCCGTCCAAGTGGATGGAGCAGGTCGCCGCGTGCCTGGCTGAAATGACGCCCGACTCGGAGGTCGGGGTGTTCGCCCGGTGGTTCTATGCCGGGGTGGCCCCGAGGCGGATCGTGACGGAGGTCGTCCGGCTCGGCGGCGGGCCTGCGACCTTGTTCCGGGGTGAGGTGCTCTCGGCCGGAAATGTGCCGGCGCCGTGGATGCCGCGGCTGCAGAACGGGCTGCTCGAGCGCTGGCGGGAGAGCACGGCCTCCACGGTTTTCGAGGATTCGCGGCCTGGGGAGCATGCCGGCGGATTGGGGCCCGAGGACCCGCTGGGGGCCCTCGGCCAGGTGCGGGCTCGGATGCTCGATTGGCCGGATGGGCCATCGGACGGCCCGGAGGGCTGGCGGGTGGCTTCGATCACCCACGACATCGGCGCAGAGTTGATCTTCGGCGTGGTGCTGCGTCCGCGCGACCAGGCGGAGCCTTCGGAGGGCGGTGTCCCCGCCGAGCAGGCGGCCGAGCGGCTTCTGGTGGAGGCGGCGACGCCGATCGTGGCGATGGCGTTCTGGCGGCAGTATGTCGAGACCAGCCTCAACCGGGCGACGTTGCTGACCACCCTCACGCCGCGGCAGCGGCTGATTCTGCCCATGCTCGTCGAGGGGAAGAGCGCTGAGACGATTGCGGAGGTGATCGGCCGCAGCGCGCACACGGTTCGCGATCATGTGAAGGCGATCTACAACGCGTGGGGCGCGAAGAGTCGGCACGAGATGAAATCGATCTGGCAGGCAGCGCAGCAGCCGCCGCCGGGCGAACCGGTCAGCCGCTGACCGTCCCGCGGCCGATCCATCCTCCATCCGCGGACGGGCGTTGCCCCCCGGCCCCCCCCGAAGGGGCCCCGCGGAGCGGCGCGCAGCCCACAATTCCGTACACTCGCCGTGTTCTGTGTGGCTTGCGCCGCGCGCCGGCTGTGGCGCGGCGGCGCCGCGACGACTGGTGAGCGGCGCTCCGGCCGCGATAGGGGATGGCGATGATGTCGCAGCGCCGAAGGAGCGTGGCGGGGTGGCGTGCGGGGTTGCTGGCGCTTGCGGCGCTGGTGGCGGGGGCATGCGGCGGCGGCGAACCAAAGCAGGAGCATGGCGATTCTGCCGCCCACTCGGCGGAGGCGCGCACGGTCGGCGTGACGCTGCTGACGATGCAGCACCAGTTCTATCAGGACCTGCGGGCGGGGCTGGAGGCGGAGGCGGCAAGGAAAGGCATTCGGCTCATCGTCACGTCCGCGGAGATGGATGCGGCGCGGCAGGCGAATCAGATCGACGAGTTCATCGTGCAGGGTGTGGATGCGATCGTCGTGTGCCCGTGCGATTCGCGGAGCGTGGGCGCGAGCATTGTCGCAGCGAACGAGGCAAAGATTCCGGTGGTGACGGCGGACATCGCGAACGCCTCGCCGCTGGGCGAGGTGGCGGCGCACATCGCTTCCGACAACGTGGCGGGCGGGCGCGAGGCGGCGCGGCTGCTCGCGGAGGCGATCGGCGGCGCCGGCGAGGTGGCGATTCTGACGCAGCCGGAGGTGACGAGCGTTGCGGATCGAGTGCGCGGGTTCAAGGAGGGGATCGCGGCGCACGCCGACGTGCGGATCATCGCGGAACTTTCGACGGACGGCCGGCGCGACAAGGCCGTGCGCGTGATGGAGGATGTGCTGCAGGCGCACCCGAACCTGGCGGGCGTGTTCGCGATCAATGATGATTCGGCGCTCGGCGCCCTGGCGGCGGTGGAATCGGCCGGGAAACTGGGAGACGTGAAGATCGTGGGCTACGACGCGACGCCCGAGGCCCGGGCGCGGATCGACGCGGGCTCGATCTATGGCGACGTGGTGCAGAATCCGCGGCTGATCGGCGAACTGACGATCAGGGCGGTGGACGATCTGCTCTCGGGGCGCGAGGTGGCGAAGGTGATTCCGGTGGAAGTGGGCGCATACACCGGCGCCCGGTGAACGAGGGGCGCGCGTGGCGGAGGCCGCACGGATCAGTTTCGAGGGCGTGAGCAAGTCGTACGGCGGGGTGCGCGCGCTGTCGGACGTCTCGTTTGAAGTGCGGCCCGGGTGTGTGCATGCGCTGGTGGGCGAGAATGGAGCGGGCAAGAGCACGCTGATGAAGATTCTGTCCGGCGCGGTGAGGCCGGAGTCGGGCGTCATCCGCGTGGATGGCGGCGAGGCGCGACTTCACGATGTCCGCGATGCGCAGGCACTCGGCATCGCGATCGTGCATCAGGAGTTCACGCTGGCGCCGCACCTGAGCGTGAGCGAGAACGTGTTCCTGGGGCGTTGGCCGCGGCGGCGCGGGCTGGTTGACTTCGGGGCGCTGCACAGGCGGACGGAAGAGTTGCTGAGGGCGCTCGGGCTTGCGATTCCGGTGCGCAGGCGCGCGGGGGATCTGCCAGTGGCGCGGCAGCAGATGGTCGAGATCGCCAAGGCGCTGTCGCAGGAGGCGCGGATTCTGATTCTGGATGAGCCCTCCGCGGCGCTGACGCCGCACGAGGCGCGGGGGCTGATGGAGATCGTCCGCGGGCTGGTCTGCCGCGGCGTGAGCGTGCTGTACATCTCGCACCGGCTGGAGGAGATCTTCGAACTGGCGGATTTCGTCACGGTGCTGCGCGACGGGCGGCATGTCTCGACGCGCCGGATCGCGGAGGTGGACCGGGCGACGTTGATCCGGGAGTGCGTCGGCAGGCCGCTGGAGGAGGAGTTTCCCGCGCGGCCGCTGCGGCGGGGCGAGGGCGGCGAGGCGGCGCTCCGCGTGAAAGGGCTGGGCGCCCCCGGAAGGATGGAGGACGTGACGTTTGAGGTGTGCGCGGGCGAGGTGTTTGCGCTCACGGGGCTTGTCGGATCGGGGCGGACGTCTGTGGCGCGGGCGATCTTCGGCGCGCTGCCGGGCGCGCGGGGCGAGGTGTTGATGGGCGCCGCGCGCGGGCCGTTCCGGTCGGTGCGGGAGGCGAAGCGCGAGGGCGTGGCGATGGCGCCGGAGGACAGGAAGCGGGAGGGGCTCCTGCTCATGCGGCCGGTGCGCGAGAACATCACGCTGGCGGACACGAGCGAGGCAGCCCGTGGCGGAATCATCTCCCTGCGCCGAGAGCGGGCTGCGGCACGGGAGGCGATGTCGAGCCTTCGCATCAAAGCCGCGGGAACCGAGGCGCCGGCGTGGACGATGAGCGGCGGCAACCAGCAGAAAGCGATGCTCGCGCGGTGGCTGCGCCGGGAGCACAAGGTGATGATCCTCGATGAACCGACGCGAGGTGTGGATGTGGGCGCGCGGGCGGAGATCTACGGCGTCATCAACCGCCTCGCCGCGGAGGGCGCCGCCGTGCTCATGATCACATCCGAGATGCCGGAGGCGATCGGCATGGCGGATCGCATCGGCGTCATGTGCCGCGGGCGCCTGACGGGGATTCTGGACAATGCGGGCCGGCGCGTGACGCAGGAGCGGATCATGGCGCTGGCGGTGGCGGCTGGGGAACCGGGCGTGGGAGACGCCGCGGCATGAGTGTGAAGCCTCCGAGCGCGGCCGTCCGCTGGCTGGCGAATCTCCGGATGCCCTTGATCCTGCTGCTGCTCATCATCGCGGCGAGCGTGCTCACCGAGGGCCGGTTCGCGCAGGTGGACAACCTCGTCAACGTGATGCGCCAGGTGTCGCTGGAGGCGATGATCGCGTTCGGCATGACCGCGATCATCGTGACGGGCGGGATCGATCTTTCCGTCGGCTCGCTCGTCGCGTTGACGGGCGTGGTTGCCGCGGCGACGATGCGTGGTGCGGGCGATGCGCCGGCCGCGATGGCGATCGCGCTCGGGCTCAGCGCCGGCGTGGCGATGGGAGCGGGCGCCGGCGCCGCATCCGGCGCCGTGATCGCGCGGCTGGCGATTCCACCCTTCATCGTGACGCTCGCGGTCATGCTCATGGCCCGCGGGTTCGCGTTCATCATCTGCGGCGGGCAGCCCATCTACGAACTGCCGGCGCCGCTCATGACGCTGGGCCGCGGCTTTGTGCTGGAAGGGGTGCTCGGCCGGCTGCTCCCCGTACCAGTGCTCATCATGCTCGTCATGTACGGCGTCTTCGCGCTCATGCTCTCGCGCAGCGTGTTCGGGCGATCCGTGATCGCGGTGGGGAGCAACGAGGAGGCGGCCCGGCTGGCGGGCATCCCGACGCGGCGGACGAAGTGCCTGGTGTACGCGATCACCGGCGCCGTGTGCGGCCTCGCGGGCACGCTGCAGACCGCGAAACTCATGGCCGGCGACCCGAAAGTGGGGGAGATGTGGGAACTGAACGTGATCGCGGCCGTGGTGGTGGGCGGCACGAGCCTCTTCGGCGGCCGCGGGAGCATGACGGGCACGCTCATCGGGGCGCTGATCATCGGAGTGCTCAACAACAGTCTGAATCTGCTGCACGTCGAGCATTTCTGGCAGAAGGTGCTGCTGGGAGGCGTGATTCTCGGCGCGGCGCTGATCGATGCGGGGCTGCGGCGTCTGGAGCGAACGGCATGAAGATGAGAATGATCAAGATGAGCGCCGCGGCATGGGGCGTGTGCGCCGCCGCGGCTGGCGCGCAGACGCCGCCGCCGCCGAGCCCGCCGCCTTCCGGGCCCGCGACGTTCGATCTCTCAAAGGACAAGGTCCTCTACTGCGTGGGCTATGCGCACCTCGATACTCAGTGGCGCTGGGACTTCCCGACGACGATCGATCGCTTCATCCTCGATACGCTCGACCAGAACTTTGCGCTCTTCGAGAAGCACCCGGGCTATGTCTTCAACTTCACCGGCTCGGTGCGCTACGAGATGATGAAGGAGTATTACCCGGAGCGGTACGAGCGGCTGAAGGAGCACATCGCGGCCGGCCGCTGGTTCGTCTCGGGCTCTTCGGTCGATGAAGGCGACGCCAACGTGCCTTCGCCCGAGGCGATCATCCGCCAGGTGCTTTACGGCAACGCCTTCTTCCGGCGCGAGTTCGGAAAGGAGAGCGCCGACTTCATGCTGCCGGATTGCTTCGGCTTTCCGGCGTCCATGCCCTCCATCTGGGCGCACTGCGGGCTCAAGGGATTCTCGACACAGAAGCTCACGTGGGGCTCGGCGGTCGGCATCCCGTTCAAGGTCGGCGTGTGGGAGGGGCTCGACGGCGCCTCGGTCATCGCGGCGCTCGATCCGGGGCCCTATGTCGGCGCGATCGAGGGCCGCGTCGATCTGAACCGGGATTGGGCGGAGCGCATCGAGCGTAACGGCCGCATGCACGGCGTGTGGGCTGATTACCACTACTACGGGGTCGGCGATCAGGGCGGCGCTCCGCGTGAGGAGGATGTTCGCACCTACCTCGCGAGCATCGAGAACCCGGACAGCATGTTCGGTGTCGCCCTCGTGTCATCGGACCAGATGTTCAAGGACATCACGCCGGAGCAGCGGGCGAATCTGCCGCGGTACAGGGGCGATCTGCTGCTGACGGAGCACTCGGCGGGCACGCTGACGTCGCAGTCCTACATGAAGCGATGGAACCGCAAGGCGGAGCAACTGGGCAACGCCGCGGAGCGGGCTGCCGTCGCGGCGGACTGGCTCGGCGGCGCCGAATACCCGCGCGAGCGGCTGGAGCGTTCCTGGGTGCGCGTCCTGGCGAACCAGATGCATGACATTCTCCCGGGCACGAGCATTCCGCGGGCGTACACCTATTCCTGGAACGATGAGATCATCGCGCTGAACGGTTTCGCGGCTGTGCTCACGGATTCGATCGGCGCTGTCGCGCGGGCGATGGACACGCGCGTGGAGGGCGAGGCGGTCATCGTCTACAACCCGCTGGCGATCGAGCGCGAAGACATCGTGGAGGCCCGTGTGCGGTTCCCTTCCGGCGCTCCGGAGGGTGTGCGCGTATTCGATCACGAAGGGCGGGAGGCTCTGTGCCAGATCCTGGAGCGCGGTGGCGATGCGATCCGGCTCATGTTCCTGGCGCGCACGCCTCCCATGAGCCTGAGTGTGTTCGATGTGCGGCCCCCGGCTGCTGCCGCCACGGCGCCGGCGGCCGGGGGCCTCATCGTGACCGAGCGCACGCTGCAGAACGCCCGCTACCAAGTCACGATCAATGACAATGGCGATGTCGCCAGCGTGCTGGATCTCGCCGCGGGCGGGCGCGAACTCCTCGCCGAGCCCGCGCGGCTCGTGTTCACACGCGAAAAGCCGCGGAACTGGCCTGCCTGGAACATGGACTGGGCCGATCGCCAGAAGCCCCCGATTGACGCTGTCGGCGGGCCGGGGAGCGAGCCGCCGAAGATCCGCATCGTCGAGCGCGGGCCGGTGCGCGTTGCGATCGAGATCGAGCGCGAGCGCCGGGGCTCCATCTTCACGCAGCGGATCTCGCTTGCCGCGGGAAGCGCGGGCGAGCGTCTGGAGTTCGATACGGATATCGACTGGCAATCCACGGAGTGTGCGCTGAAGGCGTCCTTCCCGCTCACCGCGTCGAACCCGAACGCCACGTACAACTGGGGCATGGGCACGATCGCCCGCGGCAACAACGAGCCGACAAAGTACGAGGCGCCCTCGCACGAGTGGCTCGATCTCACAGATCGCTCGGGCGCGCACGGCGTCTCGATCCTCGAAGACAGCAAGTACGGCTCCGACAAGCCGTCGGACAACGAAGTGCGCCTGACGCTGCTCTACACGCCGGGTGTGCGCGCGAGTTATCTCGATCAGCACAGCCAGGACTGGGGCCGCCACGAGATGGTGTACGCCCTGTACAGCCACGAGGGCGCTTGGCGGAGCGGCGCCGAGTGGCAGGGTCGGCGGCTGAACCAGCCGCTCCGCGCGTTCCACGCGCCGAAGCACGAAGGGGCGCTCGGCCGGGTGTTCTCGCTCCTGTCGCTGAACACGGAGCAGGTGGATGTGCGCGCCGTGAAGCATGCGGAAGCCGGCGAGTGGATGATCGTGCGCCTGCAGGAACTGTGGGGGCAGCCGGCGCACGGTGTCGAACTCGCCTGCGCGGCGCCGATCCTGGAAGCCCACGAGGTGGACGGGCAGGAGCGCCTGCTCGGCCCGGCGACGCTGCGGAATGGCCGCCTGCGCCTCGATATGACGTCTTTCAGCCCGCGCAGTTTCGCTCTTCGCCTGGCGCCACCGGAGGCCGGCGCCCGGGTGTCGCCGCCCGACAGCATGGCCGCGGCGCTGCCATTCAACGTGGACGTGGTGAGCCGCGACGACGATCGCGCGGATGGCGCGCTCGATGACGAAGGCCGCACGATGCCGGCCGAGATGCTCCCGGGCTCCATCACGGTGGATGGCGTCAAGTTCCGTCTCGGCCCGACGGCGCCCGGCGCCATGAACGCCGTCGCCTGCCGCGGACAGGTGATTTCGCTTCCGCCGGGGGCGGGCGCCTTCGACCGCGTGCATATCCTTGCCGCGGCGACGGGGGATGAGGATGTTGCGGCCCGGTTCGTGGCCGGGTCGAGCCCGCACGCGGCCACCATTCAGTCATGGACCGGCTTCGTCGGGCAGTTCGATGACCGCATCTGGGACCGCGAGTTCGCCGAGATCGACCACGAGTGCAAGGGGAACGTGATCGGCTTCCGCACCGGCTTCATCAAGCGAAGCCCCATCGCCTGGTTCTGCACGCACCGGCATCATCCATCCCGCGGCAACGAGGCGTATCGCTTCAGTTACCTCTTCAAGCACGGTTTTGACCTGCCGCCGGGCGGGCCGCGCACGCTGACGCTGCCCGACGATCCGCGCGTGCTGGTCTTCGCGGTGTCCGTGTCGCGGAACAGCAATGACGCTGTCGTGCCCGCGGCGCCGCTCTACGACGATTTCACCGGTCGGCCGGATCTGGCGCTGCGGCACGTCTATCCGCCGCCGGGGCGCCCGGTGTTCGATGGCGAGGCGCCGCTCGGCCAGGTCGAAGTGGATCGAAAGGCCTCGTTCGAAGCGCTCGTCATGGGCCCGCCGTCGGCCTCGGACCTGGTGGATTCCTCCCGCGGCGGCTCGTTCGCGTTCCGAGTGTTCGATGGCGACGGTGCGTATGCGCCCCACTCAGGATCGGGCGTCGTGGATGGCGCCTTGCCGCGTCTGAACGACGGCGCTGTCGCACAGAATGATGACGATACATCCCGCTGCGTCTGGCACGATAACGAGGGGCGATTCTTCATCGATCTCGGCCGGCCGACGATGATCGAGCGCCTCAACACCTACTCCTGGCACCGGAGCGACCGCGCGCCGCAGTGGTGCTCCATCTGGGGCTCAAATGCGGAGGCGCTGCCCGGGCTGGACACTCGCGCAGGCGAGACAGAGGGCTGGACGCTCCTCGGCGTGGTGGATTCGCGCAGCCTCGGCGATGGCGGTGTGCATGGATCGAGCGTCTGCGGCCGCGGCGGCGCAGCGCTCGGGCCGTTCCGGCGCCTGCTCTGGATCACCGAGCCCCGCGGGCACGGCACGTTCTTCACGGAGATCGATATCCATGAGGCGAAGTAGGGAGGCGTCCGGTCGCGCGGGCTCTGCGATGCTGGTCGCGCGGGCGCTCGCGGCGGCGCTGCTGGCCGCGGC
>CAZGVW010000276.1:0-3480 GCA_964529265.1 uncultured Phycisphaeraceae bacterium
CCGCTCCGACCAGCGTCCGATGCGCTCTTTGAGCCGGGCGTCGGGGAGAGCGAGTGGCGCATCCTCCTGCGCAGCGATGCGCATGTCGCTCTGCGGGATCTTGAAAGCGAAATATATTGGCAGGGCGAGGTCGTGATTCCACTCTGGTCCTGCGAGCGCCTCTGGTCGCCAGACACGGATGATCCTGCCGCAATCGAGCGCGCGGAGCAGGAATACGAACAGGTGGACTTCGCGGTTGATCTCAAGCGGTGGGAGGGCGCAGCGCCATGATCCTCTTGCCCTCACACCCCCGCATGCACGCGCCCGTAATACGCCGGCATCGGCTCGCCGAGTTTCTTCCAGTGCTTGATGACGGCGTCGGCCTTGCCGGCGCTGCCCAGCATGTGGAGTTTGCGCTTCACCATCTCGCGGATGGCGTCGCGGGCGGCGCCGAGGTAGGCGCGGGGATCGAACTCGGCGGGGTTCGCGGCGAAGACTTCGCGGATCTTGGCCGTCATGGCCAGGCGCAGGTCGGTGTCGATGTTCACCTTGCACACGCCGTAGGTGCGCACGGCGCGGGCGATCTGCTCCTCGGGCACGCCCATGGTGCCCGGCATGTTGCCGCCGTATTTGTTGATGAGGTCGATGAACTCCTTCGGCACCGACGAACTGCCGTGCATCACGAGCGGCACGCCGGGGCAGGTCTTCATGATCTGCTCGATGCGGTCGAAGGCGAGTTTGGCCTCGTGCTTGAACTTGTACGCGCCGTGGCTGGTGCCGATGGCGACGGCCAGCGAATCGATGCCCGTGCGCCTGCAGAAATCGGCGGCCTGCTTCGGATCGGTCAGGAACTTCTCGATGTTCTTCTGATACTCCTCGGCGTCCAGGCCCACGACATCCTCCTCGATGCCGCCGAGCATGCCGAGTTCGGCCTCCACCACCACGCCCGCGGCGTGGGCCATGTCCACGGCCTTGCGCGAGAGGGCGACATTCTCCTCGTACGGATGATGCGAGCCATCGATCATCACGCTGGTGTAGCCATCGTCGATGCAGGCGCGGATGAGTTCGAGCGTGTCGCCGTGGTCGCAGTGGATGGCGATGGGCACGTGCGGATATTCCTCCACGCATGCATCGATGATGTGGCGGAGGAAGCGGATGTTGGCGTACTTCCGCGCGCCCTTGCTGATCTGGAGGATGCAGGGGCTCCGCTCCGCCGCGCACGCCTCGATGATGCCCTGCGTGATCTCCATGTTGTTGACGTTGAACGCCCCGACGCCGAAACCGCCGTCGTAGGCCAGGTCGAACATGGGCTTGGTGGTCATGAGCATGGGCCAGGGCTCCGGCGGGGTGAATGTGGCGCTGCGGATGCAGGGAAGAGGGAGACAAGCGTACAGGAAGAAAAACGGCGCCGCAGACAGCCGCGGCGCCGGGGGGTGCGAGGTCGGGATGGCGAATCGGCAGGTTCAGCCGGGGAGGACGGGCGCGACGCCATTGAGGACCTCGGGGGCCCCGGGCCACATTGCGGCGAAGATCGCGCCGGTGATCAGGCCGTAGGCGACGCCGTCGATGATGTCCTTGATCGTCATGGACATGGGCTTGCCGAACCAGATGTGGTGGGGGATGAAACCGAGGGCGTAGGCCATCACCGCGGCGGTTCCGGTGACCTGGAACACCGGCATGAAGCCGGCGCCGGGGGCGAGGGTCGAGAGCGAGGCGATGTACGCGACGAACACGCCGACGACGATGTTGAAGGTGAACGAGAGCGCCATGTTCTTGCCCATGTTGGGCTTGCCGTTCCAGATCTGGAGGAGGCCGAAGGGGGGCGTCTCCATGCGCTTCTTCGCTTCGGGGTCCTTCATCTCCTTGGGGTCGCAGTAGGGGAAGAAGTGGACTCCTGCGGAGAGGTTGGAGTTGCGGATCATGTCCTGGAACGCGGACTCGTTCGGGAGTTTCTTGAAGTCCGACTTGTGGTGGGGCAAGACCGTCCACGCGAGGAAACTGGCGAAGAACGCGGCGACGGCGGAGACGAGGATCGGGAGCCAGAGGTCAGCGATCATGTCCATGACGGACTCCTTTTGTGTTCCTTCGGAGCGATGGAATGGCGGAGCGGGCGCGGGGCGGCGTCTCGGGCGCCGGCAGCCGGTGTGAAACATCGTCCGACCCGGGCGCGGGGGCGTCAAAAAGGGCGCGATGAGGGGCCGGATGGGGCCTCGGAAAGGGCTGTGGGGCGGGTGCGATTGGGTATCCTTGGCCTGTGACGAGCGGAAGCGGCATGGGCAGAATCGGGCCGTATTCGATCGATCGGGAGATCGGCCGCGGCGGCATGGGCGTGGTGTACCTGGCGCACGATGAGCGCCTGGGCCGGCGGGTGGCGCTCAAGGCGCTGCCGGACGCGGTGGCGCACGACGGCGACCGGGCGGCGCGATTCGAGCGCGAGGCGCGGCTGCTGGCGGGGCTCTCGCACGAGGGGATCGCGTCGGTGTACGGCGTGGAAGTGGCCGAGGGGCGCTCGTGGCTGGCGATGGAGCACGTGGAGGGTGAGGCGCTGGCGGAGCGCCTGTCGCGCGGGCCGCTGCCGGTGGATGAGGCGCTGGAGGTGTGCGCTCAGATTGCGTCGGCGGTGGAGCATGCGCACGAGATGGGCGTGGTGCATCGGGACCTGAAGCCGGGGAACGTGATTCTGACGGCGGACGGTCGCGTGAAGGTGCTGGATTTCGGTCTGGCGAAGGCGGTGGAGGGGCGCTCGGGGTCGGGTGTGGCGGAGAACTCGCCGACGCTGAGCATGGCGGCGACGGCGCAGGGTGTGATTCTGGGAACGGCGGCGTACATGTCGCCGGAGCAGGCGCGGGGGCGCGCGGTGGATCGGCGCACGGACGTGTGGTCGTTCGGGTGCGTGCTGTTCGAGTGCCTGGTGGGGGCGCGGGTGTTCGGGGGCGAGACGACGAGCGATGCGATCGCGGCGGTGCTGGAGCGCTCGCCGGAGTGGTCGCGGCTGCCGGCGGGGACGCCGCTGCGTGTGCGCGAACTGCTGGAGCGGTGCCTGGAGCGCGATCCGAAGAAGCGGCTGCGCGACATCGGGGATGCGCGGCTGGAGATCGAGCGGGCGCTGGAGCGGCGGGAGTGGACGAGCGCGGGTCGTGCGGCGGCGGGGGGCGGATCGGCGCGGCGCACCGGGTGGGTGGTGGCGCTTGCCGCGGTGGTGGGGCTGGCGGCGGGGTGGGGAGCGTTTGGGCTGCTGGCGAAGGAGGACGGGGTCGAGCGTGGCGGCGTGGAGGGAGTGACGCGCCTCTCGATTCCACTGCCCGAGGGAATGAGCGCGGTTCAGATTTCGATCTCGAGCGATGGGAGGACGGCGCTGTTCCGGCTGCGCGACACGAAGCGCGCCGCGTATGGGGATGCGCCGACATCGGTGTACCTCAAGCGGATGGGTGAGGAGGGTCTCCGGCGCCTGGAGGGCACGGGAGACGCGAGGCTGGCGGAGTTGTCGCCGGACGGTCGGTG
>CAZGVW010000277.1:0-13601 GCA_964529265.1 uncultured Phycisphaeraceae bacterium
GCGGGCTCCTGTCCGGTGGCGGGGTCGATGAGGCGGTTGGAGCGCGCGCCGAGGAAGGAGACGCTGGCGACGGGGCGGCGCTCGCGCCGGCCGCGGAGCATTTTTTCGACGGTCTGGAAGCCGCGGGAGAGGTCTTCGATGGTGAAATGATCGCGGCCCTTGGGTCGGAGGAGGGCGAAGATGAGGAGGCTATCGAGGTCGTACTTGAGGACGTATGGCTCGCGATCGCCCGCGGCGTGGACAGTGATCGCATCGTGGAACATCTTCGCGTATGACGTGACGGCCTTCGACGTCCACTGGCTGGTGGTGGTCATATCCACGATCTGCGCGACGATGCCGTGGCTGTTGTCCTCATCGTTCACGCCGCAGACCATGGTGCGGTAGCGGCCGCTGAGCAGGTCGCGCAGCATGTCCTGACCCCACAGGATGCGGATGCGGTCGTGCGCATCGTCGCGGCTGTAGGCGGGCGGGAGGAGCGTGACGCGATCGGCGGCCTGCTCGGAGGACATGAGGAGTTCGCCCTCGCCGTCGTAGAGGCGGACTTCATCCGCGGTGGCGCCCGAGGTTGCCTTGGAGGTCATGATGAATGCTCCTTCCGCCGCGAAGGCCGTGAGGTGGACTGTGAAGCGGGTCATTCTATCGGCTCGGCGCGGAGGTATTTTGCGCGGGAGCGAGGCTTTCGTTTGCGCGGCGGGGCGGCTATCGTGCCGGGTCAGATTTCAGTTCCCGCCGCCCAACGGCCCCTGAGCCCCCGTCCGGATGAGCCCCGAAGGCCCTCCCGGCGCCGGGCGGGCGGCCTGCACGCCGCGGCTGGGTTTTCCCTTCATTCCGCACACTCCACGCCAGGAGGAAGCACGTGACTTCTGCCCCCACCGTCTCCGAAGGCCTTGCCGGGATCGTCGCCGGCGACAGCGCCATCTGCTCGGTCGATCAGGACAAGCTGATCTATCGCGGGTACACGATCGATGACCTCGCGCAGCACGCGATCTTCGAGGAGACGGCGTTCCTTCTGCTGGTGGGGCACAAGCCTTCGCAGACGGAGCTGGACGACTTCCGGAAGGATCTGGCGGCGGCGCGGGCGCTGCCGCAGGACGCGGTGGACCTGATCAAGCGGATCGCGAAGGCGCCGTACACGCATCCGATGGATACCTTGCGGACGGTGGTGTCGTATCTCGCGCACATCGACAAGGACTGCCAGAGCAACGAGCCGGAGGCGGGGCTGCGGAAATCGAAGCGGCTGACGGCGCAGATCGCGACGATCATCGGGCACATCCAGAACGCGATCGACGGGCGGGACTTCGTGAAGCCGGATCCTTCGCTGAGCCACGCGGCGAACCTGCTCTACATGATGACGGGCCGCAAGCCGACGCCGGAGGAGGCGCACATTATCGACGTCTCGCTGACGCTGTACGCGGAGCACGACTTCAACGCGAGCACGTTCACGGCGCGGGTGATCGCGGGCACGCTGTCGGACATGCACGGGGCGGTGACGGGTGCAATCGCGGCGCTGAAAGGCCCGCTGCACGGCGGCGCGAACGAGGCGGCAATGGACATGCTGAAGGAGATCGGCTCGCTCGACCAGGTGGACGCCTTCATGAAGAAGGCGTTCGAGACGAAGCGGAAGATCATGGGTTTCGGGCACCGCGTGTATAAGCACGGCGATCATCGGGCTTCGATCCTGCACGCGCTCGGGCGCAAGTACGCCGAGAAGAAGGGCGCGGAGGCGGTGAAGTGGTTCGAGATCGGGGAGAAGGTGCAGGCGATCATGGCGCGGGACAAGAAGATCTTCCCGAACGTGGATTTCCCGTGCGGGATGACGTACTTCGTGATGGGGATTCCCGTGCCGCAATACACGCCGATCTTCGTGGCGGCGCGGATCACCGGGTGGTGCGCGCACATCATGGAGCAGCACGCGAACAACAAGCTGATCCGGCCGCTGAGCAACTACACGGGGCCGAAGATCCGGGCGTGGAAGGGCTGAGCGGAGCGTTGTTGTTCAGGCGTCGCGCAGGGCGAGGATGAGTTCGACCTTGCCGACCTGCTCATCGAGGCGCTGCGCGATATCGAGCGGCTTCAGGCCCTCATCGGAGAGGCGGAAGATCTGGCGCGTGAGGGGATCGATCTCGTCGGAGGCGAAGAGATCGGCCCGCGCGCCGGATTGAGCGGCCGCGCCGGGACGGGGCTCGATCATGCGCGATGCGCCCCCGGTCCCGGCCCCGCCCCCGCCCCCGCCCCCGCCCCCGGAAGGGCGGCCGAGATGGTGTCCGGAGCGCGGTGAGCGGTCAGATGGGCTGAGGCGATCGATGCGCTCATCGGCCTGGGCGATGAGGCGCTCGAGGCGATCGGCTTTTTCGTCGAGGCGTGCGGCGAGGCGCTCGGCGAGTTCCTCGGCTTCGGGGAGGATGGGATCGACGCTGCGCGGCCGTCGAGGCGGCTCGGAGAGCGCGGTGCGGCCTCCGCCGCGGCGTTCGATGGCGATCTTCCTGGCCCAGGACCAGAGGCCGATGACGAGGAGGATGGCGCCGCCGGCGGTGAGCGCGCCGGCCATGAAGCCTCCGCCGGTGAGCGAAGCGAGCGTGGCCGCGGCATGCGCTATGGGGCTTGGATCCACGCGGGGCGTTGCTCCGGGACGATGGTTCGCGCGGCGCAGCATGGCGGGCGCGCAGTGAATGCTTCGGCGTGGGGTAGATCGGTATGATTCGCGCGTGCCCGTGAGATTTGCGCATCGTGATGGCGGGCCGGGGTTTGCGCTGCCTTCGCGGCGCGATCCGGCGGTGGCGGAGACGATCCGGAGGTGGCGGGGGCTGACTTCGGGGGCGCCAACGCTGCTGGCGTGCTCGGGCGGGGCGGATTCGACGGCGCTGGCGCTGTGTCTTCTGGCTGCGGGCGGGGGGGCGGCGGCGGGGTTGGCGCACATCGTGCACGACCTGCGGCCGGAAGCGGAGGCGCTGGCGGATCGGGATCGCGCACGGGCGCTGGCGGAGGGGCTGGGACTGCCGTTCTTCGAGGAAGCGATCGCGGTGCGCGCGGCGGGCGGGAACGCGGAGGGCGCTGCGCGGCGGCTGCGGTACGCGGCGCTGGCGCGGCTGGCGCGGAAGGCGGGCGTGCAGTTCGTGGCCACGGCGCATCAGGCGGACGATCAGTTGGAGACGATCGTGATGGCGCTGCTGCGGGGCGCGGGGCTGGAGGGTCTGGCGGGGATCTCGCCGCGGCGACGGATCGGGGCCGGGGTGGCGCTGGTGCGGCCGATGCTGGGGATGACGCGTGCGGATGCGGAGCGGATCTGCACCGATGCGGGAGTGGAGTGGGCGGAAGATGTGACGAATCTGGACGTGAGCCGTCTGCGCGCGGCGCTGCGGCGGGGGCCGCTGGCGGAGATCAGGCGGATGAGGCCGCAAGCCGCGGCGAGGGCGGCGCGGAGCGCGGAGTTGATGCGGGACGCGGCGGGGCTGGTGCAGGATCGCGTGCGCGCGCTGTTCGGGGAGGAGATGGAATGGGAGCGGAAGGCGCTGCGCGGGGAGCGGGCGATCGTGGTCGGCGCGGGGCTGCGGCGGGCGGCGCTGCGGCTGACGGAGGGCGCGGGGGCGGATCGGCTGTCGGGGCGGGTGGTTGATCCGGCGGTGCGGGCGATTCGAGGGGAATCGACGGATCCGCGGCGGTTTGAGTGGGTGCGGGGCGTGGTGGTGGAGGTGGATGCGCGGCGTGTGCGCGTGGGGCGCGCAGAAAAAGGGCCCGGCGTGGTGGCCGGGCCCTGAAGGGTCAAGAACTGTGATGAGCGCGACGGTCAGTTGAGGCCGTAGCCGGTGACGGCGGCCTCGTTGGGCTCGCGCTTCGCGGCTTCGGCGGGCTCCTGCTCCTCGGGCTGCTGAGAGCCGAGGTAGGACTCCTCCAGTTCAAGGCGGATCTTTTCGAGCGCCTTGTTCTGGATCTGGCGAACGCGCTCCTTGGTGACGCCGATGATCTGGCCGATCTGCTCCAGGGTCATCGGGCGCTCGTCCTCGTTGCGCGACTCCAGACCGAAGCGGAGATCGATGATCGTCCGCTCGATGCCGGTGAGATCGGCGCGGTTCTCGGCGACGATGCGACGGACCTCGCCCGCGGCGTCCTTCTCCATCTCGGTCCGCTTGGACTCGATGTAGTTGGAGCGCTCGAGCTTGGGGTCGAAATCGGTCGGGAAGCGCTGCCGATGCTTGCTCAGTTTCATGCCCTGCCGGCTGAAGGCCTTGAGGATGGCGCGGCAGGCGTAGGTGGAGAACTTGAAGCCGCGGCCGCAATCGAACTTATCCACGGCGCGGAGGAGGGCCATGTTGCCCTCGCTCACGAGATCGGCGAAATCGACCTCGCTCATGCGCGTGCGCTTGGCCATGGCCAGGACGAGCGCGAGGTTGGTGTTCGCGATCTGCTCGCGGAGGCGGCTCGAGATGCGGTGCCACTTGAGGAGTTCCTCAGCCTGCTCCTCGGTGGCGGTGCGATCGGGCGAGGCCCAGACGCTGCGCTGGATTTCGCGGATGCGATGGCGGGCGTAGTTGAACTGGAGGAAGAGCACGCGCTCCTCGGCGGCGGTCAGCAGGACCTGCTGGCTGCCCTTCTCGGAGCGATCGCGCGGGCCGTTGAGGTCATCCATGACCGGGTGGTACCAAGAGGTATCCGGCTTCTGGATGTCGGGCGCCTCGTCGTAGATGCTGCGTTCGGCGTTCTTCTCGTAGAACGCGGGGCTATCGATGAAATCCTGCTCGTGGGTAAGCAGTCGCTGGAGCGTCCGCTGCTCGTCGGTGGTGGGGGCGCGGCGCGCAGCGCGGGCGGCGCCGGACCGCTTGACCGAAACCTGGCGGCGACGACGGACCTGCTCCAGGGGGGAACGGGTTGTCGAGAATGCCTGGTTCATCACGTGTGCCTGTCTCCCGGACGTCTCGTCTCGGAGACGCCAAGGCGGCTGCCGCTGGTCGTGAACGACACTCGGCTGACCGCGGGTGCTCCGCCGACCTGTCCCTGCGCCTGTTCTGGGCTGATTCGGACACATCGGCGACTGAGAGATTCCTTCAACAAAACGCTTTCCGGGCGGCCTTTGGACGCTCCAAAGACCATCTGGGACGAGATTTATGCGCCATATGGGGTGTTCAACCCACGATTTTGGAGCCGGGCGCTCGGCAACCGAGTCTTTCGGACTTCGGCCCTTCTTCTACATGTTGATTCGCGGAATTGTTCATGACGGATACGCGAACTTGGAAACATTCTAAACTATGGGACGCTCCGTGCGACACTCAGTTGCGGAAAAGGGCCGGAAATTCGCATTGTGTGGCCTCTGAGCGGGGGGTTTGACCCTTCTCGGACGGGGGCGTAGCCTCGCTTTGGAGGCGATTCTGACGCCGGAGATACCCTAACAAAAGCCATGCCATTCTGCAAGGGCCCCGACCCGGGCCTCGGGCCCCGGAAACGGGGTAGAGGCGGCGGGCGGGCGGCTGGGACCCCGGGAATCTGCCGGGCCCAGCAGATGGACCGCCATTCTGTCAGCACTCGGAGACAAGGAGCATCCCATGCCTTTCACGCTGCCCCCCCTGCCGTACCCCGCTTCGGCCCTCGAGCCGGTGATTGATGCGAAGACGATGGAGATTCATCACGGCAAGCACCATGCCGCGTACGTGAACAACGCGAACAAGGCCCTGGAGGGGACGCGGTTCGCGGACATGTCGCCGGAGGACGTGGTGCGGAATCTGAATGACGTGCCGGAGGACAAGCGGACGGCGGTGCGGAACAACGCCGGCGGGCACGTGAATCACTCGCTGTTCTGGCAGATCATGGCGCCGAAGGGGAAGGGGGGCGCGCCGTCGGGCGACCTGGCGAGCGCGATCAACGGGGCGTTCGGCTCGCTGGACGGGTTCAAGGAGAAGTTCGTCGCCGCGGCAACGGGGCGTTTCGGCTCCGGCTGGGCGTGGCTGTGCGTGAAGAACGGGAAGGTGGAGATCTGCTCCACGGCGAACCAAGACAACCCGCTGATGGAGAAATCGATCGGCGCGGCGGCGGGGTGCGGGGGCACGCCGATCCTGGGGCTCGACGTGTGGGAGCACGCGTACTACCTGAACTATCAGAACAGGCGCCCGGACTACTGCGCGGCGTGGTGGGACGTGGTGAACTGGGCGAAGGTGGGGGAGATGTTCAAGAAGGCCAGGCAATAGGGAATGGGCAACAGGCAACAGCGGAAAAGAGGCGCTGCGCTTCAGCGAGGAGGTGGGGGAGCAGCGGCTGGGCGAGCCCCCGGAGCCCCCGGAGCCCCCGGAGCGCCGCCGGCGGCTTGTTGGGCCATGGCCTGGGAGACGGCTTTGGAGACATAGACGAAGCGCGAGCGGAGTTCGGAGAGGACGCCGCTGAGTTCGGAGGCTTCCTCGGCGTCGAGGTTGCCCTTGGACTTCTGCTCGAGGATGTCGAGCAGATCGATGTAGTGCTTGGCGTATTCGATGGAGACGATGCCGCGGCCGGTCTCGGGATCGGGGATGGCGCCGAGGTAGAGGAGGGCCTGCGTCGCGAAGGAGGCGACGATGGTCTTGAAATCGGCGGGGGGCATGCGGCCGTAGGGATCGGCGTCGGGGGATGCGGCGCGTTTTTCCTCGGCGGCGGCGAGTTTTTCCTTCTCGGCCTGGGCCTGCGCTTTCCAATCGGAATCGACGATGATCCTGGGCGCTTCGGCTGGCTTTGAAGATGAGGCCTGGGAGAGGTCGTATGGATCGCTCATGTCGGGCCCTGGTCGAGGGTGGAATGGCCGCCGCGCCGCGCGCGAGCGAGGGGTGAAGTGTAGGCGATCAGTGTGGAAAAACCCCCCTGCCGTCCCGATAATCGCGGAACCCGCCGGACTCGGCCCGTCCCGCTTCCATGCTTGGAGAAACGCCTGATGCTGACATTACGACCTGTCCGAGCGGCCATCATCGGAAGGCGGAGAGACGCGGCGCTGTGCGCGGCGGCGCTGACGGTTGGCGCGACGGTGATCGGGTTGATGGGCGGATGCTCGGGGGGAGGCGAATCGTACGGGGCGGAGATCGTGTTTGCGCGGCTGCCGACGGCGCCGGAGCGGCCGACGGATTCGTCGGCAGGCGACGAGATCTTCAGCGCGAAGGGTGACGAGGACGGGGCGGCGCCAGAGGCGCCGATGCGGACGACGACGCGGGAATCGGCGCGGAACGGCCTGGAGGTGGCGGTGCTGGCGGGGTCGCCCGCGGTGAGGCCTGAGGGTCCGACTCTGGGCGCGAGCGATGCGGCGGGGGCGGAGGCGCTGGCGAAGGCGGCGACGGCGGAGGCCGCGGCGGCGCCATCGCCCGCGGCTGAGGCGCCCGCACGGGCAAATGGGACGTCGCGCGCCTTGCTCGTGGATTCGATGGTGGGGCACATCAACGGGCACCCGGTGTACGCATCGGAGTTCTTCGCGGAGAAGGAAGCGCACTACCGTGGCGAAGCGCGACGGCTCCCTCCGGCCGAGTGGCTGGCGTTTGTGCGGCAGGACATCGCGCAGGCGCTTCGGGTCCAGATTCGGGACGAACTCATCCTCGCCGAGTTCGAGGCGTCTCTGAAGCCTGAGGAGAAGGCCGGCCTGCTCTACTTCGTGTCGAATCTGCGCGAGGAGCTGATCAGCCAGGCTCGCGGCAGCCGGGAGCGCGCGGAGCGCCGGGCGGAGGAGGAGGGTAAGACGCTGGACGAGGTCGTGGCCAGCCAGCGCGACCGCGCGCTGATCTACGAGCAGTTGAAGCGCGAGATCCGCAGCAAGGTCTTCGTTTCGTGGCAGGAGATTCAGGTCGAGTTCGAGCGGAATCGCGAGCGGTATCTGCAGCCCGGCGCTGCGAAACTGAGGATGATCTGGATTCCCGCGGGAGACAGTCTGCGGGCGGACCGCGTCGCGACCCAACTGGCGGCGGGTGAGCCCTTCGCCGACGTGGCTTCGCGTGAGAGCGATTTCAACCCGAAGGAGGGCGGGCTCCAGCCCGTGTCGCTCGACGGCCCGACGTACGCGGAATCGCGCATTCTCGCCGTGCCGGAACTGAACGAGCACGCGAAAGATCTTGAGGTGGGCGAGACGGCGGGGCCGTTCGACTACAGCGGCCGGCTGATCTGGATGCGCCTGGAGGAGGTGTTCATCGACACTCGATCGCTCTTCGACTTTCAGGACATCATCCGGCGGGAGTTGGTCGCGCGGCGCGAGGACTCCGAGATGGACCGATACCTGCGACAGTTGATGGAGCGCAGCAGCATGACTGAGATCGAGGAGATGGAGAACCGTCTGTTCGAGATTGCGGCGCACAGGTACCTGCTCTCCGGGCGGAAGCCATAGGGGCGTCCGGCGTGCGCGGGACAGGGCGAAAAGAGTTGAGTGTGGCGCGGCGCGCGCTCGAGGGCGTGCGGCGGGCGATGGGTTTTGGGGCTGTGTCCAGGCGTGATCCGCTGGGGCCGAAGGGCGAGCGGATGGCGGCGCGGCGGCTGCGGAAGAGCGGGTACCGGGTGCTGGCGCGGAACGTGATGACCGCGGCGGGGGAGGCGGACCTGGTGTGCCTGGCGCCGGACAAGCGGACGATTGTGGTGGTAGAGGTGAAGGCGCGGCGCGTGGGCGGCGCGGCGAGCGCAGCGGGCGTGTCGGGCGGCGGTGGCGGTTTGGCGATTCCGCCGGAAGCCGCGGTGGGGCATCGGAAGCAGCGTCGGCTGCTGAGCGTGGCGCAGTTGGTGGCGCGCAGCCACGGGTGGACTGATCGGCCGCTGCGGATCGACGTGGTGGCGATCGAGGCGCCGGAGCGGGGGCGTCCGACGATCCGGCATCATGAGAATGCGGTGGTGCGGTGATGTGAGGAGGGCGGCTCTGGAGAGCCGCAACCATCGGGAACGAAGGCGGCTCTGGAGAGCCGCCGCCACCAGGAGAGGTCAGCCGCCGGCGCGCTCGACGCGCACGGAGCCGTTGCTCGTCTTGAGCGTGGAGCGGGGGCCGCCGTCGCCCACTTCGATGACGGCCCTGTGCCGGCTGAGGGAGAGGAGTTTCACACCGGAGGCGCGATCAACGTTGATGGAGCCATTGCTGGTTCCGATTTCAACCTGGCCGGCGAAGGACTCGCCGAAGGAGAGCGAGATGCCGCCGTTGGAGGTGCGGGCTTCGACAGGGCCTGCGCCCCCGTCGCCCAAGGAGATCTCGATCCGGCCGTTGCTGGAATCGGCCTCGATGGGTCCGCCGACGCCGCGGAGCGTGACGGAGCCGTTGCTCGTATCCGCGATGACGGGGCCTGCGACGTTTTCCATCGAGATGCGGCCGTTGCTGGTGTCGGCGTAGACGGGTCCATCGTGGCGCCTGACGCGGATGCCGCCGTTGGTGGTGTTCAGCGTGGCTTCGCCGGAGAGTTCCTCGAGTCCGATGCTGCCGTTGCTGGTCTTGATGACGACGTCGGAGACATCGGGAATCGTGATCTCGAAGGCGCAGCCTTCGTTTCCTTCGCGGACGCCATCGGGCCATGCGACGGAGACGACAAGCGCGCCGTTGGAATCGCGCTGGGCGATGACCTGGGTCGCAGCGAGGCGCTCGGCGGTGCGGGCTTTGAGTTCGGCGATGATGGTGACGACATCGCCATCGGTGGCCTGTGCTTTCACGGCGCCGTTGGCCGTCTCGACGACGAGGGGATTATCCGCGACATGATCCACGGAGACGACGCGGACTTCCTTGAAGCGGGCGTCGCCGAAGGAGCATCCGCCGGCGATCGCGAGGAGAGCGGCGGCGGCGGTGAGAAGGAGGGTGCGGGGCAGAAGGGTGCGTGGCATGTGTGTCCTCTCCGATGGGATGCTCGATCGCGATGCGGCGGCCGGCAACGCGGCCGAGATGCGGCGGGCGCCCCGGCGCTGCCCTTCGCCTCTTTCCGAAGGACGCCCGAGGGGTTTCAGGCTGGCGCCTTCGAGCCGCCGCGTCCCGGCCCCGGGCCCGCCCGGCGGACGGCGTCGAGGGACAGGATCTCAAAGATGACGTGGGCGGCCAAGAGGGCGGTGATGCCGGTGGGGTCGCGATCGGGCAGGACCTCGACGACATCGGCGCCGACGATGTCCACCCCGGCCCCCCCGCCCCCGCCCCCGCCCCCGGAGAGCAGGCGGAGCATGTCGAGGGCCTCAGCCGCGGTGAAGCCGCCGGGGCAGGGCGTGCCCGTGCCGGGGGCAAAGGCGGGGTCAACGACATCGATATCGAAGGAGAGGTAGGCGGGGGCGCCGCTGAGGACCTTGACGAACCTGGTGAGTGTCTCGGGCCCGTTGCGGCGCCAATCGCTGTGCGTGACGAGCGTGGCGCCGACCTGGCGGTTGAAATCGAGGTCGGCGCGGAGGGTCAACGGGCCCTTGATCCCGATGGAGATCATGCGCTTGGGGTCGATCAGGCCTTCTTCGATGGCCCGGCGGAACACGGTGGCGTGGTTGTACGTCTCGTCCCAGATGACATCGACGGTGTCAACGTGGCTATCGAAATGGAGCAGGGCGAGGCCGCCCTTCGGTTTGCCCTGGCGCTGCCATGTGGCGCGAATGTTGGCAAGGGCGATGGAGTGGTCGCCGCCGACGGCGAAGAGGCGCGTGTGGCGCGGATCGCCGAGTTTCAGGGCGTAGTCGCAGGCGAGGCGTGCTGTTTCGGCGCAGGAGTAGGGCGCGACGGGCGCATCGCCGCCATCAGCGAGGCTGAGGACGTTGGTGATGGTGACATCGTGCTCGAGGTGGTGGGGCTTGACGTACTGCGACGCATCGCGGATGGCGCGGGGGCCGAAGCGCGCGCCGGGGCGAAAGGTGACGCCGCCATCGAAGGGGATGCCGTAGATGGCCCAATCGACCGGGTGCTGGTCGGGCGCCACGTGGCTGATCAGGGGGTAGCGGCAGAACGTGGCGACGCCGGCGAACCGCGGCGAGGAGCGCGAATCAGGCTGGATGGTTCGGGCCATGGCCCGGCCAATCTACCGGAGTGAGGGCGTCATGCGCACGGGCCCCACGAGCCGAGGGCAATCGCGAGATCGGAGGCGCCGACGACGCCATCGTGATCGAGGTCGGCGGCAGAGGATGACTGGCCCCATGAGCCGAGGATGAGCGCGAGGTCGGAGGCGCCGATGGCGCCATCGGCATCGAGGTCGGCGGCGCAGGGCTGGAACGCTGCGCTGACGCTGGTGAGGTAGATGATGTCGCCGGAGTTGGCGAAGTTGTTGTTGATGGCGTTGCCCGCGGCGTAGAACGTGATGACGCCCATGTCCTCCATGGGGGCGCGCCAGCGCAGGTGGTATTCGGCGGATGAGCCCATCGCGGCCCAGTCGGCGACGGCGTTGGCGACGCCATCGAGCGTGTGGGATGCGTATTGCGCGGGCGGGAAGCCTTCGGCGAACTGGGTGTTCAGTTCGTCGGTGATGATGATCTGGCCGGCGTGGACGCCACCGGCGGCTTCGACGCTGACTTCGAAGCCTGCGCCTGCGCGGTTGGGATCGGCGATGCGGACGCGGAAGTCGTAGAGCGCGCCGGGGGCGTATGCCGCGGGCGCATCGAGGATCTGAACCGAGCCGACGCCCGCGGCCGAGCCATGACATTGACGGCAGGAGGCGCCGAGGCTGGCGGGGCTGCCGGTGAGGCCTGCGGGCGGCCCGCCGCGGTAGGCGAGGCATTCGGCGCCGGGGGCGAGGCAGAGGCCGATGAGGATGGCCGAAAGCCGGGGTGTGGTGGAGCGAAGCATCAGCCGCGATTCTACGCGCGTGCAGGCGCGGACGGAACCAGAAAACGCTTGGATGGATCGAAGGTTTGAATAGACTGGCGGCGAGAGCGGGCCCGACGCGAAATGGGAGGCCACATGCAGAGCAGGCGGGAGTTTCTCGGGCACGGATTGAATGCGTTCGCGCTGGGGATGCTGGCGCGGAGCGGGATGGCGTTCGGCGGGTTCGATCCGTGCGGGAACATCGGCGCGACGCCGCTGCACCTCTCAGGGCCGTTTGAGAAGATTCCGCCGCTGCCGGATTCCACGGCGATCGGAGGGATGCCGTTCGCGAAGGATCTGACGGGCGACTGGCCGACGGACATGCTGCATCCGCCGTTCCGGCCGATCGAGAAGCCGCCGAAGGCGACGGAATCTACGGACATCGTGGTGATCGGAGGCGGGCTCTCGGGCCTGGCGACGGCGTATCTGCTGCGGGAGCGGAGGCCGATCGTGCTGGAGATGCAGCCGCGGTTCGGCGGGCAGGCGCGGGGCGAATGGTGGCAGGGGACGCACTATTCGCTGGGCAGCGCGTATTTCATCACGCCGGACAAGGGGACGTTTCTCGAGGAGTTCTACAAGGAGTTGGGGTTCGATCTGGAGCACCGGCTCTCGGAGGGGGACGACCCGGTTGAACTGAACGGCGTGATCCGCGATGACTTCTGGACGGGCGCAGGCCTGCCGAAGGACCAGATGGCGCTGTTCGAGCAGTACGCCGAGATGGTGGCGTACTACGGGGAGAACTATCCGGAGATTCCGCTGCCGGACGGCAAGGACGCGAAGTTTGTGCGGGATCTCGATCGCATCACGCTGAAGCAGGACATCGAGGCGCGGCTGGGGCAGGCGGCGCCGGCGCTGCTGGCGGCGGGGATTCAGGCGTACTGCTATTCATCGTTCAATGCGGGGTGGGAGGAGATTTCGGCGGCGAGGGGGTGGAACTTTGTCGCGGCGGAGGAGTTCGGGCGCTGGGTGCTGCCGGGCGGGAACGCGTGGTTCGTGCAGCGGCTGTGGGAGCGGCTGGCGGGGCTGGAGCACTCGATCGGGGGCGAGGGGTGTTTGCTGCGCGCGGGGTGCATCGTTCACGAGGTGCGACTGAACAGCGGCGGCGCGCTGGTGACGTATGGCGACACGAAGGGGAATCTGCGGTCGATCCAGGCGAAGCGCGTGGTGATGTGCTGCCCGAAGTACGCGGCGAAGCACATGATTCACGGGCTGGTGGACGTTGACAACGAGAAGTTCAACGCGATGCACCAGATCAACTATCGGCCGTACGTGGTGGCGAACGTGCTGCTGGAGGCGCCGATCACGCGCGATTTCTACGACACGTTCCTGCTCTATGACGGGAACTTCCCGACGAATGACGGGGAGGCGGAGGCCTATTCGCGCGTGGTGGACATGCTGAGCGGGCACTACGCGCGGCCGGAGCCGGCGCCGCGGAGCGTGCTGACGCTCTATTGGCCGCTGCCGTGGGGCACAGGGCGGTTCACGCTGCTGCCGCAATCGAAGCCGCTGGAGGCGTATGGCGAATCGCTTGCGCCGCAGGTGCGGAGGATGCTCGAACTTCTGAAGGTTCCGGAATCCGCGGTGCGGCAGGTTCGCATGACGCGCTGGGGGCATGCGATGCCGTTCGCGAAGCCGGGGCTGATCGCGTTCGGCACGGCGGAGGCGAGCCGGCGGCCGCTGGAAGGGACGGTTTTCTTCGTGGAGCAGGACAACTGGGCGCTGCCGGCGGTGGAGAACTGCCTGCTGGACGCGGAGATCTTCCGGCCGGAGATTCTGGCGGGGTTGTGAGCGCGGCGGCGCGGTTCAGGGACTGCCCCATGCGCCGAGCAGGAACGCGACATCCGACGAGCCTATCTGGGCGTCGCCGTTCAGGTCCCACGGGCAGGGC
>CAZGVW010000278.1:0-2642 GCA_964529265.1 uncultured Phycisphaeraceae bacterium
TCCGCAACCGCGCAGCTCGCACTTCGCGCCGCCGCGGAGGGGCCGATTCTAGCGGCTCCACCCACACCCGTCCCCGCCGCCCAACCCCCTCAACGCCACACCCGCGCCCACCCAAAAAATCGGCCGCGCCATCACCCATTCCTCGCCCCGCCGAGGCGCCGCCCGGATTCCTTCTTGCATCCCGGCGCACCCACCATCCCACCCCCCATCATCCACTCCCCTCACCCCTCCCCAGCCGCGAACACGAACATCTCCCCCGCCTCCACCATCGCCCCCGTCACGTCCCCCACCCGCTCCACGCGATTCACGTCCTCCAGCACCAGCGCCGGCCGCCCCTCGCCCAGATCAAGCCGCTCCACCTCGATCCAGATCGCGTGCGGCAGCGTCGTCGTCTCGTAATGCACCTCGCGCTGCGTCAGGTCATACACCACCGTGCACACCGTCATCGAGACATTCGGCCGCAACAGGTCCGGACGCGCCATCGGCTGCGCCATGTTCCGCATCACGCTCTGAATCCCGGCCATCATCTCCTGATCCGTTCGCGCCCGCGGCAACTTCGATAAATAGAACATCCCGCGCACGAACCGGTCCGCCGCGGCCGTGCCCCCCGGCAAGGGCTTCTCGCCCCCGAAACCCTTGTGTGCCTCCAGATTCCGGATCTGCAGGTCATACGTCGGGTCGTTCGTCACCACCGCATACCGCCGGTCGTGATACACCTTGAGTTCGCCCCCCACATACTCCAAAACCGCCGAATCCCCCGTCGCATCCTGCAGCGCCAGATGCTGCCGCGAAACGAACGGCCCCAACTTCGACCCGCGCACCTGCATCGGATTCGCACGCGTGAACTCCACCGCCTCCGCCACCGTCGCGAAGCAATCCAGATAGAACTGCGGCCACTCCGCTTCACTCAGCCCCGCCACATCCGCATCCCGCGCCCCGTGATCCCCCGCCGACAGCCACAGACAATTCGCCGTCAAACCGCGCTCATTCATCCCGGAGTTCACCGATCCGCCATACGCCACACCCACCACGCTCCCATACACGCTCGTCCACTCAAGAGCCTTCCCGCTCACGCTCCCCCGCCGCTCCACGCCCCGCGGCAACGCCCACACATCCGTCCGCGGCGGCTCAACCCAATCCACATTCCGCCCCACCACCACCGACCGCCCCGAATCCGCCCACATCGCCACCGAACACGCCCCCGCCTCCCCCGCCCCCACCAAAACCGCGCACACGCCCGCGCACACCGATACTCCAAATCCCGCCACCGCCACCAATCCCCGCCGCCGAAGCACACGCTCATCCACCATCACAATCTCCTTCCATCCAACCGCGAAACCCCCAATCCTAGCCCCCATGCTTCTCAGCGAGGCATGGACCCGTTCGCCCAACGAGCCCGAAAGCAAGCGAGGGACACGTCCGCGCGATTCCGCTCAGGGTGGCATGGCCGCTGCTCTGAGCAACTATGCATTCGCGCAAGGCGCCCCCTTCCCCCTCTCCCCGGCTTTGCGGGGAGAGGGAGGGGTGAGGGGCTCTTCCCCTACACCTCCTCCACGCCTCATCGATCATCAGCCGTCGATGAACCCATCACGCTCGTCGCGCCACCGACATTCCGAAGCAAGCGCAAGCCGCCGCACTCGCAAGCCCATACCACCCGCGCCCCCAACGAGCCCGAAGCGCAAGGACGCATCCGCGCGATTCCGCTCGCGTGGCATGGCCGCCGCTCTGATCGCCTATGCATTCGCGCAAGGCGCCCTCTTCCCCCTCTCCCCGGCTTTGCGGGGAGAGGGAGGGGTGAGGGGCTCTTCCCCTACACCTCCTCCATGCCTCGTCTGTCATCAGCCGTCGATGAACGCACCACCCTCGTCGCGCCACCGACATTCCGAAGCAAGCGCAAGTCGCCGCACTCGCAAGCCCATACCACCCGCGCCACCAACGAGCCCGAAACGCAAGCGAGGGACGCATCCGCGCGATTCCGCCCAGGGTGGCATGGCCGCTGCCCTGAGCGGCTATGCATTCGCGCAGCCCACACCCATCTCTCCAAGTCGCGCCCCGCCACCCCCTCAATGCACACGCCACCACTTCCCCTTCCTCGCCCCCATCGGGGGCCCAGGGATGTAGCCGCCGGTGAAGTCCGCCAAAGGCGGACGCAACCGGCGGAACCCGCCCCTCTCCGGTCGAGAGCCCCCGAAGGGGGCGAAGGTGTCCATTGCCCACAACGCGATCGGCCGCGACTACGGGCAAGTGCCCCACAGTCCCAGCAGAATCGCAAGGTCAACAGAGTCGACACGCCCGTCTCCGTTCACGTCGCCGCCGCATGGGGGCGGCGGCGCATTCGCCTTGCGCACATGCGCGCCGCCCACCAGAAATCCCCGCCTCCCCCCAACATTCCGTATTCCGTATTCCTCCCCCCCACCCCCCCTGCGCGCCACACCCCAAAAATCCAAAATTCAGATTTTCGACTCCCTCCCCCACAACCACGTGCGCTCCACCCCCGCGCGCAGTGACGCCCTTTGCGCGCACAAACACAGCCCTCCGCCCCAATTGCGGAGGCCCATCATGCGCCCACACCCGATCCCCGTCCCCCACTCACCCCCGCCCCCTCGCCCCCTCTCCCCCCAGCCAATCGCCTCCTCGGCGTC
>CAZGVW010000279.1:0-11780 GCA_964529265.1 uncultured Phycisphaeraceae bacterium
GATAGAACTGCGTGAACTTCGCGCCGGTCGGGTCGATGCCAATCCGCTCCAGCCCGTCGTGCCGGTAGGCGCTCAGGAGCGTGCCGTCATTCGAGCCGATGTCGAGCACGACATCGCCCGTGCGCAGCTTCACCATCGCCTGCAACTGCCGCACTTTTGCTTCGAGGTGCCGGACCATGGACTGGTTCAGCCCGGACCGGTAGCCGTAATTGGTGCCGTACATTTCCAGCGGGTCGTACGAATGATTGAGCTGGAGCAGCCCGGACTCGGGACACCACACCAGCTCGAGCGGACCGGTGGTCACCTGGGAATCCGCGGACCGCGGAAAGACACCCGTCAGCGCCTGGTTGCCGAGGTTGAGCACCGGAACGAGGTGCCGGCTTCCGCTCACCCGGCACTGTGTGAGCTGGGAATATGACGCTCGTGGCGCAGACGCGACATCCAATGTTTGCAGCATGAGGTCCTCAGGAGCGGGTCACAACGCTCGTGCGCGGCGTTCGAGCAGCGCGATCGATTCCGCAGCGGCAACGTCCCGGTCCAACGGCAACGCCTCCTCGATGACGTACATCGGTCGAGGCTTCACCTCGTTGAAGATGCGCCCGAGGTACTCGCCGAGGATGCCGAGACAAATCAACTGGACGCTTCCGAGGAAGAGCATCGCGACCATGATCGTCGCCCAGCCTTCCACGGTGAACCCCAGCAGCTTCTGAATGAAGACGCTGATGAGATACAGGATCGCCGCCAGCGCCGCGGCGTAGCCGGTCCAGGTGGCGACTTTCAGCGGAGCGGTCGAGAACGAGGTGATCCCGTCGAACGCGAACTTGATCATCTTCCGGTACGGATACTTGGTTTCTCCGGCGTAGCGCTTGTCGCGGTGGTAGGTCACGCCGGTCTGGCGGAACCCAACCCAGCTCACCAGCCCGCGAACGAAGCGATCCTTTTCCCGAAGCTGTTTCAACTGGTCGACCGCGCGGCGGCTCATCAGCCGGAAGTCGCCCACGTTGCGCGGAATCTCGACGTTCGTCAGCCGCTGGAGCAGCCAGTAGAAGAATGACGCCGTCGCGAGCTTGAGCGCGCCTTCGCCGTCGCGTTCCGAGCGGACGCCGTACACGACGTCGAAGCCCTGACACCACTGGTCGATCATCGACGGGATGACTTCCGGCGGATCCTGAAGATCGGCGTCGATCACGACGACGCAATCGCCCTGCGCGTGATCGATGCCGGCCGTGATGGCGATCTGGTGGCCGAAGTTTCTGGAAAACTTCAGGACGCGCACGTGGGGGTCTGCCGCGGCAAATGACGTCAACTGCTCGTACGTATCGTCGTGGCTGCCGTCGTCGACGAAGATGATCTCGTAGGTGAACCCGCGGAGATCCGCGAGCGTGGCCGTCGCGCGCTCATGGAACGTCCGGATGACCTCCGACTCGTTGTAGACGGGTACGACGAGCGAGATCAGGCTGCGTTCGGCGATCCGTTTGGCGGGCGGCATCGTGACAGCGCCAGGCCGATCAGTCTTCCGACTCGCGGGGGGTCGCGGCGGGGGCCGGTCCGCGGCGTGTCACGAGCGCCCATCCCTTGCCAGCCAGAGACACCAGCCGATTCCAGAACATCAGGGCCAGGCCGGCGATGGCGCTGAGCACCGACGCGAATGGCAGGATCTGGTCGGGTCCGACATAGAGGAGCACTGTCGGAGACTCCAGGAGCAGACGCGCCAGGGTCTGCGTCGGTGCCAGCATCTCAGGGTCGTAGAGGAACAAAACGGCCACGCACTACTCCAGTCCGAACGCTTCGAAGCGTCCTGACCGTCTTGGCAGTTTCGTGCCAAGAAAGCACCGCGGAATAGTTGCGAAACCGAGGCGAATTGGCGCTGACCAGCAGACAGGAGGTCGAGGGGGGCGGAACTAAGTCGCCTGTCAGGCAGACTCTTCGGGAACGCTCAGGGCCTCGGTTGAGGCGGCATCGGTGGCTTGCGCTGATCGTGCGTCGAGGACTGGCGGTCGTTCAGGAGGCGCCGGAACTCGGCGACGAGCTCCGCATGGTGTTGGTCAGCGAGATTCGTCAGTTCCTCCGGGTCGGTCTCGAGATCGAAAACCTCATTCGTATCATCCGGATTCCTGATGAACATGTATCGACCCTTGACGAGCGCCGCCATGTTGCCTTTCGGCAGCGGATACCAGGGATCGTCGCCGAATGGGCGCCTGGTTGCCTCGATCAAGACGACCTCGTCCACCGGCGGCCAGCCGCTCCAATAGCGATCCAACGATTCTCCAGGGAACGAGGCGGTGATACCGACGGAGGCGAGAATAGTCTGCGGGATGTCTTTGAGAGTCACCGGCTGGCTCACGCGAAGCCCTGCGGGAACGCGACCTGGAAGCCGCATGAGCAGCGGCACATGAACCAGGGGTCGATACAGGCTGTTGCCGTGATTGAACAGTCCGTGTTCGCCAAGCTGCTCGCCATGGTCCGACGTCACGACGATGAGCGTGTTGTCGAGCATTCCCCGGGTCTCGAGGACACGCAAGAGGCGATCGATCTGCGCATCCATGAACGCGATGGCGCCGTCGTACGCGTCCACTTCGGCCTGTCTGTTCCGCGGCGACATGGCCCGTCTGTCCGATGGCCATGCAGCGAATCCGGTATGCCAGAACGAGATGTCGGAACTCCGAGGCGGCCCGAACCTGGTCGCGAACGGTTCCGGGGGCAGGTAGGGATCATGCGTGTCGAAGTAGTTCAGGAAGACGAAAAACGGCCTTCGGTCACGAGCCTCGAGCCATGACAGGCAGTTGGTGGTAATCCGCGCCGCGTTCTGCCGGTCGATGACTTCGTGATAGTTGAGCCAGTGACGCCACGTGCCCTGTCCTGAAATCCATTGTCCGATCTTGGTGCTCAACGCCAGCTGGCCGAAGGAGATCGGCAGATCCTCGAAATGCAGAAACCCTCGGTCCAGTCCGTGTGTTCGGGTCACGTTCAGCGTGTTTGCGGAGAATGCGGCCGTTCGATATCCGCTCCGGGCGAGCGCTTCGGCCAGCGTCTGGTGGCGGTTGTCGAGGGGGCGCGACCAGTCCGCGCCGTGCTCGTGCGGATATGTTCCGGTAAACAAGCTGGCGTGCGCTGGAAGCGTCCACGGCGCGGTCGAAAATGCGCGATCGAACGCGACCCCTTCCGCCGCCAACCGATCCAGGGTGGGACTGGTCGGTCGATGGTATCCAAACGTGCTCATGCTCTTGGCACGAACAGTGTCGAGCACGATCAGGATCACGTTTGGAGCCTCGGGCGGCGCAGCGGGCAGCGCCGCCAACTGCCGGCGCTCCGAGATCGCGGCCGACATCAGCATGCCGACCATGATGACCACGACCAGACTGCCCGGGAGCAGGATCGTCCGACGCGCCGGTCCCGCCAATCCGGACAGGCGCCATGAGGCCAGGCGCGACGCCTGCACAGCCATCCCGAGCGCCAGCAGCGTGCCTCCGTGCCCGGTCAACGTTGGAACCGCGCGGAGAGGACCCACGACGGCGACGAACACCAGACCCAGCACGATCCCAGGTTCGACCCGCGGGATGCACCGCAGCGCGAGTACGACGGGGGTCAGGCTCACGAAGAGGAAGACCGCGGCAACCGGCACGAGCCACGGAAAATCGCGGTTCATGACGAGGAAGTCACCCAGCACGAAAATGCGCACCGCGTCAATCGCGGCCTCAGCGCAGCCACTCAGCAAGCCGAGCCAGACGGTGACGATCAACACGGACGCGGCAGAAGCCGATCGTGCGGCGGTGTTCTCGGGCAAAACCACGGTCCTTTCCGATCGTCGCGCGCATCGCGACCCCGCTCCGGGGTGGGAGTGAGACCATTCTAGGCCAGCGCCGACCGATTGGCCCTACACTGAGGCGCCACCGCGCGGTGGAACGACTCGAATGCCGGATCTCGTCATCGCCGTTTTCTCGGTCGGCGCGTCGATTGTCGTCGTCGCGATCGCGTTCATCGGGATCGGGCTGGCCGTGCGCCGCGCCTTTGGCGTCCGTGAACTCCAGCTGGACGACTGTCTGCTGGCATTCTGGACGGGATATGGCATTACGACCGCGTTTCTGATCGCGTGGAATTTCTTTCTCCCGATCGCCGCGCCGGTCCTGGGGATCGTCCTCCTGTCCGGCGGCCTGGGTTTGCTTCGATCACGCCGCACTCTTGCTGCGTGCGCGCGCGGGGTTTCGGCCGCGCCCGGGTTCTGGACGCTCGCGGTGCTGGCGCTCGCTCTTGCCTGGGTGGTCGTGCAGTGCCTCGGCGAGTTCCGAAGCTGGGATGGCGTCCTGTACCACGTCCAGACGGTGAAATGGGCGAAGCACTTTCCCGTGGTTCCGGGGATTGCCAACCTTCACGCTCCGCTCGCCTTCAACCAGAGCAGCTTTCTCTACGATGCCATGATCGACTCCGGTCCCTGGCAGGGCCGTGGCTACCACCTGGCCAACGGCGTGCTCGCTGCGGCCGGCATCGTACACGCCGTTGTGCACGGAACCCGGTGGTTTCAGGCGCGCCGTTTCGCGAACCGACACCTCTTCGGATTCGTGATGCTGGCCGTCGTGCTTCACTTCAGCGACCACATCGCCAGCTACTCGACCGACCTGCCGGTGGCTCTGCTGCTAATGGTCGCCGCTGCAACCGCGTACGGCCTGCTGGACGGATCCGCCTCGCATCGATCGCAGGGAGAGCGGGCGTACGCGTTCTTCGCTGTCGGCCTGCTGCTGGTCACCGCGGTCTCAATCAAGTTGACCGCCGGCGTGTTCGCCGTGTTGACGATGGGCGTTCTGCTGGGCGTCTCGTGGCGCCGTCGTCAAACGCCGTCAGCGAAAGCGACGGCGGTGATCCTCGTCATGCTCAGCGTGATTGCCGGCCTCTGGCTGGCGCGAGGCGTCGTGATGAGCGGGTATCCTTTCTTCCCGCTTTCGGCAGCAGCCGTGCCTGTTGACTGGCGCGCTCCGGCGGAGCACGCGGATGCGGAGGTCGCGTACGCCGAACACACGGAACGGGAATTCACCTGGCGGTTCATTGGCAGTAATTGGATTCGGCTGATGCTCCTGCGTGACGTGTATGCGGCCGCCGTTCCGTCGTTGCTGGCTGCCGGAGCCGTTCTCGTGGCGTGGCGGTCTCGAACACTCGCCTCGAGCACCCCGATCAACGCGAGTGCTGCCTGGTGGCTGTTGTTGCCGATCCTGACAGCGATCGCCGCCTGGCTCGTCACCGCGCCCTCCCATAGGTACAGTCCGGCGCTGTTCTGGAGTCTGGCGGCGCTGTGTCTTGCCGAATGCCAGCGGCGATGTGCTCCGGCCGGCATGCGGACTGGTTACGCCATTGCCCTGACGTTCGTGCTGGTTTCACCCCTTGTGGTCGGGCCGCCGAGCGTCCGCCTTCACACCCTGTTCACCCGGACCGCTCACCCTGTGCTGCCAACGCTCGACGGTTCGGTGGCCGTCAAGACGTTCACCACCGATTCGGGTCTCGAGTTGAACGTCCCCGTCAGGGAGACCGCGCGGTTCGGCGCGCCGAATGCCTGCTGGGACGCTCCGTTGCCCTGCACGCCCAACCCGGCGCCGAATCTCCGGCTGAGAGTGCCTGGCGACCTGAGCGCCGGATTCCGAGTCGACGGCGGCTGGCAGATGCAGGACTGGCCGTACTATTGGCACTCTTACTTCCTGCCGGAATGGCGACAGCGACGTTGACGCTTCATTGGTCCATGACCGCTGTTCCGAGATGACGTCCGTCACTATTCTCGGCGCAGGTCCCGCGGGGCTGGGCGCGGCTCTTGCCCTCGCTCGCCACGGACATGCCGTCACCGTGCTCGAGCAGTCGGATCGCGTCGGCGGCAACGCCGGCAGCTTCGAGCTGGCGGGGATCACGGTCGACTACGGCAGCCATCGATTCCATCCTGCCGCGCATCCCGACGTGCTCGCACTTGTCAGGGAGCTCCTCGGCGACGATCTCCTGGAGCGTCCCCGCCACGGCCGGATTCGGCTTCTCGGCCGCTGGATTCACTTTCCCTTGCGGCCGCTCGATCTCGCGCTCCATGCGCACCCGCGCTTCACGGCCGGCGTTCTGCGCGATCTCGCGCGCCGGACGCTCGGCACGCGTCGCGGCGGCCCTGCACGAGTGGAGACGTTCGCGTCTGTTCTCGAGCGAGGCCTTGGCTCCACGATCTGCCGCGAGTTCTACTTTCCGTACGCTCGAAAGATCTGGGGACTCGAGCCCGACCAGCTCTCGCCCGTCCAGGCGCAGCGGCGTGTGTCAGCCGGTTCGATCGGCAAGCTCGTCAAACGACTTCTGGCCGGAGCAGGCACAGGCGGCGGACGAAGCCGAAAGGGAGTGTTCTATTACCCCAGGCGGGGCTATGGACAGATCTCCGATCGGTTACGCGAAGCCGCGCAGGCCGCGGGCGCGCGCATCGAGCTCGGCACTGCAGTCAAACGGATTGAGCGCGTGGGCGACGCCTTTCGCGTCGAGGCGACCGCCAACGGCCAGACGCGGAGTTACGAGAGCCGCTACGTGTGGTCCACGATTCCCGTCACCGCGTTCGCGCGTATGTGGGCTCCACCCGCGCCTGAGAGCGTCCTCGCCGGCGCCTCGAAGCTCGAGCTCCGCGCCATGCTGCTCGTCTATCTCGTGATCGGCACCCAGCAGTTCACCGAGTACGACGCGCATTACTTTCCGGAGGCGCACCTGCCGTTCACGCGCGTCTCCGAGCCGAAGAACTATGCGGCGTTGCCGGAACCCGCTGGACGTACGGTTCTGTGCGCCGAGATGCCCTGCACTCGAGGCGATGCGCTCTGGTCCAAAACAGACGACGAGCTGGCGGCGATCGTGGCCGACGGACTGGCGCGCACGGGCCTCCCACTCGAAGCGCCGGTCCTCCAGGTGGCCGTTCGTCGGCTGCCGGCGGCGTATCCGATCTACCGGGTAGGGTACGAAGAGCACTTCGAGGTCGTCGATCGCTGGATCAGCGGTCTGGACGGCATCCTCTCGTTCGGCCGGCAGGGCCTGTACGCCCATGACAACACACATCATGCGCTGTACATGGCGTTGGCCGCGGTTGACAGTCTCGGCGACGGCACGTTCGACGCGGCTCGATGGCTGAAGTACCGCGAAGTATTCGAGACCCACGTCGTCGAGGATTGAGGCTCGCGTCGGGCCTCCGGTGTGGTTGCGCGCGCCTCCACGGCCGAGGACAAAAGTCTGACGATCCTCGGATTACCTGGCCGGCGCCTCTCGCTTTTCGCGCGACTTTTGGCTGAGCGGCTAGCACGCTCCTTGCCTCACCCGGACGCGCAATGCCTGCGGTCGGCCACAGCAGTTCGCCCAATCTTCGCCTCTCCGTGATCGTCCCGTTCCATCGCGATCTGAGCCGTCTCCGGCCATGCCTCGAGGCCATTCGAGCGGCCGGCGCCTGGCTTCCCCCAGGGGCGGACCTGGCCGAAGTCTTTGTCGCCGCTGATGGAGCGATCGACGATCCGGAACCGGTCGCGACGGCCAACGGCTCCCTCGTGGTGGTGATCCCGGGCCCGGCACAGGGGCCGGCCGTTGCGCGCACACGAGCGGCCGAACAGGCATCTGGAGAGCTGCTCGTCTTCATCGACTCGGATGTCGTCGTCCGCAGGGACGCGCTCGCCAGATTGGCCGCGCTCTTTCAAAACGATCCCGCGATCGGCGCCGCGTTCGGCGCCTACGACGAGGAGCCGCCCGACAAGGGTTTCTTCTCGCAGTGCAAGAACCTCGCGCACTCGTTCATTCACCAGCGATCCAACCGGGACGCGACCACGTTCTGGGCCGGCCTTGGCGCGGTGCGCGCGCCGGTGTTCGCGGCCGTGGGAGGGTTCGATCCCCGGTTCGCGCATCCGTCGGTCGAAGACATCGATCTCGGGTACCGCATTCGGGCGGCCGGCTTCCGTATCGTACTGGAGCCCGCGATTCAGGGCACGCACCTGAAGCGATGGACGTTCTGGTCGTCGATCGTGACCGACATCCGCGATCGCGGTGTGCCCTGGACGCAGCTGCTGAATCGCTACCGGTCCATGCGTAACGACCTGAATGTGACTCACAAGTACCGATTGGCTGTCGTGATGGCGTACGCGCTCGTGCTCGCCCTCCTGGCGGCGCCCTGGCGACCGGCGCTGCTGCTGGCGGCGGGGGCGTTGCTCGCCGGGCTGTGGATGATCGATCGTCCCTACTATCGATTCTTCGCGAACCGTCGCGGACTGCCGTTCGCGCTCGCGTGGTTTCCGTTCCACATCATCCATCATCTGTGCAACGGACTCTCGTTCGCTCTCGGCACCTGTCTCTACGCCGGCCGCCGGTGGGCGGGGCTGGAGCTGCCGTGGGCGCTGCCGGTGACGCCCTGGTCACCGCGAGAGATGCGGTGACCAGCTTTGACCGCGCCGGTATCAGTCGCGCCCTGTCTCGCGTGAGCCGGTCTGACCGGGGTCGTGCGGCAACCGCGGCGACGACACGCGGGCAGCGCCTGGACATGGCGGGGCGACTCGCGCTGGCCAGAGCCGCCATCCTCGAGTGGCTCCTGTTCGATTCACGAATGGCTCGGGCGACGATCGCGGCGGGTCTTTCGATCGTGGCGTTCGCGGCATGGATCGGTGGCCGGTTTCGCCGAGCGATCGATCTCGTGATGACGCTGGATCGCGGCGGCTTTCCCGGTCCGCTCCCGCTGGTGCTGCGGCGCGCCCTGGCCGCGGACCAACCAGACGACCCCGCATGGCTCCGCCGCGCGCGGACCCGAGTGGTCTCGAGATGCCGCGAGCAGATGACCGGCCTCCAGCCTCAGCCGCAAACCGCGCGGTTCTACTCGCAACCCGATGGGCTGCTCGGCCCGCTGGTCATGGTGCTCAAACCGGCCACCGCGGAGGAGAAGGGCGTCCTCGTTCTGCTCTACTCGTACGTCCTGCCGCTTTTTGGACGGCTCTTCGACCTGGAGAAGGTCCTCCGCCGTTACCACCTCGTGCTCGAGCCGAGCTGGAGCGGCTACTGCAACGCCGACGTGATGTGCTATCGGGGCCTCGATGACGTGGTTTTCGTCCAGGCCTATGAGCCGCGCGACCGCGAGCTCATCGACAGCCTGAAATCGAACCTCGTGTCCGTGCCGACATCGAACAACTGGTGGGTCGATCACCGCATGTTCGCGCCGATCTCGGGAGTGACCAGGGACATCGACGTCATCATGGTCGCGGGCTGGGCGCCCTACAAACGGCACGCCCAGTTCTTTGCCGCATTGCGGACGCTGCGGCGGCGCGGCGTTCGGCTGAAGGTCGCTCTCGTCGGCTATTCGCTTGGCCTCAGCCTTGACGATCTGCGGAGGCTCGCGGCGCACTACGGGATCGACGATCAGATCGAGTGGCACGAAGGGCTGTCCCAACCCGACGTCAACGTGCTGCTGAACCGATCGAAGGTGAACGTGATCTGGTCGCGCAAGGAAGGCGTGAACCGCGCGATTGTCGAGGGCATGTTCGCGGGAGTGCCGTGCGTGGTCCGCGCCGGATTCAACTACGGATTCAAGTATCCGTACATCAACGAGGCGACCGGGCGCTTCGCCGACGAGTCCGAACTGTCCGATTGTCTGGCGTGGATGATGGACAACTATCGACGATTCGACCCCCGCCCCTGGGTGATGGAGCACATGTCCTGCCAGCGGTCGACCGCCATCGTCGAAGGCGTCGTCCGCCGCCACGTTCAGGGACCGTGGACCGGTCCGCTGGCTGTGAAAGTGAACGGCCTGCACGGGATGCACTACTGGAACGCAGGCGACGACGCCCGCTTTGAAGAAGACTACCGGTTCTTGCGCTCGACGATCAGACAGGAGCCCGGCCTCAGGGCCGTTCCCGACGCGGCGAGCCTCCGCGTGTGAGCGGATTCGGCAAGCGGCTGGCGCGTCGGCTGCTCCGATCCGCCGGGTACGCCGTTCGAGACATCGGTCGCGGCGTCGGCGGGGTCGAACTGCTGCACGACGCGCGGGTCCTGCTGGGGCACCCGGACCGTCCCGAGGTGTTCGATGTGGGCGCCAACGTCGGGCAGACGACGCTGGCGATACTCGATCACTTCCGATCGCCTCACATTCACGCCTTCGAGCCATCGCCAGCCACGTTTCGGCTGCTTCGGCAGGCGGTTGGCGGACGCGACGGCGTCACCCTCGTACCGTCTGCGCTCGGCGACCAGGAAGGCATGCTGCCGTTCAACGTGACGCGCGACTACTCCGTCAACGATTCCCTGCTTACCCCGACGTGGCAGGATCGGGGCTCGGTTGTCGAAGTGCGTGTCGAGACGGTGGCGGGATACTGTGCCCGTCACCGGATCCAGAGAATCGATCTCCTCAAAATCGACGCACAAGGGTACGACCTTCACGTGCTGCGGGGCGCCCGGGAGATGCTGAGCGAGAAGCGCATCACGCTATTCGCGTGTGAAGCCAATCAGGCACATCTGTACGACGGTCAGCCGACGGTTGGCGATCTGCTTGCGTTTGCCGGCGATGCCGGCTATGAGCTCGTCGGCTTTTACGAACAGACGTACGTCGCCAACGCGTTGTCATATTTCGATATGTTGTTCCGCGTGCGTGCAGGCTCGTGACCCGACAATAGTCACGACCAGCGGCAGAGCCATCCATGTTTCGGGAAACACACGCCCGGTCGATCATGAAAGCGTTGTCGTGGCGGATCATGGGAACGCTGGCGACCACCGGACTCGTGTTTGCCTTCACCCGCCGTCTCTCGATTTCCCTCGCGGTCGGATCGCTCGAGTTCCTCTCGAAGATCGGCATCTTCTGGCTTCACGAGCGCGCGTGGGATCGGCTGCCCTACGGCCGCGAGCAGATCCAGCCCGTCGTCATGTGGTTTACGGGGTTGTCCGGATCGGGCAAGAGCAGCGTGGCCGACTGGGTGGCCGACGCGCTGCAGCACCGGGGGCTGCGCGTCGAGCGCCTGGACGGCGACACGATCCGCGACATCTTTCCGACGACTGGCTACAGCCGGCCCGAGCGCGATGCGCACATCAAACGGGTGGGCTATCTCGCCAGCAAGCTCGAGACGAATGGCGTGTTCGTCGTGGCGTCCTTCGTCTCTCCGTATCGGGAGGCCAGGGACTTCGTGCGTGGGCTCTGCCGGCACTTCATCGAGATCCACGTTTCGACGCCGCTGGAGGTCTGTGAGCGTCGCGACACGAAGGGCTTGTACGCGCGCGCACGGCGCGGTGAGCTCGCGCAGTTCACCGGTGTCGACGACCCGTACGAGGCTCCGAGTCAGCCCGATCTCGTCCTCGATATGAGTGCGCTGAGCGTCGAGTCGGCCGGGTCGCGGGTCCTAGCCCTGCTCGCGGGTCCCGTTGGTCGGCGCGGCGCTCGACTCGAGCAGCGCTGACCTCGGCGCGAAGTGAGACGACACGCGGAGCTCATGAGGCGGGCGCACGACCAGCGCGCACGCGCGCGCGAAGTCGTAGACGAGTCCCACGATGAGCGCTTGACAGGCCACGAGGACGCTGCGTTCCGCTCTGGTTGTCCGGCTGATCAGAGACACGGTTCGCGTGCCCACCAAACCGGCAAGCAGGACAAACCCGACTGGCATGGGCCACCAGACGCCGAACGGCCAGGCGACGATGCCCACGAGCGCAGACGCGACCGCGATCAGCATGGCAATGGGGAACAACACGCTCGGCAGGTCTCGAAAACCCCCACGCCCGCGCAGACTCACACGAAGATTGTCTTGTCCTCGCCAGAGCTCACCGCGGAACAGCGCGCCATCGTCGAGACA
>CAZGVW010000280.1:0-35000 GCA_964529265.1 uncultured Phycisphaeraceae bacterium
TGGATGACGTCTACTTCGAGTTCATAGTTGACGGGGGTCTCTAAGCGATCCGCCTCACGCGGGAGTTTGTCTCCGGACCTTGGGCGGAAGGTGAATCGGGCAGTCGCGCCAGGCGCGAGGATCATCTCGCTAACGATTTCGAGCTCAATCGACGGCCTTGACGTCGAGATGACGACATGCGGGGGCGCCACGAGTCGCGCCCCACGTATAACACCGGGGCGCAGGCCTTTGTTTGTGGCAAGGAGGTTTACTTGATCCGCCTGATCATCCACGTTGATCAGCACAAGCCGTAGGTCGTCGGTCTTCGGCCGGAAGAACTGAATAGTTGGTGGAAGCACTAATGAGAGGACCGATGCCAAGGCCAGCGTAAGTGCTAGTGACGTGTTTGTAGTCGACAGCGCACCCGCATACCATCGCTGGTCTCTCGAGCAGTGTCTACAAACATGTGCCTCGGCTGGAATGCGCTCGGTGCACAGCCTACAGGCCTTTTCGGTGTGATTCCGGTCGTCGCCCATCGTTACTTACTTGCCCTTACCCCAGCGCCTGATCCACATCCGCGATGAGGTCTTCGCAGTCTTCGATGCCGACTGACAGGCGGATGAGGGAATCGGTGATGCCGAGTTGGGCTCGGATTTCGGGGGGGACGGAGGCGTGGGTCATGATGCCGGGGTGATCGACGAGGGATTCGACGCCGCCGAGGGACTCGGCGAGGGCGAAGAGGCGGAGGCGCTCGAGGAAGCGGCGGGCTTCGGGGAGGGCGCCATTCAGGATGATGGTGACCATGCCGGTGAAGCCGGACATCTGGTCAGCCGCGAGGGCGGACTGGGGGTGGGATTCGAGGCCGGGGTAGAGGACGCGCTCGATTTTGGGGTGTCGGGAGAGGTGCTGGGCGATGCGGAGGCCGCTCTGGTTGTGGCGCTGCATGCGGACATCGAGGGTCTTGATGCCGCGGAGGGTGAGGTAGGCATCGAAGGGGCTCATGGAGGCGCCGAGCGAGTTCTGGAGGAAGCGGAGGCGCTCGGCGAGGCTGATGTCATTGGTGGCGAGGACGCCGCCGACACTATCCGAGTGGCCGTTCAGGTATTTCGTGGAGGAGTGGACGACGAGATCGAAGCCGAGCGCGAGGGGGCGCTGGTTGATGGGCGAGGCGAATGTGTTATCGCAGGCGAGGATGGCCGTGGGGGCCTTGGCGCGCGTGAGTTCGGCAATGCGCTTCAGCGGCGCGATCTTGAGCATGGGGTTGGTGGGCGTTTCGACCCAGACGAGGGCGGTGTCCGGGCGGAGGGCGCGCTGGAAGGCTTCGAGGTTCGAGAGGTCGGCGAAATCGAACTTGAGTCCGGCGGAGCGGGCGCGCACGCGGCGGAAGAGGCGGCCGGAGCCGCCGTAAAGATCGTCCATGGCGACGACGTGCGCGCCGGTGTCCAGCAGATCGAGCGTGGTGGCGATGGCCGACATGCCGGAGACGAAGGCGAAGCCGCCCTGGGTCCGGTCCTCCTCTTCGGAGAGGCCTGTGCCTTCGAGGCCGGCGACCATGCGCTCCAGCGCGAAGCGCGTGGGGTTGTGGGTGCGCGAATATTCGTAGCCCTGGTGCACACCGGGTGAGGACTGCGCATAGGTGGAGGAGAGGGAGATGGGCGGCATCACGGCGCCGGTGACGGGATCGGGCCGCTGACCGGCGTGGATGGCGCGCGTGCCGGGACGGAGTGAATCGGGGAGGTGGTCGTGGGGCATGGAGGGAACTCAGGGAAGGCGCGGCTGGATGGGCGCGGGGAGGTGCGGCGGGGGATGCGGCGTCAGGCGAACTGGCGGCGGAGGTAGTTGATGAGATCGATGCGCGTGATGAGGCCGAGAAACGCGCCGTGGTCATCGACGACGATGGCGACGCGATCGGCGCGGAAGATGGGCAGGAGGTCGCTGACGGCGGCGGTGGGCTTGAGTGTTTCGAGGCGGCTGCTCATGAACTCCTCGACGGGACGATCGAGCGCGTCTTTTTTCTGCTGCGTGAGGGCGAAGAGGATATCGCTCTCGTCGATGATGCCGATGACGCGGTCTTTGGCGTCGAGCACGGCGAGTTGCGAGACGTCGTAGAGTTTCATCATGGCGACGGCCTGCTTGACGGGCTCGCCGGGTTTGAGCGTGTAATCCTCGCGCTCATCGTGGCGGCGGGAGATGAGGTCGCGCAGATCGCCGGTGGATTGGCGCTGGATGAAGCCCTGATCCATCATCCAGTAATCGTTGAACATCTTGGAGAGGTACTTGCCGCCGGTATCGCACACGAAAGTGACGACGTTCAGCGGCTTCTTCTGCTTGCGGGCCCACAGGATCGCCGCGTGCAGCAGGCAGCCGGTGCTGGAGCCGGCGAGCACGCCCTCGCGCGCGAGCAGTTCGCGCGCCGCGGCGAAGGCTTCGGCGTCGGTGACGGGGATGGCCTCATCCACGAAATCGAGATCGCAGATGGGGGGGACGAAATCCTCGCCCATGCCTTCGACGAGCCACGAGCCGGGCTCGACCTTGCGGCCCTCGTTGACGAGCGGCCAGAGGATGGAGCCGGCGGGATCGGAGAGGATGATCTTGACATCGGGGTTGCGCTCGCGGAGTGCGCGGGCGCAGCCGGAGAGGGTGCCGCCGGAGCCGACGCCGACGACGATGGCATCGACCTTTCCGCCGCGGGTGGCGGCGGCGACCTGCTCCCAGACTTCGGGGCCGGTGGTTTCGTAGTGGGCGGCGATGTTGGCGGTGTTGGCGAACTGGTTGATGTAGAAGGAGTTGGGTGTTTCGCGCGCGAGTTTCGCGGCGACTTCCTGGTAGTAGTCGGGATGGCCCTTGGAGACATCCGACCGGGTCATGACGACCTGCGCGCCCATGGCGCGGAGGTGCTGGACCTTTTCGCGGCTCATTTTGTCGGGCACGACGACGAGGAGGCGATAGCCGCGTTGACCCGCAACAAGCGCGAGGCCGAGGCCGGTGTTGCCGGCGGTGGCTTCGATGATGGTGGGCGGAGGATCGGCGTCCGGGTTGATCTTTCCTTCGCGCTCCGCGGCTTCGATCATGGAGAGGCCGATGCGGTCCTTGATGGAGCCGGCGGGGTTCAGGAGTTCGAGTTTCGCGAAGAGCCGGCAGGGGCCGGCGTCCATGCGCGTGAGTTCGAGCATGGGCGTGCGGCCGATCATGTCGAGGATGGAGGCATAGACGGCGGGCGCGGCGCCGGCGTGGGCGGCGGCCCTGTGGGGCGCTGGCGGGGATGGCGTTGTGCTGGTGCGGTTGGTCATGTGGGCAGCCGCGGGTTGGGCGCGGGTTCCTTCCGTGAATCCCGGTTCAGGCGGCGCGGAAACGCGAGTGCGCCTTGAAAACACGGCGCAGTGTAGCAGTGGCGGGTCGCGGGCCGGGCGCGGGGCGCGGCGGGCTTTTCAGGCGGCGCGGGCGACCGGCGGCTGGCCGTCGCCCCCGGAAGCGCCGCCGGAAGCGTCGCCCCCGGAAGCGCCCCCGGAAGCGCCGCCGGACGTCGGCCCTGAGGGCGGGGCGAGGCAGACGCGGTTGCGGCCGCCGCGCTTGGCGGAGTAGAGGGCGCGATCCGCGGCTTCGATCCACGCGGCGGAGTTGTGGGCGTCGTCGCAGACATCGGCGCAGACGCCGAAGGAGGCGGTGACGCGGCGCTCCGGATGGCGGGGCCACGTGGTGGTTTCGAGCGCGATGCGGATGCGCTCCATGAGGGCGCGGGCCTGCTCGCCGGTGGTTTCGCGGAGGATGACGCCGAACTCCTCGCCGCCGTAGCGGCAGGCGATGTCGTGTCGGCGCATGGAGCGCACGAGGAGTTCGCCGAAGCCCTTCAGGGCCTGGTCGCCGGCGTGGTGGCCGAAGGTATCGTTGAGGCTCTTGAAGGCGTCAAGATCGCACATGACGAGCGAGAGCGGCGCGGGCTTGCGGCTGCGCACGGCGAGTTCATCGGCGAGGCGATCGTCGAAGTAGCGGCGGTTCCAGAGGCCGGTGAGTCCGTCGATCTGGGCCTTCTGCTCGAGGAGTTGCATGAGTTCGTGCACGCGGAGCGCGGAGCGGATGCGGGCGCGGAGTTCGGCGAAGTTGAAGGGCTTGCAGACGTAATCGATGGCGCCGAGTTCGAGGCCGGTGACCTTGTCCTCGGTGGCTTCGCTGCCGGAGATGACGATGACGGGGACGTTGACGGTCGTGGCGTCGTCCTTCAGGGAGCGGAGGACTTCGAAGCCGTCCATGCCGGGCATGTCGAGATCGAGGAGGACGAGGGCGGGTCGGAGGCGGAGGACGTCGGCGAGGCCGTCGGCGCCGGAGGCGGAGGCCTGGATATTGATGCCCTCGGCGCGCAGACGGACATCGAGCAGCCGGTGGGTTTCCGGCGAATCGTCGATGACGAGCATGGTCGGCGTGGACTGGGCGCTCTCCATCTTTCGATTCTCGTGGTGCGGTGGTCGGGGCGCAGTGGACACGCGGCGGCGTCAGACGGTGACGCGGCGGCACATATCGACGAGGCGCTCGACGTCTTCGCGGGCGCGTTCGAGGTCCTGCTCAACCTGGAGGGACTCTTCGAGGCGGTGGGCGGCGTCGCTGACGGCCTGGAAGCCGTATCCGCCGCAGGCGCCCTTGAGTTGATGCGCGAGTCGCTGGAGTTCCTCGATGCGCTGGTCGCGCCATGATTCGGCGATGGCGTTCACGCGCTCGGGCATTTCCTGGACGAACCAGGAGATGAGTTCAGCCATCTCGGGGTCGTCGCGGAACTCGCTGCGGATCTCGCCGGATTGGACGGCGTGCGTCTTCTTCATGGTCGCTCCCTGGGCGCAACACGGCGCTTCGGAGCGGGCACGCCGACCCCCGCAGGGGGCGATCGGGTGTGGCCGCTCGTCTCTGGCTCATCGGCCACGGCGCGGAGCGACTCAACATGTCGGGGAGCGCGGGGCGAACATCGGGGGGCGCCTGGCGCGGGGGGCGGGGGAGGCCGGTAACCGTGCCGAGGTTCCTGCATCCGAACTGGGCGCATCGGGCGCGGGGTGAGGTAGGATTGATGCGGGTTCTCGGACGCCGCGAATGAACGTGATGGACGGAGTGCTGGTGGCGCTGGCTCTCTACCTCGGGGTGGGGGCTGTGTTTGCCGCGGCTTTCGTGACGGCGGGGGTGGGGCGGGTGGACCCTGCGGCGAGGGGGGCGGGGTGGTCGTTCCGGCTGCTCATCGCGCCGGGGTGCGCGGCGATGTGGCCGGTGATGCTGTTGAAATGGATGCGCGCGGGCGCGCGAGAGGGGCGCGGGGCATGACGCGGGGGCATCGTCGCGCGCATGCGCTCCTGTGGCGTGTGCTGGGGCCGTTGATTCTGATTGGATTGGCCGCGGCGATTGCGGGGCGGCCGCGGGAGGCGGCGAACGCGCCTTCCGGCGCGCCTGGGCAAGCGGGAGGCGGGGGCGCGGCGGCTGCGCCGGGGGCGGGGGCTGCGCCGTGAGTGTGGGCTACACGTGGGTGCAGTGGAACCGGCACAAGAGGGTGTACGACGCCTTCGTGGTGGGCGGTGTGGCGCTGTTCATCGCGGTGTTTGTTCTGGCGGGGAGGGCGGCGCACACGGGGGACAACGCGATCAGCGATGAAGTGCTGGTGATTCGCGCGTTCGGGCTGTGCGCGGTCGCGCTGCTGCACATCGTTCTGTGCATCGGGCCCCTGGCGCGGCTGGACAGGCGCTTCGCGGCGCTGCTCTACAACCGGCGGCATCTGGGCGTGACGATGTTCCTGACGGCGCTGGCGCATGCACTGCTGGCGATCGGGTACTACGGCGGGTTCGGGACGTGGAATCCGTTCAGCGCGATGCTTTCGCGGCATGGGGATTGGACCTCGCTTTCGGGATTCCCGTTCGAAGTCCCCGGGCTCCTCGCGCTGCTCATCCTGTTCGTGATGGCGGCGACGAGTCACGACTTCTGGCTGGTGAACCTCACGCCGCGGGTGTGGAAGGCGCTGCACATGGGGGTGTATGTCGCGTATGCGCTGGTGATCATGCATGCGGCGCTGGGATTTCTGCAATCGGAGCAGAGCCCGGTGTACGTGGCGCTGCTCGGCGCCGGCGCGCTCGTGGTGTGCGGGCTGCACATCGCGACGGGGGCCCTCGAGACGTGGCGCGACGGGGGCGGGCAGGCGCCGAAGGGGGCGGCGCAGGGGGAATGGATCGACATCGGGACGGTGGATGAGATTCCGGAGAAGCGGGCGAAGGTCGTCTGCCTGCGCGAGCGGGAGCGGATCGCGGTGTTCCGGCACGATGGGAAGATCTCGGCGATCTCGAACGTGTGCGCGCACCAGGCGGGGCCCTTGGGCGAAGGGAAGATCATTGATGGCTGCGTGACGTGCCCGTGGCATGGGTATCAGTACCTGCCGGCGAACGGGCAATCGCCGCCGCCCTACACGGAGAAGATTCCGACGTACCGCGTGCGCATCGAGGGTCGGCGCGTGCTGCTCAATCCCGAGGCGCTGCCGCCGGGAACGCCGGTCGAGCCGGCGCAGTTCGAAGCCGGGCCGGGAGGCGGCGCGCCATGACCGATTCGCCGCGGCAAAGCGATGAGTTGTACGTGGGCTATCTGCCGGTTCCGGCAGGGCACAGGCGGTTTCTGAGCGCGCTGCTGCCGGCGATGCTGGCGGCGATCGGGCTGGCCGCGGCGGCCGCGGCATTGTCGCAGCGGGACCCGGGCCCGGCGGTGTGGGACACCTCCATCGCGCGGACGTGGGAGGGCGTGGTGCGGATGGCGCCGTATCCGATGCTGGAGGTTGCGGCGGGCGCGGGCCACGGCGCGGGTTCGAGCGCGCGGGAGACGCTGCTGCTCGTCGAGATGAGCAAGTTCGGCGCGCAGAAGCGGGCCGCGGCTCTCGCGGACAGCCGCGTGCGCGTGACGGGCTGGCTCATGCAGCGCGAGGGTCGGCGGATGATCGAACTGGCGCCGGAGGATGATGCGATCGCGCCTGCGGCGGGCGATGCGCCGCCGCGGAGTGCTCCAGAAGCGCTGGGCCGCGCGACGCTGCGGGGCGAGATCGTGGATGCGAAGTGTTTTCTGGGGGCGATGAAGCCCGGGGATGGGAAGGCGCACCAGGCGTGCGCTGTGCTGTGCATCGCGGGGGGGATTCCGCCCATGCTCGTGACGCGGGACGGAGCGGGCGCGCCGGTGTTTCACCTGCTGGCGTCGCCGGAGGGCGGCGCGGCGGATGATGCGATTCTGCCGCTGGTGGGCGTTCCGGTGGAGGCGGAGGGGGCGCTGGAGCGGCGAGGGGATCTGCTGATCTTCCGCGTGACGCCGACTTCGATTCGGCCGCTGTAACGGCGCCGCTGAATGCCCAGGAGCGCGCCCCCGTTGCGGATCGGGCGGTCTCCCGCCACCATGCGCGCATGAGTGACGCGACTTCGCTGCGGATCGGGTGGATCGGAACGGGCGTGATGGGCGCCGCGATGGCGGGGCATCTGCTTGGGCGCGGGCACAGGCTGACGGTGCATTCGCGCACGCGGTCGCGGGCGCAGGCGCTGCTCGATCGCGGCGCCGCGTGGGCCGATTCGCCCGCCGCGGCGGCGGATGGGATGGACCTGGTCATCTCCATGGTCGGCTTCCCCGCGGACGTGGAGGACGTGCATCTCGGCGCGGGGGGCACGCTGACGGCGGCCGCGCTCCCCGGAATGCTCATCGATATGACCACCAGCCGCCCGAGCCTGGCGCGGCGGATCGCGGAGGAAGCCGCGGCGAAGGGCGTGGGGGCTGTAGATGCGCCCGTGAGCGGCGGGGACGTGGGCGCAAGGAACGCGACGCTCTCGATCATGGTCGGCGCCGAGCCGGACGTGTTCGAGCGGGCGAAGCCCGTGCTAGCGGCGATGGGGAGCAAGGTCGTGCTGCAGGGCGGGCCCGGCGCGGGGCAGCACACGAAGATGGTGAACCAGATCCTCATTGCGTCGAACATGATGGGCGTGTGCGAGGCGCTGCTCTATGCGGGCAAGGCGGGGCTGAGCGCGGAGACGGTGCTGGAATCGGTGTCGGCGGGCGCGGCGGGGTCGTGGTCGCTCTCGAATCTCGCGCCGCGCATGCTCGTGCGCAACTTCGAGCCGGGGTTCTACATCGAGCACTTCATCAAGGATCTGGGGATCGCGCTGGATGAGGCGGAGGCGATGGGCCTCGCGCTGCCGGGGCTGGCGCTGGCGAAGCAGTTGTACCTCGCGGCGAAGGCGCAGGGGCTGGGGCGGAAGGGGACTCAGGCGCTGCTGGTGATGCTGGAGGGGATGAACGCCATGGAAAACGGCCCCACGGGCTGAGCCGGAGGGCCGTGCGCTGGAAACACGAATCGATGCGCTTCAGCGGCGGCGGCGCGCAGCCGCGAAGCCGGCGAGGGCGAGGATGGCCGCGGCGCCGGGCGCGGGGACCTGCGCGCGGATGAAGGCGTCGCCCGAGGTCAGGCCGTCGCCGCTGCGCCAATCGATGACGGAGTAGAAGAAGCCGTCGTCGGCGAGAAAGCCGCCGAGTTGGGCGGGGGAGGCGGTGGTGAAGGACTCGGTGAAGATGAAGGCGTCGTCGAGCGCGCCGTCGCCATTGAGATCGATCTGGTCGCCCGAGCGCAGGAACTCGACGCCGTTGTAGGTCCAGACAAAGTTGAGATCCGCGTTCGCGTGGTCGGTGAAGCCGCCGAGGACGACGTTGCCTATCGAATCGCCGGTGACGATGGCGAAGGTGCTGTCGGAGGAGGAGGTCCACGGAACTTCCGACCAGCGCTCGCCGGGGACGATTCCGCCCACGAGGTCGCCGCTTGCGGCGATGAGGACGCCGTTCCTGATCGCGCCGCCGGTCCCATCGGCGAAGCGGACGCGCGTGAGCCAATCGCCGTTGTCCTGAAGGATGTTCTGCTCGCCCAGAATGTTGTCCACCGTGCGGGCGGAGAAGACATCGCCCTCGCTCAGGACGATTGCGCCGTCGCGCACGAGAACCTGCGTGCCGGACGATGAGCCGAGCGTGCCGATGACGACGTACGACGAACCGTCGGACGTGGTCTGGAACGCGTTGCGCCCGCCGAAGCCGGTGGTGTTGAAGGACGTGGCGGAGCCGACGACGGCGTCGCCGTTCTGGAGGACGCGCGTGGCGCCGTTGTTCGTGTAGTAGCCGATGTCGGTGGTGCTGGCGCCGCGGGCGAATCCGAAGGAGATCGCGCCGCCGTTGGTGATGCCGGGGCCGTAGTTGCCGGAGCCGAGCGTATCGCCCACGCCGATCACATGGCCCTCGCGGAACGGCAGGCTGAGCGATGAGCCGTCGAAGTTGCCCGCGTACACCACTTCGTCATCCGTCGTCGCGCCGCCGACGAGGTTGCCGATGCCGACCCAGTCGCCATTCTCGTTGATGTCCACGTAGCGGTCGGCGGTATCGAACGTGCGGCCGGGCTCGAAAGCCGTCGTTCCCTCGAGCGCGACGAGGTTGTACGACAGGCCGGCGCCGGTGATGAACATCGCGTCCGAAGACGCGCCGGTGGTGTTGCGCGAGAGCATGATCCAGCGGGAGCCGGTTCCGGATTTCACCGGCCGGTCGAAACTGTTGAAGGGAATCGCGCCGCCGGCGCCATCCGCAAACGAGTTGTTCCCGGCGCCGGAATCCTGAAGGATCGCGGTGGGCAGCGCGCTGCCCGCGCCCGCGGCGGACGACAACATGGCGGCGGTCATGGCCGCCACGAACAGATTCAGATTGACTCGCATGTGACGTGTTCCTCCTCGAAAACTCACTCGCCTTGCCGCGTCATGGCGCCGGTGACGCCCCCCTGAACGCGGGTCCCCCATTCCACTGAAGGTCGAGCCTATGGGTTTCGAGAAGTCAGTCAACGACAAAGCGGCGCGCGCGGCGGCTCCACGTCATGTCTTCACAGATCCTTAGCGCACCGGCGAAAAGCCGCCAAAACGAACAACGCCCCGCCGAAACGGGGCGTTTCCAGTCGCCGCAATGACCCCATGGGGATTCGAACCCCAGTTTCCAGGATGAGAACCTGGCGTCCTGGACCAGACTAGACGATGGGGCCGTGAAGCCCGCTCTCGCGGAAGCGGACGACTCTACACAGTCAATTTGGTGCGTCAACCTGCGCCGGATGGATCGGTTTCGGCGCGGTTTCGGCGGTTTCGCTCAGGCCGCGGCTTCCGCCATCTGGCGGCGCATGCGGGCGAAGGCGTACACCGCGGCTTCGGCCTCGGTGCGGCCGACGACGGCGCCGGCGGCCCGGCCCGATGCCTCGCGCCATTCGGCGCGATAGCAATCGAAGTGCGGGACGTGGCGGAGGGTGAGGGTGAGGCCCGCCTCCTCGAACTCGCGGTGGACGCGCTGGAGGCCGGGGAACCAGCGCCCGTCAGCCGCGCGTTCGCAGCCGGAGGTATCGAGGGCCGACCAGCCGGTGGTGTAGAGATCGTCAACTGCGAAATCGAGTCCCATGACGCACGACCTTTCCGGGCCAGCCGACGGGGAACAGGCGGCCTGCCGGGCGGCGAGACTGGGGTGGGGCGAACGCCCTATCCAAGGCTGCCGAGCGGCGCAAACACGATATCGACAGGCGGGAGTGGAGTCCACCAGCCTGCGGGGCGCCTCAGCGGCGGCGGGCCCTGTTTCGGGCGGAAAGGTCGCTCAGGACGGCGGAAACGGCGCCGGCGCGGCGGTTATCGGAGCATGGTCTGGTCGAGGGCCGGGGTGGTGTGGACCCAGGCGACGGAGACATCTGAGGGGAGCGCCAGGCGATCAGGATCCCAGGCGGCGTTGGCGAGGCGGAGGGCGCCGAGGCGGGCCTGGGAGGAGGCGGGGGCGGCTGAGCCATCAGCCGTCGGGGTGTGAGGGCCGGCGGGGGTGGTGGGTGGGCGGAGGCCGGGGAGGGCGAGGTAGAGGGCGACGGCCGCGGCGGCGGCGATGGGGAGGGCGATGGCGCCGATGCGGGCGAGGACGGTGCGGCGGCGGGCGCGCTCCTGGCGCGCGAGGGTGAGGAAGGCGGGGCTGGGGGCGAGGGAGGCGGCGTGGGCGGTTTCGGCTTCGCGGTCCCCCCACTGCTCAAGGAGGGTTTCGACGGTGTCAGGCATGGGGCGCCTCCATGAGGTGCGCGGGCGCTAGGGCGTGCGGGGCGGCGGGGTGTTTCTCCAGCGCGGGGTCCATCATTGTTCGCAGGCGATCGAGGGCGCGGCGGTGGCGTGTGGCGATGGTGTTGCGGTTGGCGTCCAAGGCGAGGGCGATCTGATCGAAGGAAAGGCCGGCGACGTGGCGGAGGGAGATGACTTCGCGGAACTGGCGGGGGAGTTGCTCGATGGCGGCGGTGAGGCGGGCGAAGTCGGTGGAGGCGGGGATTGCGGGTGAGGGGGATGTGGGTCGTGTTGTTTCGCGGCGGGCTGCGCGGGAGCGTGTGCGGAGCATGTTGAGGGATTCGCGGCGGACGATGCGGGCGAGCCATGCGGTGGCGTCATCGACGCTGTCGATGGTGTGTGTGGGGAGCGCGAAGATCTTGCAGAACGAGGACTGCACGGCGTCTTCGGCGAGGGCGCTGTCGCGGAGGACGGCGCGGGCGTAGACGAGGAGGGCGGGCGCGAGGAGCGCATGAAGCGAGCGCGCCGCCGATTCGTCGCCTCGGCGGCACGCTCGCAGGAGATCCGTGGCGTCGGCGCGGTTGGGCATGCCTATTCCGCGACGCGGGCCTTGGCCGCGAGGTACATGTCGCGGGCGCGACGGTCCTGGGCGTTGGCGCGGCTGAGGGCGGGGGCGAACATCACGGCGAGGGGGCCGAACTCGCCCTTCTTGACGTTGCCTTCGAGTTCGCGGAGGCGATCGGCGGCGTCATCCTTGAGCCAGGCTTCGAAGACCTGGTCGTAGTAGGCGCGGAGGAGGACGAAGTAGACGTCGAGGGATTCGGCGTCGCGGATTTCGACGGCGGAGCGGGTCTGATCGGTGTTCTCTTCGGCGAACGGACCGAGTTCGTCGATGAGTCGCGCTCCGCCGCGCTCGCCCTTGTACTGCTCCTGCATCCAGGTGAGGTAGATATCGCGCTCGCCGCCGAGGCCGCCGAGGACGTTGAACGGGTCCTGCGGGTCGAGGCGATTCAGCGCCTCGCGCACGGTGCGGCGGGCGGCGGGATCGCGGAACACGCCCTGCTTCTCGGCGCGGATGGCGACTTCATCGGCGGTGGTGAAGACGGCGACGCTGACGAGGGCGCTGATGAGCGTGCGCTCCTGACCGAGGTGGGCGGCCATGGCGTAGATGGCGGCGATGCGCTCCGCGGCGGCGGCGTGATCGTGCTCGTTCAGATGCAGGTCGGCGTCGAGCGCGAGGAGGCGGGCGCTGGTGCGCAGCGGGCCAAGGTGCGGGAGGAGGGCGTTGATGCCGAGGTCGTAATCGATGCCGAAATCGCACTCGGGCATGTTCGCGGCGCGGAGGAGCGAGTTCACGAGGCCTTCGGCGTCGCCGATCTGACTCGCGACGGCCTCGGGAATCTCGGCGGCGCCGCCCGTGGGCTTGGCGGCGTTGTTCACAGCGTCGCGGAGTTCGGGCGTCATGAGGGACCAGGCGCGCCAGTAGCGGAGCGCGGCGTTGACGGAGGAGTCAACGGCGGAAGCGCTGGGCGCGGCGGCGGCGAAGACGGTGGCGACGGCCGTGATCGTGACGGCGCCTGCTTTCCTGAGCGCGACGGGTGAAGATCGGAACATTGGTGAGCCTCCGAATGGTGTCGGGGAAGGTTTCGATGCCGGGGTGGGGCTTCCGGGATCGGCTGATCGAGCCGCCGGGGGCGCCGCCCTCTCCTCTCCAGACACCGCGGCGGTGGGGATGTGTTCAGCGCGGTCCGACTATTCAAGGCCCCTCGGGGCGCGAGAGGCGGACACCGGCGACTGCGGCGGCTGGCAGGGTCGCCACGATGGCAGCCGCGGCGGCGGGGATGAAGGCGGCGCAGGCTGAATCGGCGGGGTCGAAGGGGACGAAGACGCCGCTTCCGGAGCCGGTGACGTGGGCGCTGCGGCCGGTGATGCGGGAGACGGCCTCGACGACTTCGCGCAGGGCGGGGGCGACGGTCATGGCGGGGGCGGCGAGGTCGTTGAAGAGCGCTTCGGGATCGACAACGCCGCGGCGGGCCATGCTGTGGATGTCATCGGTGCGGAAGCGGGGCGAGGGGGCGGCGTCGAACGCGCGGTAGACGGCGCCGGTGGGGCAGCCGAAATCGGGCGCGATGAGAAGGATGGCGACGTCGCCGCCGGAATCGCTGCGGATGGGCGCGGTGCGCTGGATGCGCTCCCCCACTCCTTCGACGATGGCGGGCTGCGCGGCGTCGGGCGGGAGGAAGAAGGGCACATCGGCGCCGAGGCGGAGGCCGAGTTCGCGGAGGCGATCATCGGAGATGGGAAGTTGGAAGAGTTCGCGGATGGCGAGGAGCGCCGCCGCGGCGTCGGATGATCCGCCGCCGAGACCGGCGCCGACGGGGATGCGCTTGGCGAGGCTCAGGCGGATGGGGAGCGGGCGGTGCGCTTCTTCTTCGAGGAGACGGTGGGCGCGGACGGCGAGGTCTTTCTCGATGGGCCAATCGATGGGGCTAGGGCGGAGGGCATGGGGCGCCCAGGTGATGATGTGTTCGCCGGGTGATTGCTCGGGGAGGCGATCGATGGTCAGTTCATCGCAGATGGAGATGGGGGCGAACCAGGATGAGATGGGGTGGTAGCCATCCGAACGCGGGGGGGCGACGGCGAGGGCGAGGTTGATTTTCGCGGGGGCGGGGAGGGAGATGGAGGGGTGGGTGGAGGGCAAGGCTACGAGTGCGCTGCGCCGAACTGTCGGCTCGGTTGAAAGGGGGGTGGCTGCGCGCTCGCACTGGTGGGCAAGCCACCAGTGGCGCCCCCCTAGGGGTCAGGCATCGAGGACCATGTCGGCGGCTTCGCGGAAGGCGCCGCGGCCGCCGGGCGATTCGAGCACGAGGCCGACAAAGCCGCGGACTTCGGGGCGGGCATCGGCGGGGCAGCAGGTGAATCCGGCGAAGCGCATGGCCGGGAGATCGTTCACGTCGTCGCCGATGTAGAGCGTGGCGGCGGGCTCGACGCCCATTTCGGAGCACATGCGGAGGAATCGCTCGCCCTTATCGCCCTCGGCGATGTCGATGTGCGGCACGCCGAGGCGCTCGGCGCGGCGGCGCACGGGGCCGGTGTCGAGCGAGGCGCTGATCCAGCCGACCTTCACGCCGGCTTTCATGAGCATGCGCACGCCCATGCCATCGTGCATGTGGAACGCGCGCGTCTCGGCGCCGTCGGAGGCGAGCGCGAGGAACCCTTCCGTCAGCACGCCGTCCACATCGGTGATGACGGCGTCGATGCGGCCTTCGCCGGCGAGTTCGCGGCGCGTGAGGCGCAGCCGCAGGCCGCGGACGCCCGCGATGCAGGGGTGATCCGGCGGCAGGCCCGCGGCGACGGCTCGCGCCAGTTCGAGATTCGCGGGCGAATCGACGCGGATCTGCTCGATCGGCCCTGCGCGCATCGTCGCGAGTTCGTGTGCGCCCTCCTCGATCGCCGCGCGAATGGTGTCGGGCGTGCAGAAGCAGCGCAGTGGATCGTGCACGAGGGCCCGGTCGGGATCCATGTCCTCATCCGGCGCCGCGAAACCGAGGCCGGCGCGGCGGGCGACATCCGCCACGTCCGGGCTGGCCGTGACGATGACGATGCGCTCCCGGTCGATCACGCGGCGGAGGTTGTTCGCGGCCCAGAGGACCAGCGGCACGCCCAGGATGCGCTGGAGCGACCCCGTCCCGCCGCGGGCGGCGGTTCCTTCGGCCGGAATGACTCCCACGACGTCCAAAGCGGGGCACAGGGTAGCGGCCGGACGTGGGCATGCGGGAGGCGGCCCCGCTTCGGCGCCTCGGGAGTTCAACCCGCTTCCCGGACTGACCGAAGAGACATCCGGAACGGGCCGATAGTGCCGCTGGACCAGATCCCTTCCGGGGGTTTGGGGGTCCGGGTTTCGGGGGGTCCGGGGCCTGGCCCCGCGCCTCGCACGGAGCAACCAGAAGATGCAGCCAAGCAACACGAATCACGAATCCGATCGCTCCCTGGCCTTCGACCGCCGCCGCTTCGAGCGCCGCACGCTCGTCAAGCCGTGCAAGGTCGTGCACGAGCCCTCGGGCCGGCCGGTGGCGGGGCGCACGTCAAACGTTTCTGACGGCGGCGCGCTGCTGTGCGTGGACGCCTCGCGCCCGATGGCGGCGGGGGACGAAGTCTCGGTGGGCGTGGCGTGGGACGATGCGGCGCTCATCCGATCCGACCTGCTGCTGCCGGCGCGGGTGGTGCGCGTAATGGCGGTGGACCGGCACACGCAGGCGATCGCGGTGCGGTTCGATTGCGCCGTGGAACTCGCCGCGGCGGCGTGAACGTCGGCCTGCGGCCGCGGTCCTGGAATCACCCCCGGAATACCCCCGGAACACCCCCGGAATAATCTGCTGTTCGCCTAGAATGCCCTCCCGCTTCGCGCGGAGGCACAGGAGGCGAACACCCGTGCAGTTGTGGCAGCCCTCGCTCCCCGATCGATACCTCGAGATGGCGCCCGCGGCGCTGGACGCCGCCATCGAATCGCGCCGCCGCGAACTAAGCGATGCGCTCGTCATCCTCGGCCACCACTACCAGACGGATGACGTGATCCGCCACGCGGATTTCACGGGTGATTCCTTCAAACTCTCGCAACTGGCCGCGCAGCGCGTGCAGGAGCGCGGGGCGAAGTTCATCATCTTCTGCGGCGTTCACTTCATGGCGGAATCGGCGGACATTCTGACGCCGGACGACGTGCAGGTGATCCTGCCCGATCTCTCCGCGGGCTGCTCCATGGCGGACATGGCGGCGTATGACGACGTGATCGAGGCGTGGGACCTGATTCACGAATCGCTGCGCGGGCAGGGGTGGTCGGGCCGCATCATCCCGATCACGTACATGAACTCCGCGGCGGCGATCAAGGCGTTCGTGGGCGAGCGCGGCGGGGCGGTGTGCACCTCGAGCAACGCGCGCAGGGTGTTCGATTGGGCCATGGCGGGCGGCGCGGGCCCGCGGCGGGGGCCGGAAGAGGACATCAAACTCCTGTTCCTGCCCGATCAGCACCTCGGGCGGAACACCGCCGCGGCGTACGGGCTGGATGTCGCCACGCAGACGTGCGTGTATGACCCGAAGCGGACCAGCCGCGGCGAGCCGCTGGGCGGCGCCACGCCGGAGCAACTGCTCGCCTCGACCGTGATTCTGTGGGCGGGGCACTGCTCGGTGCACAAGCTCTTCCGGCCGGAGCACTGCGACGAGGTGCGCCGCACGGACCCCGGGGCGAAGATCCTGGTGCATCCGGAGTGCTGCCGCGAGGTGGTGGAGAAGAGCGACCTGAACGGCTCGACGGAGTTCATCATCAACGCGGTGCGGGCCGCGGCGCCGGGCTCGCGCTGGGTGGTGGGCACGGAGGTGCATCTGGTGAACCGCCTGGCGCAGGAAGCGAGGCAGCGCGGCGTTCACGTGCGCATCCTGAGCGATTGCCAGTGCCTGTGCACGACGATGTACCGCATCGATGAGCCGCATCTGCTGTGGACGCTCGATCACCTGGCGCAGGGCAAGGTGGTGAACCGTGTGACGGTGCATCCGGAGGTGCGGAAGTGGGCGCTGGCGGCGCTGGAGCGGATGCTTTCGCTGACGGCGGAGAAGGTGGCGGTGGATTGAGGCCCGCGCGGCCCTTCCGGACTCCGGGTTTCCCGGGAGGACACGCCGCGACGTCGGGACGCGCCTCTGCGCGGATTTTCTTGGGTTTCCGGCCCGATCCTCTTCAGGTTTTGCGCTTGTGCCGGCCGCCCCGGCGCCGGAAGATGCCCCGCTGCGGCCCACGTCCGGCCGCGCGACCGCCCCACGGGGGGAAAAGCCGGAAGGAAGAGGAAAGGGAGATTCATGAACAAGGTGACGATCCGTCGTCTCGTCGCGCTTGCGGCGGGCTTTTCGTGCGCTGCGGGCGCGCTGGCCGTGTTTCCCGCCGATTCGATGACGAACCTGCCGGTGGCCACGCGCACGAGTGGGCAGACGCTGCCGAAGGTGGTCTCCCATCCGAGCGGCGGGTGCTACATCTCGTGGTTCGATCCGGCGTCGGGCAACTTCGATGTGTACATCCAGCGCCTGGCGCGGAGCGGGGCGGAGTTGTTCCCGGCCAACGGCGCGCTCGTGAGCAACCTGATGCAGCCGAGTTCGCTGGTGGATTACGACCTGGGCGTGGACGGCTTCGGCGACGCGTACGTGGCGTTCACGGATGCGGCGAGCGGGACGGATCGCGATGCGCGCGTGACGAAGATGACTTCGGCGGGCGCGGTGGCGTGGTCCACGCCGGTGTCGAGCAACGCCGATTTCGAAGTGGATCCGCGCGTGGTCGAACTGGTGACGGGCGCGCTCTATGTCGGCGTGACGTGGGCGCGGTTCGATTCGGCGCCGGGCATCTACTATCAGCGGCTGGATTCGACGTCCGGCGCGGAGATCGAGACGCCGGGCGGCGTGCTTGTCGCGGGCGACGGCGTCGAGGCGCCGGCGTTCCAGGAGATGATCGCGACGCCGGATGGCGCATTCATCGTGTCGTACGTGCGCGATACGCGCGTGTTTGCGAGCCCGCGCCACGTGCGGGCGCAGAAATACGGCATCGACGGCAGCCCGCTCTGGAACGGCGGCAGCCCGGTCATCGTTTCGGCGAACTCCGTGCCGATCGCGCACCGGCCGCGGCTGATCAGCGACGGCGCGGGCGGCTGCATCATCGCGTGGCACGATTCGAGCGCGGGCGGCTCCAACTGCTTCGTGCAGCGGATCGACGCGGCGGGGAACCTGGTGTTCCCGGCGGGCGGCGTGGCGGTCTCGACGAACGCGGGCCGGCTGCGCTTCGACCCCGCGATTGTGCATCTGCCGGCGACGGACGAGGTGGTGGTGTTCTTCAATGAGCGGACGCTGAGCCAGGGCGACCGCGGCATCTATGCGCAGAAACTCTCCGCGGCGGGGGCGCGGCAGTGGACGGACGACGGACTGGAGCTGCTGCCGGTGGACGGCGTGATCGAGGGCGTGCCGCGGGCCGGGCGCATGGGCGGCGACGCGGTGTACTTCACGCTGCAGAACCCCTCGAACGGCTCGGTGGATGCGAGCATCGTGGGCGGGCGCGTGACGCCGGCGGGCGCGGTGGCGTGGAGCGCGACGGCCTCCGATTTCCCGAGCAGCAAGGGGCGGTTGCCGATCGCGGTCGATCCGTGCGGGCAGGCGATCGCGGTGTGGGAGGACAATCGGACGGATTCGAACGACATCTACGCGCAGAACGTGAACAGCGACGGCACGCTGGGGAGCATGTTCAACGGCGCCGATCTGGATGGAGACGGCATGGTGGGCGCGGGGGACCTGGCGATTCTGCTGGGGAGTTGGGGCTTCTGCGGCTGCTGCCCGGCGGACCTGGACGGGGATGGGGTGGTGGGGGCGGCGGACCTGGCGATTCTGCTGGGGAGTTGGGGCTGAGCGCGGAAGCGCGGGTGAAGAAAAAGAAAAAGGCCCCGGAGCATGCGCTCCGGGGCCTTGTCATTTGGCGTTGAGAACGAAGAGCCTCAGGACTCCGTGCTCGCGGCGACGGGCTCCTTCTTGGGCTTCTGCGGCGCATCCTCGCTCTGGAAGAAGAGGTTCTCCGCCTCTTCCTTGCGCGAGACGAGCACCTTGCCCTTGCCCTTGAGTTCGCCGGAGAGCAGCATCTCGGAGAGCGGGTCCTCGATGTACTGGCCGATGGCGCGGCGCAGCGGGCGGGCGCCGAAGTCCGGGTTGTAGCCCTTATCGATCAGGAAGTTCTTCGCCGCCTGATCGAGTTCGAGCAGGATGCCCTGCTCCTCCAGGCGCTTGCGGACCTTGGCCGTTTCGTACTCGACGATGAGCACGAGGTCCTCCTTGGTCAGCGGGCGGAAGACGATCACGTCGTCGAGGCGGTTGATGAACTCCGGCCGGAAGTATCGCTCGATCTCCTTCATGAGGATCGACTTGATCGAATCGAAGTTCTTCTGGTCGTCGCGCTTGGAGAAGCCGAATCCGCCGCCGCCCTTGATCAGTTCGGCCCCGATGTTGGAGGTCATGATCAGAATCGTGTTGCGGAAATCGACGTGCCGGCCGAAGGAATCGGTGAGGCGGCCCTCCTCCATGATCTGGAGGAGCATGTTGAAGACGTCCGGGTGGGCCTTCTCGACCTCGTCCATCAGCACGACGGCGTAGGGCCGGCGGCGGATGCGCTCGGTGAGTTGGCCGCCTTCTTCATAGCCCACGTAGCCCGGAGGCGCGCCGATGAGGCGGCTGACGTTGTGCTTCTCCATGTACTCCGACATGTCGAGGTGCACGAGCGCCTCGGGGTCGCCGAACATGAACTCCGCCAGCGCCTTGCTGAGCAGCGTCTTGCCGACGCCCGAGGGGCCGACGAAGATGAAGGAGCCCATCGGCCGCTTCGGATCCTTGAGACCGGAGCGGGCGCGGCGGATGGCCTTGGCGATGGCCGTGATGGCCTCGTCCTGGCTGATGACGCGCTTGTGCAGCTCGTCCTCGAGGCGGAGCAGGCGCTGCGCCTCCTCCTTCTCCAGGCGGGTGAGCGGCACGCCGGTCATCTTGCTCACGACCTCGGCGATGACTTCCTCATCGACGATGCCGCCGACCTCGTTGCTCTTCTGGCGCCACTCGCGCTGGATCTTTTCCTTCTCGCGGCGGACCTGCTCCACCTTGTCGCGCAGTTCGGCGGCGCGCTCGTAGTCCGCGGCCTTCACCGATTCGTCCTTCTCGACGCTCAGGCGCTCGATCTGCTCCTCGAGGTGGGCCAGATCCGGCGGCTTGGTCATGCTCTTGAGGCGAACGCGCGCGCCGGCCTCATCGATCACGTCGATCGACTTGTCGGGCTGCACGCGCCCGGAGATGTAGCGATCCGAGAGTTCGACGGAGGCGCGGAGCGCTTCCTCTGTGATCTTGACGCGGTGGTGGGTCTCGTAGCGGTCGCGCAGGCCCTCCAGGATCTTGATCGTCTGCTCCTTGGTCGGGGGCTCGACGTGGATGGGCTGGAAGCGCCGCACGAGGGCCGCGTCCTTCTCGATGTACTTGCGGTACTCATCGAAGGTCGTGGCGCCGATGCACTGGATCTCGCCGCGGGCCAGCGCGGGCTTGAGCACGTTGGAGGCGTCGATCGCGCCCTCCGCGCCGCCGGCGCCGACCAGCGTGTGCAGTTCGTCGATGAAGAGGATCACGTTCTTGGCGCGGCGCACCTCGTTCATCACGGCCTTGATGCGCTCCTCGAACTGGCCGCGGTACTTCGTGCCGGCGACCATCATCGCGAGGTCGAGCACGACGAGCCGCCGCTCCTGGAGCAGTTCGGGCACGTCGTTGCCGACGATGCGCTGGGCCAGGCCCTCGACGATGGCGGTCTTGCCGACGCCCGCCTCGCCGAGCAGCACGGGGTTGTTCTTGGTGCGGCGGCAGAGGATCTGCAGCACGCGCTCGATCTCGTCCGCGCGGCCGATGACCGGATCCAGCTGCCCTTCGCGGGCCAGTTCGGTGAGGTCGCGTCCGAAGGAATCGAGCGCCGGGGTCTTGCTCTTGCCGCGGGTGGCTTCGCCGGGCGCTCCGGTGGCCGCGGCGGCGCCTTCGCCGCCTTCCTCGGCGCCGCCGTCAACGCCCGCGCCGAGCAGGTTCAGGACCTCCTCGCGGACCTCCTCGAGTTTGAGGCCGAGGTTCATGAGCACCTGGGCCGCGACGCCGTCATGCTCGCGCAGCAGGCCGAGCAGCAGGTGCTCGGTGCCGACGTAGTTGTGGTTGAGGTTGCGCGCCTCTTCGATCGCGAACTCGATCACCTTCTTGGCGCGCGGCGTCTGGGGGAGTTTCCCCATGGTGACCATGTCGGGGCCGCTCTTGACCAGCTTCTCGACCTCGAGGCGCACCTTGCGCAGATCGACGCCGAGGTTCTTGAGCACGTTGGCGCCGACGCCGGAGCCTTCCTTGACGAGCCCGAGCAGGATGTGCTCGGTTCCGATGTATTCGTGGTTGAACCGCTGGGCTTCCTGGTTGGCCAGGGCCATCACTTTTCGCGCGCGGTCTGTAAATCGCTCGAACATCATTCGCCTCCGCGGCTTCCCGGCACTGCGCTCCATCCGGAACGGGAAGCGGCTGCTGAGCCCCGCTCGCCATGGAGGCGGAGGGGCGAATCTCTGTTGAGGCCGCCCGCGGATCACTCGCACAAACCCGCGGGACGGGCGGGGCCTGACCCCCGCCTGCACACACAACTATAGGGCCCGGGGCGTCCTGCCTCCGGGTCTATGGGACGTGAGGCAACTGCGGCGCCACGTCCCGCACTCGTATCGGCCAAGGAACCCTACGTGTTGCGGAATGGGGCGGGTTCGGACACGACAGCCCCCCGCGGCGACACGTCAGGCGGACCATCAGGCAGAGACCGACTGCCATTTCGGCGGGCGGACCGGCTTAGGGCTTGGATCCGGGCCCCCCCTACCTCGGCGCGCCGCCCCGGAACAGTTCGTCGCACTTGGCCGCGAGGTCGAAGTCCTTTTCGGTGATCCCACCGGCATCGTGCGTGGAGAGCGTGAGCGTGACCTTGTTCCACCGAATCAGGATATCCGGGTGGTGCTGGGCGGTTTCCGCGGCTTCCGCGACTTTGTTCACGAACGCGATCGCTTTCACGAAATCCTGAAACTGGAACGTGCGCTGGATCGCATCGTTCACGCCGGACCATTCGGGCAGCCGGGTGAGTTTGTCTTCCACCTGCTCTGCGGTGAGGGTCTGCATTGGGGCGCCTCCCGGCGGGTGGGGTGAACACGGGGCCGCATCCGCCCCGCGGCGGACCGGCCATGAAGGCCGGCGGGTATCTTCGTGCGCGACGTGCCGCAGTCAAGTGAACGAATCGACATGTCGCCAAAAGGGCCCCGCCGGAGTGAATTTGCGTCCGATGCGCCCATCATCGACCACGATGGGGGTGTTCGTCCCGGGCAGGAGGCCACGCGACTGGCGCCCTCGCCCACCGGGGCGCTGCATCTGGGCAATGTGCGCACGTTTTTGCTCACCTGGGCGATCGCGAGGCGGCGCGGGTGGCGGATTGTGATGCGGATTGAGGACTTGGACGGCCCGCGCGTGAAACCGGGCGCGGATCGCGAGGCGATTGACACCATTTCGCGCCTCGGGATGGATTGGGACGTCGGCCCGCTCGTCCAATCGAGTGATCTGAGCCCGTATATCGCGGCGATGCATGCTCTGGCGGCGAAGCGGCTCGTGTATCCGTGCGAACTGACGCGGACGCAGATCGAAGCGGCGGCTTCCGCGCCGCACGGCGAAGAATCGCACGAAATTCGGTTCCCCGTCGAGTTGCGGCCGGCGCCCCCGGACCGGCCGGAGCGGTTCACGGATGAGGGGACGAACTGGCGGCTGGCGCTTCCGGATGAAGAGGTGGCGCATGAGGACGCCTTCGCGGGCCGGCAGGCGCACCATCCGCTGCGATCGATCGGCGACATCGTGGTGTGGACGAAACGGCGGGAGCCCGCGTACCAGCTGGCGGTGGTGGTTGACGACCACCGGCAGGGCGTGACGCAGGTGATCCGGGGGGACGATCTGCTGCCCTCCGCGGCGCGGCAGATTCTGGTGTACAGGGCGCTTGGGCTGGAACCGGCGCCGGAATACACGCATGTTCCGCTCGTGGTGGGGGCTGACGGGCGGCGGCTCGCCAAACGGCACGGAGATACACGGATTTCGCACTATTTCGCGGCGGGCGTGCGTCCGGAGCGCCTGATCGGCCTCATGGCGGCGTGGTGCGGGCTGGAGCGGCGGGAGATGTCGGCGGCGGAGTTCGCGGCGGCGGTGGACCTCGGTAGGATTCCGAGGTCGCCGGTCGTGTTCGGGCCCGAGGATGACCAATGGCTGCTCTCGAGGTGAAAAACCGGATTCTTGCGCTTTTTCTCGCTTTGTGCGCGTTTTCGCTCGCCTCGTGCGACGAAGACGCGGCGGCGAACGTGGAGCCCATCAAGATCAAGGGCGTGATGTTCCACGTGGAAACAGCGCTGGACGAGACCACCCGCATCAAGGGGATGAGCGGGCGGGATTTCATCGCGGAGGAGGGCGGGATGGTTTTCGTCTTCCCGCGGGCGCAGCAGTTGGAGTTCGTGATGCGGGATTGCCCGATCCCGATCGACGTGGCGTTTCTGGACGGGGCGGGGCGGGTGGTGGCGATGCACGAGATGCCGCCCGAATCGCCGCGGCGCGAGGAGGAGACGCCGATGCAGTATGAGTCGCGTCTGAAGCGGTATTCGAGTCGTTTTCCGGCCGTTTTCGCCGTGGAGGTCCGGGGCGGAAGGCTCAAGGAACTCGGGCTCGAGGCGGGCGACCGGCTGGACTTTGACGTGGAGCGCCTCAAGCGCCAGGCGCGCTGAGCCGATCCCCCTGACAATAAGCGCCCATCGGCGGCCGGCGGGGTTTCCGTGCGCGCCGCAAGGTCCGGGAACGGCTTCAGGGAGAGCGTCCGTGAACGGAGCAGGCCAGATCACGATTGTCGCGGAGGGATCGCGAACGTCCGCGCTGAATGACCTCTGGAAGCGCGTTCTGGGCGTGTGGCCGCACGGCGCGGCGCCGAGGATGCGCGTGATTTCGCCGCAGGAGGCTCTGGCCGATCCGGGCGTGCTTTCGGACTCGGTGGTGGTGATCGCGTGCGATGCGCAGACTTCGCCGGCGCCCGTCTACAAGCTCGTGGACAGGCTGGAGGAGGGGCTTGCGCCGGCGCTGCTGCTCATGGATGGCGCGAATCCGCGGTTTGAGGCGCTGGCGGGGCCGGGGGTGATCACGGCGGAAGTTTCGACGCATCCGGCGGCGCTGGCGGGCATGGCGCATGCGCTGGCGCAGCGGCAGGCGGCGGTGGATTCGCTGGCCTCGGAACTGCGGGTGGCGCGGCGGTATCACGGCGGATTGCGCGACGAGATCGGCAGGATGCACGAGGAGTTGCAACTCGCGGCGAGTGTGCAGCGGGAGCTGCTGCCCGCGGAGTTGCCCGAGGCGCCGGGGCTGGAGTTCGGCGTGCTGTTCCGGCCGTGCGGGTATGTGAGCGGCGATATCTACAACGTCGTGCGTCTGGATGAGCACCGCGTCGGGTTCTTCGTGGCGGACGCGGTGGGGCACGGCGTTCCGGCGGCGTTGATGACGGTGGTGCTCAGCCGCGGACTTCCGATGGTGGATGCCACGGAGCATGGCACGCGGATCGTGCCGCCGGCGGAGGCGATGTCGCGTCTGAACGAGGCGCTGCTGCGGGGGCCGAATCCGGGGCGGCGGTTCGCGACGGCCGTGTACGGCGTGATCGACAGTGCGAAGCGCAGCGTGACGCTGGCGGGCGCGGGGCACCCCCCACCGCTGCGGATCCGGCCGGATGGGAAGGCGGAAGCGATCGAGACGGGCGGATCGCTGCTTGGCGTGTTTCCTGACGGCGAGTTCGACGAGGCGACGTTCCCGCTCGAGCCGGACGACGTGCTGCTGACCTTCTCCGACGGATTCGAGACGGCGTTCCCGGCTGAGGGGGCGGAATCGGGCAAGACGCGGGCCTCGACGCGCTACGTGGACCACTTCCACGAACTGGTGGAGGCGAGGCGGAGCGCCGGAATCCGGGCGGCGATGGAGCGGTTGGCGCAGCGGCTCGACGAGGCCTCGGGCTCGCTGCACCAGATCGATGATCTGACAGCGCTCGTGGTGGCGGGCGCGGACCCTGGATCTTGCTCCGGGTGACGCGGCGGCCGGTCGCTTGCAGCCGAGGCTCCCGTGCGTTGATATCACCGGCGCGAGGTCGCCCGGCGACCACCGCGCCGGAGCCGACCATGACAAAGAGACCATGCGTTCGTTTCCTCACGCTGCTTGGACTGCTTGAAGCGGCGCCGCTTGCGGCGTGCGCGCAGGCTCAGCCTGCGACGCCGGCTCGCGCCGCCGGTGCGCCCACGGCGGGTGAGACCGCGTTTTTTCCGGGCGCCGAGCATGACCCTGCGATTCCGACGCCGGAATCGCTGCTGGGGTTTCCGGTCGGGGAGCGCGCGGCGACGCACGCGGAGATCGAGCGGGCTTTCAAGGCGTGGGCGGAGGCGAGCGATCGCGCGACGCTGTTCGAGTATGCGCGGTCGCACGAGGGGCGTGCGCTGTATTACCTGGTGATTGCCTCGCCGGAGAACAGTCAGCGGCTGGAGGCGATCAAGGCGGACCTGGCGAAACTGGCTGATCCGCGGACGGTGTCGGCAGGCGAGGGCGACAGGCTGGCGCGATCGCTGCCGGCGGTGGCGTGGCTGGCGTACTGCATCCACGGGGATGAGACCTCGGGCTCGGACGCGGCGCTGGCGGTGGCGCACCATCTCATCGCCTCGAACGATGAAGAGACGCGGCGGATGCTGCAGGAACTGGTGATCGTCATCGATCCGCTGATGAACCCGGACGGGCGGGATCGCTTCCTGAAGCAGGTGCGCGAGCATCGCTCGAACACGCCGCAGGTGGACGATCAGGCGCTGCTGCACGAAGGCTACTGGCCGTGGGGGCGCACGAACCACTACCTGTTCGACCTGAACCGGGACTGGATCATCGCGGCGCACCCCGAGACGCGCGGGCGCATGCGGGCGGTGAACGAGTGGCGGCCGCTGCTGTTCGTCGATTCGCACGAGATGGGAGCGCAGGACACGTTCCTGTTCTCGCCGTCGCGCGAACCGGTGAATCCGAATCTGCCGCCGAAGCGGCGCGAGTGGTGGAACGTGTTCGCAAAGGACCAGGCCGCGGCGTTCGACCGGTACGGGTGGAGGTACTACACGGGCGAGTGGAACGAGGAGTGGTATCCCGGGTACTCGAGTTCGTGGGCGGGGTTCAAGGGCGCGGTGGGGATTCTGTACGAGCAGGCGGCGATCGCGGACCAGGCGGTGCGGAGGCCGGAGGGCACGCTGATGACGTACCGGGAATCGGTGCATCACCAGTTGGAAAGCACGATGGCGAACCTGCGGACGCTGCTGGAGCATCACGAGACGATGATGCGGGAGTTTGCCGCGGAGCGGCGGGCCGCGGTGGCGGCGGATGCGCCGCGGGCGGGGCGGACGTTCGCGGTGACGCCGACGGCGAATGCGACGCGGATGCGGGAGTTCATCGAGTTCCTGTCGCTGCAGGGGATCGAGGCGCACCGGGCGACGCGCGCGTTCCGTGCGGGCGGGGTTGACCGCCTCGGGCGGGAGGTGAGCGACCGGGAGTTCCCGGCGGGGACCATTCTGATTTCGAACCGGCAGCCGGAGGCGGCGCTGGTGTCGGCGGCGCTGGAGTTCGATCCGCGCATGACGCCGGAGTTCCTGGAGAAGGAGCGGCGCGAGATCCTGCGCGAGGGTGAATCGCTGCTGTACGACGTGACGGCGTGGAACGCGACGATGCTGCGCGACCTGGAGGCGTTTGCGCTGGAGGCGCCGCTGCCGGATGGCGCGGAGCGCATCGACGCATCGCCCGCCGCGACAAGCGGGCTGGATCGGCCGAATGCGCAGGTGGCGTTCGTGATCGATGGCGCGGACGACGCCTCGGTGGCTGCGGCAGGGCGTCTGATGGAGCGCGAGGCGCAGGTGCGGGTTTCGGATCGCGCGTTCACGTTCGGCGGGGCGTCGTTTGCGCGGGGTTCGCTGGTGATCGCTCGCGCGGACAATCAGGAGTTTTCCGGCGGGTGGGCGGCGCTGGGCGCGGTGGTGGACGAAGTTGCGAGGGAGGTGGGCGTCGCCGCGCGGGGCGTTGACACGGGCTACGGCGTGGGCGACGACGTGCCGGACCTGGGGGGCGAGCATTTCATTCTGCTGGCGCGGCCGCGGATTGCGCTGCTCTCGCGGGGGAGGGTCGATCCGTACTCGTTCGGCTCCGCGTGGTTCACGCTGGATAAGCGGCTGGGGGTGCGGGTTTCGGAGGTGAGCGAGGAGCGGCTCTCGGATCTCGACCTGCGGCGCTACAACGTGCTGATCGTGCCGAGCATGGGGGGCGGGGCGCCTGATGCGGAGGCGCTCTCGAGGGTGCGCGACTGGGTGAAGGCGGGCGGCACACTGATCGCGATCGGCCGATCCGCGGCGGCGCTGGCGAAGGAAGATGCGGGGTTCACCTCGGCGCGGACGCTGCCGGATGTGCTCGATCGACTGGATGAGTTTGAGCAGGCGGTGCTGCGTGAGTGGGCGGGGCGCACCGCGCAGGTGGAGACGGACCGGGTGTGGCGGCGAACCGTCGGCGCCCAGGAGAGGTATCCGTGGGGCGATGTTGCGGATCGGGCATCGACCGAGGAACTGAAGCGCCGTGACGCGTGGCAGCGGATGTTCATGCCGCAGGGGGCGATTGTCGCTGGCCGCGTGGACGACCGGTCGTGGCTCACGGCGGGCCTGGGGATGGAGACGGCGATCCTGGTGGCTGGATCGGCGCCGATCATGGCCGGGGAGGGTGTGGCGGCGCCGGTGCGGCTGGGGGTGTTCAACCGGGCCGATGCGCCCGAAGCCATGGTGACGCGGCCGGAGGCCGGTGAAGGGCCGCCGAAGCGCGAGCGTCTGGGCTGGGCGGCGCCCCCGGGGGGGCATGAGTTGCTGCTGCGGATGAGCGGGCTTCTCTGGCCGGAGGCGGCGGTGCGGATCGCGAACTCGGCGTACGTGACGCGGGAATCGCTGGGGGATGGGCAGGTGATCCTGTTCGCGGGCGACCCCGTGTTCCGGGCGGCGACGATGGGGACGGGGCGGATCTTCGCCAACGCGGTGATCCTCGGGCCGGGGATGGGGGCGCGGCAGGCGATCATTCCCTGACACTCCGCCGGGGGGATGACCCGATAGAGAGGGGATGATGGGCGACCGGGCAGACCGAGGGGTGTTCATGCGCGCCGCGCTGGTTCGGGCTGCGGTTGCCGCCGCGGCGGGAGCGGGCGGGGCTGCGGCGCCCGCGGCGGGGCAGATCGACAGGCCCGAGGCGGCGCAGCGCATCGTGCGGGTGTTCGATTTCGAAGAGCGGGACGTGAATTTCGAGCGCGTGCCGATGCACTGGCGTCGCATCGTGCACAACGAGCAGACGGGCGAATGGGCGGGCTTCCCGCCGTGGAACAAGGCGGGGTTCGACGATGCGCAGCGCGTGAGCGGGGAGTGGTCGGTGCGGGCGCCGGTGGCGGGCGGAAGCACGGCGCTGGTGCTGGATGACGGCGTGGTCCCGGCGATTCCCGGGGCGGAATACGTCGTGACGGCGAAGGTGCGCACGGAGGGGTTCACGCACGCGCGGGCGCGGCTTTCGGCGCGTGTGCTGCGCATGGCGAATGGGCGGCCGACGCCGATACAGGGCGGGGTGGCGCACAGCGCGGCGGTGGTGTCGAACGAGCAGTGGGTTGACGTTTCGCTACGCGTGACGGCGGATTCGCCGGAAGCGGCGTGGCTGGAGATTTCACTCGAGGCGCTGCAGCCCGCGGCGGCGCGGGGGCGCGAGGCGCGGCCGTTCGAGGTCGCGTCGGAGGATTTCTCGGGCGCGGCGTGGTTCGACGACGTGACGGTGCATCTCGTGCCGCGGGTGACTCTCGTGACCGGCGCATCCTCGGGCGTGTTCGTGGGCGGCGATGCGCCTTCGCTGGTGGCGGAGGTGAAGGACTTCACAGGGGAATCGCTGACGGCGCGGATCTCCGTGCGCGACCATGCGGGGCGCGAGGTGGATTCCACGATCGAGGACGGGCTGACCGGCGCGCGGCACGTCGAGTGGCGACCGCGGCTGGAGAGGTATGGATGGCACGAGGCGTCGCTCGAGGTGACGGGGCCGGAGGGGAGACTCGCGGTGCGGACGACGCCGCTGGTGTGGGCGCCGCCGCGGTCGCGGGCCGTGGGGCAGCACGCCTCGAGATTCGCGGTCGCGCTCGGCGGCGACCCGCCGGCGGACATCGGGCCGACGCTCGATGCCCTAGGGCATATCGGCGCGGGCGGCGTGCAGATGCCGGTCGAGTGGCTGCGGGCGGAATCGACGGCGGAACTGGGGCGGCGATGTCTGGATGCGCTGCTCGATTCCGGACGCGAGACGACGCTGGTGCTGACGGTTCCCGCGACGGCGACAGTGAGCCCCGGCGAGGGGATCATCGAGGCGCTCTTCGGCGACGAGCAGGAGTTCATCAGCGCCTACGACCACGTGGCGGCGCGGTTCGGGCAGCGGGTGCGGCGGTGGCAGATCGGTCCGAGCGGCGACGATTTTGCGTTCTGGCGCAACAACCTCGCGGCGGACGAGGCGCTGGCGCGGAGTCTGCTGGCGAGGCTGGCGCCGGAGCCGATCGCGGTGCTCCCCTGGCCGGCCACGAGCGCGCTGCCGCGGGATCTGCCGGAGCGCACCGGGCTCACGCTCTCGATTCCCTACTGGGTGAATCATCTGGGCGTGGCGGACCTGGCTGGCGATGCGCCGACGGTGCGCGACGTGACGGTGCTGATCGAGCCGCCGCCGGCATCGCTGTTCGGGCGGCGCTCGGCGCTCGAGACGGTGAAGCGGCTCGTGCAGGCGTGGCGGATGGCGCCATCGAGGCTGGCGATCCGCCAGCCGTGGACGGCGGCGCATCAGGGCGGCGAGACGACACTGGCGCCGACGCCCGAACTCGCGGCGTTCCGGCAGGTGGTGGAGCGGCTGGCGGGCAGGCGCATCGTCGCCGACCTGCCGATTGCGGCGGGAGTGACGGCGATCGTGCTCGAAGGCTCGGATTCGGATGCGATCATCGCGTGGAGCGACTTTGCGCTGCCGGCGGACGCGGTGCTGAGCGCCTATCTCGCGGAGGGCCCGGTGACGGTGATCGACCTGTTCGGTCACCCGACGGAGACACCGCTGGTGGACGGCCGGCACACGATTCCGCTGGGTGAATCGCCGGTGTTCATCGAAGGGGTGGACGTGAATCTCGCGCAGTTTCGCGCGGGGTTCGAGCTCGATCCGGCGTTCGTGGTCTCGACGGCGGAGCGGCACAACCTCGACCTGGTGCTGACGAACCCGTGGCCGGTGACGATCACCGGGCGGCTTCGGATCGTGGAGCCGGAGCACTGGCGGATCTCGCCGCGGGTGCATGCGTTCACAATCGAGGCGGGCAAGACGCGGCGGCTGCGCTTTGAGGCGGCGTTCAGCGTGGGCGAGGAGGCGGGGCGCTCGCCGATGATCGTGGATGTCGATCTCACGGCGGACAAGCGCTACCCGACGCTGCGGCTGACGCCGGAGGTGGAGATCGGGCTGCCCTACGTGGCGATGAGCGCGAGCCACCGCGTGGAAGCGAACGGCGACGTGGTGGTGACGATCATCGTGACGAACACGGGCGAGCGGCCGCTGACGATGCAGGCGTTCGGGCACGCGCCGGGATTTGCGCGCGAGCAGGCGCCGATCAGCAACCTGGGGCCGTCGCAGACGACGGTGAAGCGGTTCGTGTTCCGCGGCGGTGCGGAGGCGCTGAAGGGTCAGAGCATTCGGCTGGGGCTGATCGAGAGCGACGGGCTGGGGAGGCTGAACAAGACGCTGATGGTGGAGTGAGGGGGGAGGCAATAGGCAATGGGCAATAGGCAATAGGGAAGAGCGGGGAAGGGGGCGGGGCGCATCGAGTGTGTGTTGGGCCGTGCCCCAAGGGCGCTGCGCTACTTGAGGCGCGGAAGGCCGCGCTGGGCGCGCTGGTCGTTCCACATGATGAATGCGGGCGGATGGTCCTTGATGAGGCGCGTCAGCTGGCTGACGGTCGTCTCGAGGCGGACCGCGGCCTTGCGCGGCTTCCACCCGGCGTCGGCGATGGCGTCGAGCGCTTCGGCGAGGAGCGCGGGGAAGTCGTGGTGATCGGGGCTGATCGAGATGCGCTGGTCGCGCACACGGGACTTCCACAGGTCGGAGCCGATCTCCCCGATGGGGACGCCTTCGCGGCGCGCGGTGGCCAGCGCCAGCCGCAGACGCCGCAGGGCGACGCGCTTGTTGTCCGCCTGGCTGCGGCGCTCGCCGGCGTGGGCTTCGACGCCGGTCGGCTCGTGGCAGAGCATGACGAGCGTCTCGACCTTGTTGCGGTGCTGACCGCCGGGGCCGGATGAGCGCCCCGTGCTCACGCGGCACTGGGCGAGCAACTGGTCGTCCGGCAGCGCGGCGAAGTGGCCGTAGGGCTTCACGGGGCGTGCGGCTCCGAAGAGGGCGATGCGGCGAGCGAGAGATCGTCGAACCGGCCCGCGGCGAACCTGTGGTGGGCGAGGCCGGCGATCATGGCCGCGTTATCCACGCAGAACTCCATCGCGGGCAGCCGCAGATCGAGGGCTCGCTCGCGCGCGAAGGCCTCGAGTTCGCGGCGGAGGGGGCCGTTCGCGCTCACGCCGCCGCCGATGAGGAGTGTGCGCGCGTCCGGGGTCGCATCAGCGGCGCGGCCCACCTTCAGCATCACCGCGGCAATGGCGGCGCGCTGGAATGAGGCGGCGATATCGGCCTTTTCGCGGCTGGAGAGGTCGGCGGCGGCGCGCTCCCACCGCGGCGGGCCTTCCATGCGCTGCGGGGCGCCGCGGACGGCGTACAGCGCCGCGGTTTTCAGGCCGCTGAACGAAAAATCGAGCGAATCGGCGCCGAGGCGGCTGATGGGAAAGTCGTGCGCCCTCGCGTCGCCGCCCTGCGCGAGGCGCTCGATGAGCGGGCCGCCGGGGTAGCCGAGTTCCAGGATCGCCGCGGCTTTGTCGAAGGCCTCGCCGACGGCGTCGTCGATCGTCGAGCCGAGGCGGCGCACGGCGAGCGGCGATTCCACCCGATAGAGCGACGTGTGGCCGCCGCTGACGACAAGACCCAGCGCGGGGAAATCGCACACGTCGCGATTGAGCAGGCCGGAGAGCAGGTGCGCGTGAATGTGATCGACGCCGATGATGGGGCGCCCGATTGCCCACGCGAGCGCCTTGGCGGCCGCGACGCCGACGAGCAGCGATCCGATGAGCCCCGGCCGCGCGCCGACGGCGACGGCGCTCAGATCCTTCAGGTTCACTCGGGCCTCGCTCAGCGCGCCGCGAATGACGGGCAGGATGCGCTCCACGTGGGCCCGGCTGGCGATCTCGGGCACGACGCCGCCATACTCCGCGTGGAGGTCATGCTGCGACGCGATGACGTTCGACAGCACGTCGCGGCCATGGCGCACGATAGCCGCGGCGGTCTCGTCGCAACTGGATTCGACGCCGAGGATCAGTGAATCCACAGGAGCATCATCACGCGCCCGGAGTCTCTCCGCCACGGGGGCTTATTCTCCGCCTTCGCCGTCGCGCTTGCGGACTGGGGCGTCCACCAGCCAGCGTTCGAGTCCCGGGCCGGTGATTTCGAGCGTGGTGAGCAAAGCGCCGTCCGCGCCGAAGATCTCGATGCGCCCTCCCGGCAGGGCCTCTGCGTCGGCGACGATGGGCTCCGGCTCGGCCTCCTCCTCGGGCACGGAGGCGGAGAGGGCGCCGATGCGCGTCTCGACGCGCTCCAGTTCGCGCAGCAGTCGATCGCGCGCCAGCTGCATGCGGCGGAGTTCGGCGATCTCGAGCGACTCCTCTTCGCCCTCCTCGCCGGTGGGAATCCACTCGCCGCGCTCGAGGCGCAGCCGCAGCGCCTTGACAGCCGCGGCCAGTTGCCTGTCCTGCAGTTCGTCGAGGATCGTCTGGGGGTCGCCGGTGGCGGAGGCCTGGGCCGCGGCGGCCGCCCCGGTGCGGATCACCTCGCGCTCCCGCCGCACGCGGAGCATCTCGGTGTACTCCTGGTCCGTCATGGGGACGTAGAACCCCGGCGAGGGATCGACCCCCCACTCCGTCGAGTCATCCATCCGATGAATGTTGCGGCCGGAGGGGCCGTAGTAGTGCTGCTCGGTGATCTTCAGTTGCCCCTGGCCGCTCGGCAGCGCGGCGACGGCCTGCACGCTTCCTTTGCCGAACGTGCGCGTGCCCAGGATGATCGCGCGGTTGTTGTCCCTCAGCGCGCCGGCCACGATCTCGCTCGCCGAGGCGCTCTGCCGGTTCACCATCACCACGAGCGGGAAATCCGGCAGCGTGCCCTCCTCCACCGCGTAGATGGCTTCCTCATCATGGGCGCGGCCCTTCGTCGAGACGATGAGCCCCGCATCGAGAAACAGGTCGGACATCTGCGTCGCCGCCGGCAGCAGCCCGCCCGGATCGAACCGCAGGTCGAGCGCCATCGCTTCCATGCCCTGGTCGAGCAGCGTGCGGATGGCGGCCTCGAGTTCCGGAAGCGTGCTCGCCGTGAACTGCGACACGCGCACGTAGCCGATCTTCCGCTCCGGGTCGATCATGAAATCCCACCCGTCGCCGTTGGCGCGGCGGAAGCCCGCGACCGTGCGCGTGACGATCTGCCGCCGCACGATGGGAAAATTGATGCGCTCCCCGCCGCGCTCGATCGTGACGTTGACCGTGGTCCCCGGCTCGCCCGTGAGCATGTCCACGGTGTCCTGGAGCGGCTGATCGAATGTCGAGGCGCCGTTCACTTCGACGATCCGGTCGCCTGCCATGATTCCCGCGCGATACGCGGGCGAATCCTCCAGCGGGCTCACGATCGTCACCCACCCCTCCTCCATCCTGACCGAAGCGCCGATGCCCACGTACTCGCCGCGGATCGCCTTGTTGAACTCCGCGAGATCATCGGTCGAGACGTACTCCGTGTACGGGTCGCCCAGCGCCTCCAGCATCCCGTCGATCGCCGCCTCCTGCAGCGCCTTCATGTCCGGGGCCACGACATACCGGCTCGCGATCATCTGCTGGATGTCGATGATCGGATCGAACCACGCGTAGGGGTTCGACATCTCCGTCGGCGACTCGGCGCGGCCGGCGCCCCCGATGACGATCGGAACGGCCACCGCAGCCGCGGCAAGCGCGGCAAGCGTGAATCGGCGGAGTCGCGGGAGCGGGTTCTTGCTGGTCACGGGGTGCTCTCCTGGCGCTTGGGAAACGGGGCAGGGACGAATGGTAGCCGCCCCCCGAGGCCGTGCGGCTGATCCGCCGCGGCGGGGGCTCTATCATTCAACCGGCTCGACCCGTTGAGGATGACACAGAGAGAGCGCCACGGGCGCTCGGCGGATGGCCGGACACCGGCCGTAAAGAAACACAGATGCCCAAAGCAAGTCAGCGAAACTCACTGAAGGTGGCCGCGGAATCGGCCGTCCTGGCGGCGGTGCACCTGCCGCAGAGCAGGTTCGACGAGCGCGACCCGCTGGGCGAACTCGCGTCGCTCGCCGAGACGGCGGGCGCGAAGGTGGTCGGCACGCTCGTGCAGAACCGCCAGCGGCCGGAGCCCGGCACGTTCATCGGCGCAGGAAAACTGGATGAACTGAAGGCCCTGTGCGAGATGACCGGCGCCACGCTCGTCATCTTCGACAACGACCTCACCCCATCGCAGATCGGCAACATCGAGGAGCGGATCGAGCGCAAAGTGATCGATCGCTCCGAACTGATCCTCGATATCTTCGCCAGCCGCGCCACCACGCACGAAGCCAAACTGCAGGTCGAACTGGCGCAACTGGAATACACGTATCCGCGCCTCCGCGCCATGTGGGACCACCTGGAGCGCATCGTCGGCGTGGGCGGCATCGCTGGCATCGGCGCCCGCGGCCCGGGCGAGCAGCAGCTGGAAATCGATCGCCGCCTCGTGCACCGCCGCAAGGTGATGCTGCGCCGCGAACTCGAGGAGATCGAAGGCCGCAAACGCCGCGAGGTGCGCAAGCGCCGGCTCGATCACTTCACGGTCGGCCTCGTCGGCTACACGAACGCGGGCAAGTCCACACTCTTCAACGCGCTCACCACCGGCGGCGCCTACGTCGAGGACAAACTGTTCTCCACGCTCATGACGCGCACCCGCGAGTGGGACCTGGGCGGCGGCGCCACGGTGATGCTCTCCGATACGGTCGGCTTCGTGCGAGATCTGCCCCACAACCTCGTCGCGTCGTTCAAAGCCACGCTCGAAGAAACGACCCACGCCGACCTGCTGCTGCTCGTGCTCGATGTCTCCGACCCCGCGGCTGAACTCCAGTTCGAGACCGTG